>DJGU01000134.1:0-8049 GCA_002432795.1 Anaerolineaceae bacterium UBA5838
TCGTTCCTCAGGATGACAAGAATTGTCTGTCATTCTGAGCTTCTTTTGCGAAGAATCTAGCCAGTAGAGCCCAGATCCTTCGTTCCTCAGGATGACAATCGTTTGTCATTCTAGCGCCAGCGAAGAATCTTGATGGTAGAGGGGTAAGATGCTTCATTTCTCAGCCTGTTTTTTTGTAACCCGAGTTTCCCATTTTGCCAAAGAATCGTGATTTCAATAAGGAAAGCGCTGTGTGTCAGGACACTAAAAACAAATTCAAAGCCCTCATGGGTGGGGTTTACAGGTCGCATAGAAAGTAGTTCAAAAAAGGCATGTTTGACTCTGTGGTCAAACGATCGCATTGACAGAAAAGGAGAAACAGCTTCTGCAGGGATACTGAACTCTTGCCACAGAGAAGATTGTTGTTTAATCTGTAATTGCTTAGGAAATAGTACACTACCTGTCACAAAATAGGTTCGCAATGACAGAGAATCCAGTTTTGGAATGAGAACCGTTTATATCAAAAGCGATTTATTGCTAAAAACCCAAATGGTAATTTTCAATTTGCCAAAAGCTATTGACAAAGCATCTGTCAATATACTATAATGGGTTATGAGAGCGCTCCCAAAGAAAATCATTTGCGAGCTGCCAGATAAGCCAAAACATGAATGATCTAAAACTTGAGGACATCGCAAAGCTTGCTGGAGTTTCCAGATCAACCGTTTCACGGGTCGTAAATGCCAGCCCAAATGTGGGGGCGGCAACGCGCAAGCGGGTGGAGAAGATTATTCAAACCACAGGTTATCATCCCAATGCGGCAGCCAGATCCTTGGCATCCCAACGCACCAACATGATCGGGTTGGTGATCCCAAGAACAACCAGCGCCTTTTTCACAGACCCTTACTTCCCGCATCTCACCCAGGGTGTGGCTTTCGCGTGCAACAATCATCACATGACCCTATCCCTTTTCTTGGTGGGCAACCAGGAAGATGAAAACGAAATCACGCCGCGCCTTTTGCGCCGGGGGATGCTGGATGGTATTCTGCTGCAATCCGGCAATTCAGACGACATGCTCTTCAGGCGATTGATCTCCTCGCATGTGCCATTGCTCGTTTTAGGGCGTCCTTTTGAGGAAAAATCCGTAAATTACATCGATGTGGACAACATTTTGGCGGCAAAAAACGCCACTTCCCATCTGATCAGGCTTGGTTATCAACGCATTGGCATGATTACGGGGGCAATTCGCAGCACGACTTCGATCGATCGCCAGGCAGGCTTCAAGCAGGCGATGGCTGAGGCTGGTAAAACGATCGACCCGTCTTTGATCGTGGAAGGCGATTTTTCGGAGAACAGCGGTTATGTTGCCATGAAAAAGTTGCTTCCCTTCCGACCAGACGCGATCTTCGCGCAGTCAGATGTGATGGCAATTGGGGCGATGCGGGCTGTTCAGGAAGCTGGCCTGCAAATTCCGAAAGACGTGGCATTTGTTGGGTTTGATGATCTTCCGGTTGCGTCTACTTTGCCAATCAAGTTGACCACCGTTCACCAACCTATTACTCATTTTGGTATCAAAGCAGTTGATCTGCTGATAGATATGATTGAAAAAGGTACTAAACCTGCAAAACGTATGATCCTTGATGCTGAACTGATCATTCGCGATTCATGTGGGGGAAATTCAAATAACAGACCCATAGTTCAGGGGGTAGAATTCGAAGGGAGCGCTCTCAAAGCGCCGGCATAAACAGGAGGTGCAATTCATCATTAACACGTGTTTTTTGTCATTTGAACCACCAAAAAAACCATAAGGAGAAAAGGAAAGAAAATGAAACGTCTATTTGGATTTTTAGCAGTATTAATGGTCATGAGCCTTGTGCTCGGAGCTTGCGGCACTCCTGCTACACCCGCCACCGAAGCACCGGCTGCAGACGTCCCCGCTACCGGGGAAAAGACCGTCTTGAATGTCTGGTCTTTCACCAATGAAATTCTCACCATGGCAGTTGCCTTCGAGAAATCTCACCCGGATGTGGATGTGGTTTACACCATGATCCCCATGACCAACGGTGAGTATCAAACCAAACTGCTCGCCACGCTCGGCACCGCTGGCGTTCCGGATGTGGTCGCGCTTGAGGCCGCATTTGTAAAGAGCTATGTCGAAAGCGATTTCCTCGCCGATATCGGCGATCTGCAGAAGTACGCGGACGAACTTAAGGTGTACCCCTTCGTTTATGAAGTCGGTATGGCTGATGGTGTTCACAAAGCCTATGCTTATCAGGCTACCCCAGGCGCATTGTTCTATCGCCGCAGCCTGGCAAAGGAATACTTTGGCACTGACGATCCTGTGGAGATGCAGGAACTGTTGGGCGATTTCGACAAGTACATCGCTGCTGCAGAAGTCATCAAGGAAAAATCTGGCGGCGATACTTATATGGTATCCTCCAATGGCGATTTTCAGAACCTGTTCTTCGCCAATCGTGAACAACCCTGGGTGGTTGATGGCAAGTTGACCGTTGATCCAATGGTTGACAAAATGGTTGAGACCGTCAAGATTTTCCGCGACAATGGCTACGAAGCCCGCGCAACCCAGTGGCAGGAAGGCTGGTTCGCCGGCATGAATGACACCCTGACGGATGCCGCAGGAAATCCCAAGAAAATCTTCAGCTACTTCCTCCCCACCTGGGGTCTGCCCTATGTCTTGTATCCCAACTCCACCTCTTCAGACGGCGCCAGCACCACCAAGGGCGACTGGGCTGTTATTGAAGGACCTCTGCCCTATCAGTGGGGCGGTACCTGGCTCGGTGTGATGAAGGAAACCAAGAATATGGACCTGGCAAAAGAGTTTGTTCGCTTCTGCACCCTGGATGAGGAAAACCTGACCAATTGGGCGACTGGTGTTTACACCAATGAATATCTGAAAGCCATCGATCCCACCGTTCCTGACGATCAATACCAGGCAGCTGGCGACTTTGTTGGCAGCCAGGTAGTGGTTGAGAAGATCATGGCTTCATTTGATGAGTCAGAAATGAGTAAATTCCTTGGCGGTCAGAACTCCTACGGCGGCTTTGCAGCTGCTGCGCCTTCAGTGAATGCTCGTTTGATGCAAGGCTCTGACGATGCGATTCAACGCGCTCTCAATGATCCTTTGAACTCGTACCTTGAGGGTACAATCACTCTGGATGAAATGTGGGCTACCTGGAAAGATGCTGTCCGCAATGAGTTCCCTGATTTGATCATTGACTAGTTCAAAATTTGATTAAAATAGATGAGTCAGTACATTCTTCGTACTGACTCATCTTCTCGTGAAACAATTAATGAGGGAGCACAATGTTCAAACTTAAGCATCACCAATATGGTTACCTTTTTGTTGCCCCATTCATCATAGGTTTTTTGGTCTTCGGTCTATATCCGGTAGTGAATACTATCGTTTTGAGCTTCACAGACCGGACGCTTATGTCCAGCAGTTACAGTTTCACTGGATTACGGAATTTCCAGCTCTTATTTGCAGATAAAACCTTCATCACAGCAATTAAAAATACCTGGCAGTTGTGGTTGATGAACTTCATCCCACAGATGGGGATTGCGTTTCTGCTATCAATATGGTTCACAAACAATCGCCTGAAGCTGAGAGGGGTTGGAGTTTGGCGCATGATTTTTTATATGCCCAATCTTATGATGGCATCGGCTGTAGCAGCTCTTTTCTTTTCATTATTTTCATTTTATGGGCCGGTAAACCAATTTTTAGTACGCGCAGGGTTTTTGCCCGAAGCCATTGACTTCCTTCGAAAACCAGCAGTCGCGCGAGGTTTAGTCGTTTTTATCCAATGGTGGATGTGGTTTGGTCAAACAACCATCCTTCTGATGGCTGCAATGACGGCTATCTCACCATCCTTATATGAGGCAGCCCTGGTTGATGGTGCTGGAACAATCCAGATGTTCCTGCGGATCACCCTGCCATTGATCAAGCCGGTCTTAGTTTATGTCTTGGTAACGTCTTTGGTTGGAGGTATGCAGATGTTCGACATCCCATACCTACTCACTGATGGACGGGGAAGTCCGTCCAATTCTATCCTCACAAACACTATCAATATGTATATGAAATTTCACAGCAGCAAGGGTCACATTGGCGCCGCCTCTGCCGTGGGTCTGGTAGTGTTCCTGATGACCAGTATTGTCGCGCTGCTGATTTTCTTCCTCTTACGTGAGAAACACGATCAGCCCGCCAAGGCTAAAAGATAGGAAGGGCGAAAATGAAAACAAATTATCGATCTATGACCATTGTTTCCCGAATATTTGTCTACCTTTTCCTGGTAATTCTGGTAGTCGTGACGCTCATTCCTGTGTGGATGTTGATCATCAATGCTACGCGTTCGACGGTAGAAATTCAGCAGGGAATCAGTTTGCTTCCAAGTAAGTACCTTATATCGAATTATAAAATTTTGCTCAGTAAAGGGCTTGATCTGCCAAGAGGTTTTCTTAACAGTATGACTATCGCTGTTTTGACGACAGTGATCACAGTATACTTTGCGATGCTCACAGCTTATGGGATCGTTGGATACAATTTCAAAGGCAAGAAGACTTTGTACAACACGATCATTGTTTTGGTCATGATCCCGATGCAGCTGTCCATCATCGGTTTTTACCAGTGGATGTCAAAACTGGGGTTGACAGACTCCTACGCCTCGCTGATCTTACCCAGCATTGCATCGGCAGGGTCAGTCTTTTTTGCCAAGCAATATCTTGACTCGATTATGATCCAGGATCTGATTGATGCAGGTCGGATTGATGGTGCCTCAGAATTAGGTATTTTTCACCGCATTATGATTCCGATAGCCAAACCCGGCATGTTCACGATGGGTATTTTCGCTTTCGTGGCATCCTGGAACAACTTCTTCAATGCCTTCATCCTGATCACTTCGCGTGATAAATATACCTTGCCAATGTTGGTCCAAACCCTTCGAGGTGATATTTATCGGCACGAATACGGAGCTATCTACCTTGGGTTGGCAGCTTCGGTTATTCCGATCATCATCATCTATTTCCTGTTCTCACGCTACATTGTGAATGGGATTTCGATGGGTGCTGTCAAGGAATGAGGTCAGTAGGAAAATATAATTACGGCGCGTTGAGCAGAAGTCTCGGTCTTGATGAGCAGGGTCTTCGCCTGAACGCGCCTTTGTTCCCTTAATTTTTGCTGATTCCAGGTGGAGGAATTTTCATGCGTTTTGGACATTTTGACGACAAATCAAGAGAATACGTAATCACCCGTCCGGACACTCCTTTGCCCTGGATTAATTATCTTGGGACGGACTCATTTTTTGGACTTATTTCAAATACAGCCGGGGGCTACTCTTTTTATAAAGATGCCCGCCTGAGGCGGCTAACGCGCTATCGCTACAATAACGCTCCTTTGGATGTGGGTGGACGTTATATTTATCTGCGCGATGCTGAGAGCGGCGAGATATGGTCTCCCAGCTGGATGCCAACGCGCGTTGATTTGGACAACTACGAGTGCCGCCATGGCATGGGCTACACTAAAATCAGCTCAAAAAAGAAGGGCATAACAGCCAGCGCGCGCTACTTCGTTCCGCTTAATTCAAAATGTGAAGTGTGGGATGTCACCCTGACCAACGAAAGGGACGGTGATGCTCATTTTGACCTCTTCTCAGCGGTTGAATTTGCACTTTGGGACGCCTGGGACGACTCCACCAATTTCCAGCGCAATTTCAACCTTGGGGAAGTGGAAGTCCCGGATTTGCTCGAGGATTCTGAGGCTGGAGATGCTCTGCGAAGCACAATTTTTCATAAGACGGAATATCGCGAGCGGCGCAATCATTTTGCTTACTTTGCCTGTTCTGAGCCCTTAGCTGGCTTCGATAGCCAACGCGATGCCTTCCTGGGACCTTACCGGGGCTGGGACAAACCTCTTGTGGTGGAAAGCGGTCAGTCGAAGAATTCCATCGCTCACGGCTGGCAGCCTATCGGCTCGCACCACCTACAAATACATTTGAAACCCGGTGAGATCAAGCGCGTAATATTCTTGCTTGGTTACCACGAGAACCCTGTAAACGAAAAATTTGATCCGGCAGACTCAAATACCATCAATAAAGCAAGTGTCTTGCCGATAATCCGTGAATTCCTTTTGCCTGAGGTTGTGGACGCAGCCTTTGAGGAACTAAAAGAATACTGGCAGGCGCTTCTAGGTAAGTTTGTGGTGGTCACGCCAGACGAAGACACCAACCGCATGGTCAACATCTGGAACGCCTACCAATGCATGATCACCTTCAATATGAGCCGTTCGGCTTCTTACTTTGAAAGCGGGATTGGACGCGGCATGGGCTTTCGCGATTCCACCCAGGATCTGCTGGGTTTCGTGCATATTGTGCCTGAGCGCGCCCGCGAAAGGCTGCTTGATTTGGCAGCCACACAACTTTCCAACGGCGGCGCCTTCCACCAGTACTCCCCGCTGACCAAACGCGGCAACAACGATGTGGGTTCCGATTTCAATGACGACCCCCATTGGTTAGTGCTTGCAACCGCGGCGTATGTGAAAGAAACAGGAGATTTTTCCATCCTTGAGGAACTGGTGCCCTACGAAAACCAGCCAGGCACTGAAATGCCCTTATTCGAACACCTTCAGCGGGCGGTCCAGTACACGCTGGATCGATTGGGACCCCACCAGCTGCCGCTGATTGGCAGGGCGGATTGGAATGACTGCCTCAACCTCAATTGCTTCTCCAACACGCCTGGTCAGTCTTTTCAGACCACCACCAACCAGGACGGCACCACGGCAGAAAGCGTCATGATTGCCGGTTTGTTCATCTTGTCCTGCCAGGAAATGACCCAACTCGCTTCGCTTTTTGCGGCAAGCCCTGTGGCGGAGTCCTTCGAGTTCCACGCTCCGGCGTTTTACAGCGAAAAAGCAAAGCAGATGGAGCAGGCTGTCTGGGAGGCAGGCTGGGATGGGGAGTGGTTCAGGCGCGCTTATGACGCCTTCGGAGAGCCGCTTGGTTCGCATTTGAATGAAGAAGGTCAAATCTTTATCGAACCGCAGGGGCTGTGTGTGATGGCTGGCTTGGGCGTGGAAGATGGCAAAGCCCGCCAGGCGCTTGATGCCGTCAGAGAGAGGTTGGCGACGCCGCATGGATTGATGCTGGTGAACCCTGCGTATAGCCGTTATCAGCTGCGCTTGGGTGAAATTTCGTCCTATCCACCGGGTTATAAAGAGAACGCGAGCGTCTTCTGCCACTCTAACCCCTGGATCATGATCGCCGAGACCGTCGTTGGCAGAGGGGACCGGGCGTTTGATTACTATAAACGCATCAATCCATCTGTCCGTGAAGCAATCAGCGAGGTTCACCGCTGTGAGCCTTATGTTTACGCCCAAACAATCGCCGGCAAGGACGCGCCTACGCATGGTGAGGCTAAGAACTCCTGGCTCACAGGAACCGCCAGCTGGAATTACGTGGCGATCACCCAGTATATTCTGGGCGTAAAGCCCACCCACAACGGCTTGTCGGTCCATCCGGTTATTCCCAGCGACTGGGCGGGTTTTGAAGCGACCCGCATCTTCCGCGCTGTGATCTATAACATTAAAGTTGTAAGAAACGGCGTCCTCAGTGCGACGAGGCTGAGTGTGGATGGCGAATTAATTGAGGGTTGCATTATTCCCATTCCTCCCAAGGGAACCCAGGAAATGAATGTATTGGTGGAATTGGGATGTAGTTAATAATAAGTCAACGCAAAATGAGACAAATAGACTAAGAATAAGAGGAGATTTGCAATGAAAACATTTATTCCTAAGCCCGAAGATAAATTTACATTTGGATTGTGGACAGTTGGATCGACCGGACGGGATCCATTTGGCGGTCCGGTGCGAGACCCCAAAACCCCGGCGGAGCTGGTATATCTACTGGGCGAGGTGGGTGCCTATGGCGTCAACTTCCATGACAACGACCTGATTCCGATCGAAGCCACCCCAGCCGAAGAAGCAGCTATCAAACGCGATTTTCGCAAGGCGTTGGATGAAACTGGCCTGGTAGTGCCCATGGCGACCACCAACTTGTTTGGCGACCC
>DJGU01000134.1:8085-8441 GCA_002432795.1 Anaerolineaceae bacterium UBA5838
GCTCTGCAGAAAACCATGCGCGCGATTGACCTGGGAGTCGAATTTGGCGCGAAGGTGTACGTCTTCTGGG
Source organism: Anaerolineaceae bacterium UBA5838 (assembly GCA_002432795.1). Taxonomy (GTDB): domain Bacteria; phylum Chloroflexota; class Anaerolineae; order Anaerolineales; family Anaerolineaceae; genus Mesolinea. The sequence continues at coordinate 8,156 of DJGU01000134.1, forward strand.
GTGGTCGTGAAGGCACAGAAACCGACAGCAGCAAAAGCGCGGTCGATTCGATCAAACGCAATCGTGAGGCGCTGAATTTCCTGTGTGAATACAACCTGGACAAAGGCTACGGTCTGAAGTTTGCCCTGGAAGCCAAACCAAATGAACCGCGCGGTGATATTTACAACCCCACCATCGGTCACATGCTTGGTTTCATTGCCACTCTGGATCATCCTGAGATGGTAGGTGTCAACCCTGAAGTCGCCCACGAGCACATGTCTGGACTGAACTTTATGCACGGTGTTGC
>DJGU01000134.1:8495-17301 GCA_002432795.1 Anaerolineaceae bacterium UBA5838
CTGCGCTTTGGTTCGCGAGACATCAAAGCCGCCTTCTACCTGGTGAAGTTCCTTGAGGATGTCGGTTACGACGGTTCCAAACACTATGATGCCCATGCATATCGCACCGAAGATTACGAAGGCGTCAAGGACTTTGCGCGCGGCTGCATGCGCACTTACCTGATGCTGAAGGAAAAGGCTGCCCAGTTTAATGCCGACCCAGAGATCCAGGCGATCCTGGCAGAGATCAACGAGGAAGACCCCGCTCTTGCGGCATTGTTCGGAAAATATTCCCCAGAAAAGGCTGAAGCTATTAAAGCCTTGGATCTTGACCGCGTCGCCATTTCCAGCCGTGGACTAAAATATGAACGCCTCGACCAGCTGACCATCGATCTGCTGCTCGGCATGCGTTCGTAGACTTGCATTCAGTAGAGAATCGAAAGAGACAACCATGACCCCAACCCCCAGTCACATCAAACAGCGTGTCAGCGAATTATTAGCGCAAATGACCCTCCAGGAGAAGATCCGCCAGCTTGGTGGATATTGGTTTTATGAGCTGCAGACCAAGGGGCAATTAGACTTGGAAAAAGTCAGGGTGAAGCTGAAAGATGGGGTGGGGCAGATCACACGCATTGCCGGCGCGGGCAACCTGACGCCTTTGGAGGCTGCCAAAGCTTATAACCAGATCCAGAAGTTCCTGTTGGAAGAAACCCGACTGGGAATTCCGACCATCAACCACGAAGAGTGCTGCTCTGGTTTGATGGCGCTGGAGAGTACCGTCTACCCGCAAATGATTGGCCTGGCAAGCACGTTCCAGCCTGAGCTTGCGCGAAAAATGACGCAGCAGATCCGCAAGCAGATGCTCACCATCGGCGCTCGGCAAGGCTTGGCGCCAGTGCTGGATGTGGGCCGCGACCCGCGTTGGGGGCGGATTGAGGAAACCTTTGGCGAAGATCCCTTGCTGGTGAGCCAGTTTGGCAAAGCCTACATCCAGGGGCTGCAGGGGGAGGATCCTGCCCAAGCGGTTATGGCGACGGGCAAGCATTTCATTGGGCACGCTTTTTCGCAGGGGGGGCTGAATTGCGGCCCGGTACATCTGGGCGAGCGAGACCTTTGGGACATCTACATGGCACCCTTCCAGGCCGCAATCCGCGACGCTGGTTTGATGTCAATGATGAACGCCTATCCTGAGCTGGATGGCGAACTGGTGGCTGCTTCGAAACGCATCCTGACGGAGCTTCTGAGGGATACGCTGGGCTTTGATGGCGTGGTTGTCTCTGACTATGAAGCTGTGGTGATGATCCACAATTATCACAAATCTTCTCCAACCCGCAAAGACGCTGCGGTCAGGGCACTGGCTGCGGGAATTGATGTGGAGCTGCCCACGTTTGATTGCTACATGCCCGGTTTGCAGGAAGCGCTTGAAGCGGGCGAACTTTCGCTTGAGACGATTGACCTGTCTGTCACGCGCCACCTGACCAAAAAATTCGAATTGGGGCTGTTTGAAAATCCGTATGTGGATGAAAACGCCGTGTTGGCTGAATTTGAAACGCCTGCCAACCGCGAGCTGGCAAAAGAAATTGCCGGGCAAAGCCTGGTACTGCTCAAAAATGATGGAACATTACCGCTCAAAGAAACGGTTAGGAAAATCGCGCTGATTGGTCCGAATGCTGATAACAGGCGCTGCATGTTGGGCGACTATTCTTACTCAGCTGTGCTTGAACTGATGCATCAGGATCCGCCAAGTGGGTCTGGCTACGAGGGCTTGACGCAGGCGGATATCGAAAAAATGCCGGTTGAGATTCCAACTGTGTTTGAAACCCTCAAACGGGCTCTGCCGGCCGGAATGGAAGTAGCTTACGCCAAAGGCTGCGATATCTCAGGCATGGACAAATCCGGCTTTGCGGAGGCGGTTGAGCTCGCGCAGGATGCCGATCTGGCAGTGCTTGTGCTCGGACACAAATCCGGGCTGGCTTATGACTGCACCACCGGTGAATTCAGGGACTCAACAGACCTTGGCTTACCCGGCGTGCAGGCGGAACTGCTGCAAGCGATCCTTGAGATTGGCAAGCCAGTCGTGCTGGTCTTGATCAATGGGCGGCCTTTATCTATTCCGGGTTTGATTGAAGCTTCCAACGCGGTGCTCGAAGCCTGGGTTCCGGGTGAGGAAGGCGCGGGCGCGATCGTCAGCGCGCTCTTGGGGGAACTCAATCCCGGCGGAAAGCTGCCGGTTTCGATCGCGCGTTCGGTTGGGCAGGTACCGGTGTTTTACAACTATAAACCTTCCGGCATGCGCTCCAACATCTATGGCGATTATGTCAATGAATCCATCAAACCGCTGTTTGCTTTTGGGCACGGCTTGAGCTATACCCAGTTCGAATACAGCAATCTGAGTCTTGATAAACAGAATGCCAGTCTAAATGATACGCTGCGGGTTTCGTTGGATGTGAGCAATATTGGCAAAGTAGCTGGCGATGAGGTCGTGCAGCTCTACACCAGCGATGAGTACGCTGAATTCCCGCGGCCTGTCAAGGAATTGCGCGGATTTGTGCGCCTGCATTTGCTGCCAGGCCAAAGCAAAAGCATCTGTTTTGATCTGCCCGTCAACATGTTGGCATATTACGGTGAAGGTCTGAAATTGGTGTTGGAACCGGGGACCGTCAAAATCCTGGTCGGCAGTTCCTCGGAGGACATCCGCCTTCAAGCCGCGTTCGAAGTGCGTGGTGAGACCAAACAGATCGTAAATGACCGCGTGTTAGATTGCCCGGTCACAGTAACCCAATAGGAGGGTTTACCATGGCATACTTTTTGGGGCTTGATGTTTCCACCACCAGCAGCAAAGCTCTGCTCATCGACCATAGTGGCACGGTTTTGGGCGCGACTTCTTCGCCGCACACGCTTTCTTCCCCCAAGCCGCTCTGGTCCGAACAGGATCCCGCGCAGTGGTGGCAGGCGGTTGTTCAGAGCATTCGCAGTGTAATCCTTCAGACGGGGATTGCAGCAAGTGAAATAGAAGCAATCGGTCTAACGGGTCAGATGCACGGCCTGGTGCTGCTGGACGCGGACGGCGAAGTGCTGCGACCTGCCATTTTGTGGAATGATCAACGCTGCCAGGCGCAGTGCGATGAGATCCATCAAAGGGTCGGCAAGCAACGATTTATCCAGATCAGCGGCAACGTCGCTCTAACAGGTTTCACCGCCCCGAAGATCCTCTGGGTGGCTGAAAACGAGCCCGAAATTTACACCCAGGCTCGCCATGTCCTTTTGCCCAAAGATTACATTCGCTACAAACTAACGGGCGAATTTGCCATGGACAAGGCAGATGGCTCAGGGACTGTTCTGTTTGATCTGAAAGCACGGGATTGGTCTGAAGAGCTGCTCAAAACGCTGAATATTCCGCGCGAATGGATGCCCCCGACTTACGAAGGTCCGGAAATTACCGGCCATGTCAGCGAGTCTGCTGCCGAGCTGACAGGTTTGCCGCAGGGTGTGCCCGTGGTTGCGGGTGGGGGAGATCAGGCGGCTGGCGCGGTTGGTGTTGGGCCAGTCGAGCCGGGCATCATCGGGCTGACTGTTGGAACGAGCGGGGTGATCTTTGCCAGCACTCCTGCGCCGCTAATTGAGCCGGAAGGTCGGCTGCACGCCTTTTGCCACGCCGTACCGGGTTTGTGGCACTTCATGGGAGTGATGCTCTCGGCAGCTGGTAGTTTGCAGTGGTATCGCGACACCCTGGCTCCCGAAGTCAGTTTTGACGATCTGCTGCGCGAAGCGGAAACTGTGCCCGCGGGAAGCGAAGGACTGTTGTTCCTGCCCTATTTGAGCGGCGAGCGTACCCCCCACCCGGACCCATTAGCCCGGGGGGCTTTCATTGGTCTGACGCTGCGCCACACACGCGGGCATATGACCCGCGCTGTCCTGGAAGGTGTGGCTTTTGGTTTGAAAGACAGTTTCAATCTGATCCGGGATGCCGGTTTGGAGAGCGTTAGCCAGGTGCGCGCTTCGGGTGGGGGAACGAAAGGTGCCTTATGGCGCCAGATCCTGGCGGATGTGCTCGAGAGCGAACTGGTCAGCGTCAATACTGCTGAAGGAGGGGCTTTTGGGGCTGCGCTTCTGGCTGGGGTGGGGCGAGGCGCATGGCCGGATGTGGTCACAGCTTGCCATGAAACCATCCAGATTACGGGAAAGACCGATCCCAACCCGGATAACTTCGAGGTTTATCGGCATGCCTATCAAGTCTACCGGGAACTCTATCCCTTATTGAAGCAAACTTTCACTCAACTCATCTAATCTGCAAAGGATAATCGCCATGACATCATTGATAAAATTTCCGGAGAACTTTCTGTGGGGGACTGCCACCTGTGCTTACCAAATCGAAGGCGCGGTTAAGGAGGACGGCAGGGGAGAGTCGATCTGGGATGTGTTCTCCCATACACCCGGGAAAACAATCAATGGCGATACTGGAGATGTTGCCTGCGACCACTATCACCGCTGGCAGGAAGACATCCAGCTAATGAAATCCTTGGGCTACAAAGCCTACCGCTTCTCGATAGCCTGGCCGCGCATTTTGCCAGAAGGACGCGGCAGGATCAACCAGCCCGGCCTGGACTTTTACAACAAGCTGATTGATGGCCTTCTGGAAGCGGGTATTCAACCTTTGGCGACCCTCTACCACTGGGATCTGCCAACCGCTTTGGAGGGAGCCTGGCTGAACCGTTCGGTCGTGGATGCCTTTGCCGAGTATTCAGGCCTGGCAGCACGCCATTTCGGCGATAGAGTGAAATTGTGGTTCACCATCAACGAACCCTGGTGTGCCAGCCATCTGAGTTATACCTTTGGCGAACACGCGCCGGGAATGAAAGATCGCTCGAAGGGCATCCTGGCAGCTCACAATCTTCTGCTTGCTCATGGCTTGGCAGTTAAGGAATTGCGCAAGGCGATCCCCGATGCGCAGGTCGGCATCGTGCTGAACATGAGCCCGATCCACAATGACCCCGATGCTCCAGTTAGCGAGGACAGAATTCGTTTTATGGACGGAGAGCTCATCCGCTGGTTTGCAGATCCTCTCTATGGGCGCGGCTATCCCCAGGATATGCTGGAGGATTATGTGCGCATGGGTGTGCTGGAGTCAACTCAGCCTGATTTCATCAAACCCGGCGACATGGAGCTCATCGCGCAGGAAACTGACCTCCTGGGCATTAATTACTACACGCGCATCTTCGTTTCAGCAGACTCAAATGGGGTTCATAGCGAGACGCGGGATGTGCCAAAGACTGATATGGGATGGGAGCTCTATCCGGAAGGTCTGTATGAAATCCTCGAGCGGGTGAACCGGGAATACCACCCCAAGCAGCTTATGGTTACTGAAAATGGTGCCAGTTATGCAGATGGTCCCGATGAGACCGGCAAAGTCCATGACCAAGGGCGGATTGATTACCTGCAGACCCATATCCATCAAGTCTGGCAGGCGATCCAGGCAGGCATTCCGGTTACTGGATACTTGCAGTGGTCCTTGATGGATAACTTCGAGTGGTCCAAAGGATATTCCCAGCGATTTGGTGTCATCCATGTTGACTTCGAAACTCAAAAACGCACGATTAAAGACAGTGCTTACTGGTTTAGCGATTATATAAAACAATATGGATAAGGTAACATAAATTTCGCACATTTAAAAAGGACATGGTCCTGAATCACTTGGTAAAATGTGGTTGACAAAACAAAATAAATGGAGAAAGAACCATGTCAAAACAAATTGTACAGTTGAACTAAGGCGACTGTAACAGCAACATGATAATGTCCTAAAGTAGCAAANNGTAGCAAAATAGAAATGTCCTAAGTAGACTTAGGAGCTATGACATGGACCATCGAAATGAGCAGTAAAGAGTTAGCCCGCAAGACAGAAGTAGAACGGGCACTAGACCATCGGATCACCCAAACAGCAGCAGCCAGCAAACTTGGAATAAGCGAACATTCAGACGCATCCTGCAGCGCTATCGACAGGAAGGAGACGCAGGACTGGTATCAAGGAAGCGCGGAAAACCAAGCAACCGGCGAATGGATATTGAGATAGGGGATACGGTAAGAGAATTCATCAAGCAGCCGATCGTGAAAGGATTTGGGCCGACTATGATGGCAGAGAAGTTGGAAATGCAAAAGGGGATATGTTTGAGTAAAGAGACTGCGCGAAGGATGATGATTGCAGAGGATATCTGGGAAGCAAAGAGCAAGAAGAAGGAGAAACCACACCTGAGCCGACCACGGAGAAAGAACCGTTCAAAGAAAGAGTCTGGAATTCCTGCGTTTCCTGATCCAGAGAGGGCTCAAAGGAGTTCAGCTGGTTATTAATGATGCCCATGAAGGCTTGAAAGCTACCGTAGCTCAAGTATTGAACGGTACCAGTTGGCAGCGATGCCGGGTCCACTTCATGAGAAACTTGCTTTCCCACGTGCCTAGAGGGGATCAAGCCATGATGACAGCAGCATTGCGTACCATCTTTGCCCAACAGGATCAAACTACTGCTCACAGGCAATTGAGGGCTGTATACGATGCGATGGTAATCCGCTGGCCAATGGCGGCTGAGATATTGATCAATGCCGAGGAGGATGTTCTGGCTTATATGACTATTCCACAGGAACATTGGACAAGGATTTATTCGAACAATTTCCTTGAGCGTCTGAACAAGGAGGTGAAACGAAGAACGAATGTTGTCGGTATATTCCCGGATCAAGCATCTGTGATTCGTCTGGTAGGTGCTGTTTTACAGGAACAGGCGGATGAGTGGCAGATTGCCCGGAGATTTATTAGTCTGGAGTCTATGCGTAAATTGTACGATCCTCAGCCTTTGATCATGGCTGAGCCAATGCTTTTTACCCTTGCTCCTGTGCATTAGAATCACAGCACCTTAAAGAATTCACACAATGAATTTACACCATTGACAGAGACGCTGACTAGAGTGTTGTCAATGTACGTTTCATCTTCAACAAAACTGTAAGTGAATGTTTCACCAGGGTCACCATCGGTCGCGCTAAAATTGCCCACAGTCGTCCCAATCAATTCGTTCTCTTTAACGGAATCAGGGGAGAGATACATCTCAGTCGGTACACAGCCGGCTGTCGTTACCACGCTGTTTCCATCCACCGAAAAATCAACCTCAAAGGCATTGGACCAATCGATCAGCATACTGTTTTCCGGGTCAATTTCAAAAGTCGTGTTCGCCCCCGCCACCTTTGCCTTGAGGGTAATCCTGATAAGGTTGCCGCTGCCATTGCAGGGCGTGTTCATCCCGCCAACAGCCTGCTGTGCCGCGCCCCAGATCAGCCTGCCGGTGGCATTGCCCTTATCGTTGGTTGGTTCCTCCAGAAGATGTCCCTGCAGGAATCCGCAATTTTCCACTGCAACGACCTCCACAACGTTCTGATCGAATGTGACCTCCAGGTGGTGTGCCGTCAGCAGGTTGGTCTCAGGCACATTATCCACCACGAGCGTGATCTCAACGTTGCCGCGGGTTGTCGCTGTCACCTCCGCCGGGTCAAAACTAAGGGTCATCCCCATCTGGGAAAGCGTCTTGGGACGCATTCACTCCAAAGAACAGAAGCAAAGCGATGCTTCGATGATTCCACCTATCAGTAAATTTTTTTGGCTTTTCTCCACCAATTCTCTTCTTAGGTCGCTATGTTTTTGTGGGTCCGTATGTAAATACCGCCTGCAATTATCAGAAGAGCTGCCGCACCAAGCAGCCAGGGAAGTAACTTCCCGAAACCCCGCGCATTGTCCTTATCTAATTGTCGTCCCCCATTGATGTCAGAATCAGTGGGAGAAGGCAGCGAAATTGTCGCTTCTTTCCCATCAGTCGGCTCTGACGCCGGGGCTTCGGTATCTGCGGGTTCCACAACCGCAATGGGCTGCGGCGTAGCAGTGACCATTTCACTTTGGGTAAACACAGGCGCGTTGGACGGGGTTGCGGTCCTCGTTTGCGTTGCCATGCTGGTCGCCGTCCGGGTGGGCATGGGGGTCATGGTTGGCAGTGGCGTCGGCGTAGGGAGGATTTGTGAAGGATCCAGCGTGGGTATTTCCGTGATCTCGATTGGATCGATCACCGGAATGTTGGTTGCTGTCACAATTGGCGCGCCACTGACAATTTCAATCTCCGCGTCCTCCCCGCTAACAGCGATGGCCTCGCCATATCGGGTGGAAAGCTCCACCCTGGTCACTTCCAACGTCGTCTGCCCGGTCTTCAAGCCGGTCAGGTAAAGTACCAGCAGATTGCCCGAGCCGCTTTTTGGCTCGGAGGGATTGATCTGGTTCAACATCACATGAACCAGTCCGTCTTCGTAGTAAATTTGGTTAACCAGCGTCACACCGGGGTCCAAAAACGTGCCAATCCCGGCCTGAATGCCGTTCTTGTTCGGATCAGCGTCATCAAAATCAAGGAATTCTGGGTCAAAACTCAGTTCGATGTCATAAGCGTAAAGGTCGATCACATCGCGGATATCCACAGGCACTTCCACAATCGCACCGGGTCTGATTTGAAGGTCCTCAAACACACCCACCCGCGCGCCGCTTTGCGCAGAGCCCGCCTGCATTGACAAGAAAAAGGATATGCACAGAAGAAGGAGGGGTGCACCGAATTTTCGATTAATGGTTTTTAATAATTTCATTTCTATTGTCACTTATTCTTTTTTACGAATGACTCTACTGCAAAAACCCGATCATCAACAACCAAACACCCATTTTTGAATTTCGAAATAGTTCGAAAGGGCGCGAATGAAGTTGTTGAAAAATAGACAAAAAGAACTTACCTGAGCGCTTTCGGCCCCTCTCTTTGAGATTT
>DJGU01000016.1:0-9584 GCA_002432795.1 Anaerolineaceae bacterium UBA5838
TATTTCGGAGTTCAAAAATGGGTATTTGGTTGTTAAAGTTCAGGTTTTTTCAGTAGAGTCATTAAAATAATCTTATTTGATGATTATAGGAATAAAGATTGTGTTCTGGGAGGCTTCATTCGATAACCAAATTTCCTCATCGATTGATCCGTCACTATTAAAATCGATTTCAAGCAAAATATTTGATATACCATCCCATTCTGCATAATTAATGTAATGAATGCTATTTTCTGAAATTGAGATTCCGTTATAAATAAATTCTTGTATGCCAACACCATCAATTAACTTATAAGAAAAATCATAAACACCATTACCTGCCTGACTGCCATCAATCACAAATTTCTGGTTTTGTGTGTTAACGTTCAACAAATCTTGATATCCAATATTCATGTTGGTAACTGTTAATGAACTACTGGATGTTGCATTTTCGTTTACGAGACTCAAGTTAATATTCTCAATCTCATGATCCGCACTAATCAATACCTCAGATCCGTTAGCATTAACAGAAAATTGCGTTGCGTGGTTCTCATTTACAGGGATGTTATCAATGTTTAGGCTATGATCTGGACCAAACTTAATGAGAGATGCGTTCCCTGACTCCTGAGCTTGATCACCATTAATTGTTAAGGAATATTCTCTGTCAGGTAAAATATAAATTAATTCTGAATTTTCATCTACTCCGAGATCAAGGAAAGCCAAATAACCACCTTCAATTTCGTTATAATATTGCCCATCTATAAAGCCTAATCTATTCCCATATAAGTCCTCAACTAGTAATGATCCATCACCATGAAACCAAAAATAGGATAAGGAATCCTCTTGAGTGGAATTGGAACACCAGGCGCAAACTGGGGGCTCGTCATAAAAACTTATTGGGACATAACCTAATGTATTAGTAGAGGCATTTCCGCTCCATGTACCAAGGATAACGCCCATATAGTAAGACCAGGTATTTTCAATTGTATTTATGATCACATACCTGGAACTGTCTCCTGGATGATTATTGTCATAAACCCATATTTTATAAGTGCCATCAAGCATATCTTCAATTTTGTAAGGTGTTACAGCATGACCACTCCGCTTGCCATTTACGTCAATTTTGCGAACAATTAGTGTTGCAGGATCTAAAGGACTGGAAGTCATGTTGATCTTTAAATCTTCCAATATTTGCACTGGTGTCTTCTTCACAACTTCACTTTTATAGGACATGACGGGGTTTGCCAATTGCCTGACAAAATAATTGGCGATATACCTTCGCACCTCAATTGTCTTTTGAAGGTTAAACGTGTTAATTGCCCCAATATCAAAATCACTGGGCGCTTCATATTCTGGCACAAACAAACGCAGACTTGTTACAGCCATCCCGTCACAGTGACCTCCACCCATGCTTGCGTTTGCTTGGTTTAACCACATCTGCGCACTGATATTTAACACACAACCACCATTGATGTTTACACAAACTGAGTCCTCACCAAACATTTCTATCATATCGTATTTGGTAAAATCATATGGGCTCGAATCAGAATAATTTACGAAATTATATCCGTCAATCTGCGGCAGGAATCCAATATCCCAGGTATCGTACTCTGGAATAGAAGACCATGAAATCTGATGCACGAAGACATCCACACTATTGTTTGTGTCATCCGGTACAAGATTACTCGCACCCGAAGTGAATGCCACTCGACTTCCATCATCAGAAATTTTCGGTCCAGCCGAGCCACCATTTGCCTCTATGCCAGCAGAGTTTACTGATACTCGTTTAGTGATGCCAGTAGATCGATTATGAACAAAAACATCCCATTCTCCGTTTGTATCATCAGGCACAAGATTGTCGGCTTTCGAAGTAAATGCTATAAAACGACCATCAGCTGATATTGATGGAAAAAAAGAATTATTATTTCCGTTTGTTCCTTCAGAAGAAACAGATATCATAAATGTTTCATTTGTTTGACGATCGTGAAGAAAAATATCACTATTCAAATTAGTGTCACCTGGCACTAAATTTCTCGCATATGATGAAAATACAACGTAACGACCATCAGCTGAGATAGCAGGATAATCCGATCTACTATCGCCCTGTAAACCATCTGAAGATTTAGATACAAGAGTCGTCTCCCCCGTCTGTAAATCATGCACAAATATATCCCTTGCCCCATTTGTATCGTTTGCCACAAGATTTGTGGCTGAAGAGGAAAAAGCAACATACCTGCCATCACCAGATATTGATGGTTTGTCAAATTCAAAAATATTTATCTCACCCTCGTTTGCTTGCGATCCGTCAGATGCAACATTAATGCGGGTAGTTTGTTCCAAATAAAGATCTCGTACAAAAATATCAGCAACCTCATTTGTGTCATCTGCAACAAGGTTGCTGGCTAGTGAAACAAATGCTACATAGCGACCATCAGCAGATATTGAAGGATAAGATGAATGATGCCATCCCAGAGTGCCATCTGAGGCAACTGAAGCTCGGATAGTTTCCCCATTTTGTCGATTATGTACAAAAACTTCGTACACATCCCAAGGATTAAATGGATCGATGACAAGACCCTTGAAAGCAGAAAAAGCAACAACATTTCCATCTGCTGATATTGATGGAAATTCAGAGTGAGTACGTGCTTGGCTTCCATCAGTTCTCACTGAAGCTAAGGATACTTCACTAAGATTAAGATCATTTACGAAGATATCAATCTTATTATTCGTATCCTCTTCCACAAGATTTGTTGCACTGGAAAGAAAAGCAACTATACTCCCATCTGCAGATAACGACGGATAACTGCTTCCTGCATCCCCTTGTGTTCCATCAGATGCGACTGACACCCTGATTGTCTCTCCAGGAGAAACGTCCATTTGTTGGGTTAATAATTCTTCTTGTGTTTCACTTTTTGGTAATAAGGCGTGTACAGGGATTTGCGGGGATAAAATGCTTAAGGTCATTAGTAATGAAAATACGATGAATGTGAGCTTTCTCATTTCGCCTCTCTTGTTGATGATTTCGAGAAAGATTGTAAACCTATTGAATTGTAAACTGATTATTTTGCTCCTTTCCAATTTCTTTGTGGATTTAACAAATTTACAAAGAAAAAACGCCTTTAGTTTTTCGGAAAATTGTTACCTATTACCGAAATTCCACGTCAACAACAATTTTACACCATTTTCACCCAAACCGGGTGAAACTTTTGGCTGTTTCTTCTTTCTGTTCACATAAACGTATAAAGTTAACAAATTATTAGCTGAAAATCACACAAAAACGGATATTCTATCACTTTTAACAAGGGGTGTTTCAGTATTCTCATGTGATTTCACACTATTGGTTAGATAGAAAAACAGATTGGGGTTATTGAGACCTTTGACAGCGCCTTCCTGATGGCCTTCTACGTTGACCACACTGCTGTCAATATCGATGGTAATGGATTTTAACCTGCTTTTGGCAAGCAACTTTTTGAAAACTTTGAAATTGATGTCTCGCACCATTTGTGTTGTTTTAAAGTTGAAGTTACTCAAAAACCGCGATACCGTTTCAGGTTCTTTCACCGAAATCCCAAACGCTTCAACCAGCGGGTCTCCTTGCAGAAGTTTGATTCTTTCCAGTCTCTCGATCCCAATGAAATGGCCACAGAGCATCGTCTTGATATGGTTCAGCTTGATTTTGTTGGTCGATGTATTGTCAAAAACCAGATCGTGATCAATCAGGTCAAAAATCCCATTAGCCTTTGCGTTTTCCATCAGTAGAAACAAGCTCGCGTTTGATGTCAGATTCCTGGCAACAAAAACAATTTTATGGATCACCTCAACGTCCATTACTACAAAAAATATGCTTTATCTCAATTTTTACATGTGATCTTTATTCGTGGTTTTTATTTCACCCAATGGGTGAAAGTACGAACCTGAAACTACCTGTTTGACCATCTTAAAAACAGGTTAAAAATGTCTATTATGGTTCTAAACGGATGAAAAATCGCCCAAAACAGACCTTTTTTAAGGCAAAAAGGGGCTGTTTTCTAAAAGTGCCTTTCCTTCACTGATTCGGCGACGTATAATCCGGGTATAATCTTGATATCTCTCTTTTTGGGATGATGTATTCATCAGTGCCAGGCGTAAGAAAATAGGAGGTACAGCTTGTGTTAAGAAAAAACGACACCAAAGGTAAATTGATTGTCGTGGAGGGAATTGATGGTTCTGGAAAATCCACGCAAATCGACCTGCTTTATAAGTGGCTATTGGGTGCTGGATACTCAGTTTATTTCAGCGAATGGAACAGTTCAGCCTTGGTGAAAAGCACCACCCGAGCTGCGAAAAAGTCGAAATCTTTCACCCCCACCACTTTCAGTATTCTGCACTGCACTGATTTTGCGGATCGGTGGGAGAACAGCATCTATCCCCTGCTCAAGGCGGGTGTTATCGTGCTGGCGGACCGTTATGCTTTTACCGCTTTTGCGCGTGACGTTGCCCGTGGCGTTGATCCAGATTGGGTGCGTAACATGTATTCCTTTGCCATTATGCCTGACGCAGCTTTATATTTCCGCGTGCCTTTGGATGTGGCTGTGGAGCGCATCACTGGCGCAAGAGCCAGCCTGAAGTATTACGAGGCAGGTATGGACCTGGGACTGTCCGAAAACATCAACGAGAGTTTTGCACTTTTCCAGGGCAAGATCCTGAATGAATATGACAAAATGGTGGACGAATTCGGATTGACCTTGATCGATGGCACCAAGCCTGTCAAGGAACAACAGAAAAAAGTACGTTCCATTATCAAAAAAATTCTGGTAGGTTTTGAAGGACTGCCTAATCCCAACAAGATGCCCATCACCATGACCAACATTCAGGCGGGCAAGCACAAAAAAGGAGGCTCAAAATGAACAAAGCAACCTTCTATGGAGCTGGCTTTCCCTACCGGGATTTTGGCAAACTCCCTGGCAAGTTGATTGTGCTTGAGGGGACTGACGGCGTTGGTCGCTCAACCCAGGTCAAAAAATTGCGCACATGGCTCGAGGAGGAAGGCTATGCCGTTTCAGACACCGGTCTGACGCGCTCTGCTTTAACCACTTCCGGGATTGAGGCTGCCAAGAGCGGGCATACGCTTGGTCCGATCACAATGAGTCTCTTTTATGCTGCTGACTTTGCGGATCGCCTCGAAAATCAAATCATCCCCGCCTTGCAGGCGGGTTTCGTGGTGCTTTCAGACCGTTATTTCTATTCTGTTGTAGCCCGCGACAGCTTGCGGGGCATCAACCGACTCTGGTCAAAGCAGCTGTACAGCATCGCGCTCAAACCGGATCTGATCCTCTACATGAAAGCCAGCGTCCCTTCCTTGGTCATGCGTCTGATCCATGGGCGTGGGCTAAACTATTGGGAATCGGGGATGGACCTGCACCTGGCGGATAACTTCTATGACAGCTTTGTGCAATACCAGAGTTTGATTCTTGAGCAGTTTGATATCATGGCCGAGGAATATAACTTCCTTACCATTGATGCTGATCAAAATCCTGAGATAATCTTTGAGGATCTCAAAAAACCTATTCTCGAGTTACTGTATAACCGGTTGGCTAAAGGCAACAAACCCAAGTAGAGATAGTGACTTACCCCAGCATGCCTGGGGTAAGGTTTTTTAGGAGAAGCAATGAGCAAATTCCGATCCGAAGCTGTTTGCGTCTATGGCGCAAAGATCATTAACACGTATGTTTTGGCAATGCATGCCGAGATTGAAGGCGTGCTTGAAGCCAAGGATATTGAATACATCCATCGCATGCGTGTTGCTTCTCGGCGCCTGCGCAGCGCACTGGCAATCTTTGAAGGCTGTTTCTCAAGGAAAGACTTCAGGAGTTATTCACGCGATGTGAGGGATGTTACCCGTTCTCTCGGGGCTGCCAGGGATTTGGATGTGCAACTCGCGGTACTTGAGGGGGTCATGCCCGATTTCTCTGACCCTAAACTGGCTCCGGGTCTGCGCCGGCTGCAATTGCGGCTCAAACAGCAAAGGGCAGAGGCACAAAAAGGCGTTTTGGCTGCCATCCAAACGCTCCAGAAGGATGATACATTAGTGAATCTTGCCAAATGGGCGGCGCCTTTCAGGGAGTCATCGGAAGGAGTCTATCTGTTTTCCCCTGCGCTTTATGAGCTTGCCTTTAGTGGCATTAGCGCCCGCTTTAATGAATTAATGGATCACGCTGCTTATATTCAGGACGAGCGCAATGTGACTGAACTTCACAATATGCGCATCAGCGCAAAGCGCTTGCGCTACACGATGGAGGCGTTTGAAGATTTGTATGGCACGAATTTGAAGCCGTTCATCAATCAAACCCGGAAATTTCAGGATGTCCTGGGAGATATTCATGACGCGGATGTTTGGGTTGAAATGATTCCCCGCTTCATTAGGGAAGAAGGGGAGCGGATAAACATCTACTTTGGCAATGCACGCCCTCTCAGGCGACTGCTGCCTGGTTTGGAGGCTTTCCGCGCGAACCGCACAGAAAAACGCAAGGCAGATTATCAGCGTTTTCTCGGGATGTGGCTGAAAGCGGAGGATGAGCATCTTTGGGATGAACTCCTCAAAATGATTAATGTGCCGCTCAATCTTGAAGCTGCCTTGCGTTCCTTGCAACAGCTTGGAGATTCTCAAATGGCACCAGAGGATAGCGCTGAGGACAACTCCGCGGAGGATTAGCTCCCAGCAATGTTCCGAATAAAACTGCTAATTTCTCAATTATTCTCTTGTCAAATTGCGTTCCATACGCCGTAAAAGTAAAAAATTAATGACAGCTACAACAACCATCATCACCAACAAAACCAAGTAGCCGATTCTCCAATTTTCCTGCCCCACCATCATTGTGTATTCCGACATACCACCGATGCCTGAGATGAGTGTTAGGGGCATGAAGATGCTGCTGATCAGCGTCAGGCGTCGCATGATAGCATTCGTGCGGTTTGAGGTCTCAGCCATTCGATTGCTGGCCAGCGAAAGGTGTATCTCCATCAGGCTTGTCACCTGATCCCGTGCAGTTTCGGAAATTTCGTAATAGCGCGAGAGATGGTCGTATACATCCCGGAAGAAAACCAGGGATTTTTCGGAGATGAAAGGGCTGTCCTGGCGTATCAGTTTGCTGAGCACTTCCCGTTCGTAGAAAACAGATTTTCGGATCGTATTCAAGTCGCGCCGGGAGTCCAACAGCCGTGAAAGGTCGTAGTCTGGTGAGCCTTGCAGGATCTCATCCTCATCCTTGTCCAACTTGGTTTCGATTCGGTCGACAGCTAAAAATTTTCGATCAACAACGGTATCAATCAGCAGGTGGAGCAGGAATGAAGGACCATTTCTGACTTTTTGACTTTCCCGCTCAATCAAGCGCTCCATGCCTTGTAATAATGGTTGATTTTGACTATCAGAATGCGATATGCTGATGACGAAATATTTTCCGATTGCCAGGTCAAGTTCATGTGCCAGCAATTCATCAGAAGAGCTCTCAAAGACGTTAAACACCAGGAAGGAGTAGTTTGGGTATAAGTCAAGCTTGGGCAGTTGCTCTTCGTTGAGGCTGTCCTCGATGCTCAGAGGGTGAAGGTTGAGTTCGGTGATCAAAGGTTCGAGATCCTCTATCTTTGGGTCGCAGTAATCAAGCCACATATACCCCCCATCCTGCACTGCATTGATTGCATCATGAATGGAAGAAACAAGCGAAAGCTCTCCAGCCGAATCAATAAAGAAGAAGCGCGAATAGGGTTCTTTGGGGGTGATGGATTGTTGGATAAGTTCAGTCATTTTGATCCTTTGTAGAAGGGTTGATCGTAAGAATTTTGACCAAGGGAGAGAAAGGGTTCCAATCCAGTAATTTAGCAAATTGTAACGGCGTGATCTTGCGTTGAGCTTGGATGGCACGGCGTTTTTTGAGCATCGCTGAAAGTCCCCGCAGAGCGTCTCTCTTACCTCTGAAGAGGGCTTTTCCGGAAGGCAAAAAAATTCCCGTGAAAAGATAGAGCAGATTGAAGAAGATATGGACAGGTAATAACAAGTAAAACAGGAAGCCTGGCATGTTTTTTACAAATGCCCAGATCAGGTTGCGCTGCCCGTAATAGGTGGCAAAGTCGCTGCGGTAGCCGGTGCTGCCAGAGCCGATATGCCTGACAGTGGCTTCCGGCAGGTAGAGAAAAGGATGTCCAGCCAGCTGCAGGCGCATATCAAGGTCGAGGTCTTCCATGTAAGCAAAGAAATCCTCATCAAACCCCCCTGCTTGCTCGAAGGCCGTCCGAGGGTACGCTGAGGCTGCCGCGCAGGCACTCATCACAAGGCGGGGACTGGTTGCGCTTTTGGCAGTAGGCTGGCTGTGGTTTTTGCGCCATGCCAAACCGCTGGCGTGGTAAACATTCCATTCGCCGTCCAGCAAGGCGGGATGGTCTGCTTGCAGGAGGCGCGAGGCAAAACAGTGCCCGGGGTGGGTCTGCGCGGCCTGATGGAGGATTTCAAGCCAATTGGGCTCGGGGAAAGCATCACTGTTCAAAAGCACCAGGTATTCCCCGGCAGCTGACCTGGCAGCCAGGTTGTTTCCGCCAGCAAAGCCAAGATTGATATCAGAATGAATTTGCTTTAATGTAAGATCTCTGAAATTTGCCAAAACCTCGGGGTCAGGCGGCTGGCTGGCGCCGTTATTGAGCAGAATCACTTCAAAATCCTTAAAAGTTTGCTCCAGCAGGGACTGCAAACAGCTTTGCAGGTATTGTTCACTCCGCCAGAACAAGATCAGGATCGAGAAGAAGGGTTTGCTCATCAGTATTTTCTCTGTTTACCCATATTATAGTTTAGGTGAGGTATATGCAAGCGTTTGAAATTGGGGTTGAAGGGTCTGTATAATTCCGCCTACGAAACTGATAGGAAAAAAGCATATGGCAAAATCGAATAAATCAAAGCATAAATCGGCAACTGGCACGGCCTCCAAACCAAAGAGTAAAGCCGCAAATAAACCAAAACAAGCATTGCCTATGTAGGGTTGGATTCTAATTGTGGCAGGAGTAATTGCTGGAGGTTTCCTCATCATTCAAAACATAGGGGAGGGTCAGCCCGTCGTAAACAACCTGATGCAAGAGATCAGCGTTGCCGAAGCAGCTCAACTTGATCCAGAAGGCTGGTTTTTCCTGGATGTGCGCGAGCCAAGCGAATGGTCAGAGGCCCATATCCCCTATGCCACGCTGATCCCACTGGGAGAGCTGACAGTCAGGCTGTCTGAAATTCCAAAAGACCAGAACATCGTTGTTGTATGTCGATCTGGCAATCGCAGTGCTGTGGGGCGCGACTTACTCTTGAATTCCGGGTTTACCAATGTGACCAGCATGGCTGGTGGCATGAACGCCTGGCAAGCCCAGGGGCACCCGGTGGTGACAGGGCCTTAACAGCGATATTTTATCAACAACTGAGTTTCGGAAGAGATCAAGTATTCCTTAATGACTTCTATGCTCAACTGCGATCTCAATAGTTAGTGTTCATGCGGCAAGAATTCCAGTACCCCCACAACTGAAAAACCTCACACTCGCAGCCTTGCCTCGCCTATCGATTGGCATGCCTTCCCCTTTCCTCCTGAGTTTCTCATTTTTCGATA
>DJGU01000016.1:9666-9805 GCA_002432795.1 Anaerolineaceae bacterium UBA5838
AGGCTTTCAGTTTAAATTGCTTCCTATCTCACTAAGACGGGAAAGGTCATATGGAGACCTTCGGTCAATTCCCGTGCATGGTTGCCTTGGATTAAAAACCAGGGCAGGCGAGACCGGCAAGATCAAGAGCTGTCATTGC
>DJGU01000028.1:0-398 GCA_002432795.1 Anaerolineaceae bacterium UBA5838
AGTGTCGGGATAGTGGTGGAAATGCTGGGGCAGCGCAAGGGCAAGATGACAAACATGACCAACAACCCGGATGGGACAGTGCACTTGATCTATTCCATGCCAACCCGTGGCTTGCTCGGTTTTCGCTATAAGTTTTTGAACGCCACCCGCGGACGGGGCATTCTCAACAGTTTCTATGTTGGCGACAGGCCGCTGGAAGGCGTGATTGAGAGCAAAAACACCAGCTCGATCGTTGCCAGAGAGGATGGAGTTTCTTCGACCTACGGATTGAAAAATGCTGAACCAAGAGGGATTCTGTTCATCGGTCCCGGAGTGGAAGTTTATGAAGGCATGATTGTGGGCGAGACACCAAGGGCACAGGACCTTTCGATCAACATCGCCAAGAAAAAACATCTGAC
>DJGU01000028.1:485-902 GCA_002432795.1 Anaerolineaceae bacterium UBA5838
GCAGAAGACGACGAAGATTAGGGTTAAAATTGAATAATAACCAGGCTATGCGCGTAGAGTAAAGCGTTTTGAAAGCAATCCTACAGCCTGTGTTCGAATTGAGAAGAGTGCTCCCGCAAAAGGTTGAGCGCTCTTTTCTTTTTCAGTCAGGTCAACCGACGCGCTGGTGATAAAGAGTGTCCTGAGGTCGGTGCCGCAAAAAGTTAGTGATGTAGGGCGGCTCACTGGCATGAGGATCTGCGCCAGTTCAACACCATCAGGGGAAAGCTGAACGATTCTGCCGCCATCCCAGATGGCTACCCAAAGATTACCGCCTGAGTCTATGGTTAATCCATCTGGAGTACCTTCTGGGGGAGTGTAAAAAATCTCTTTATTGGTCAGTTCTTTGCCTCGTAAAGTATAGCGATAGATGGTGCG
>DJGU01000028.1:1009-46222 GCA_002432795.1 Anaerolineaceae bacterium UBA5838
CCACGCGGACCCTTCGAGCCTGCCCAAAACTCTCCATCTGGCGAGACCTTGCCGTCGTTGAACATAGAACCCATTCCTTGCGGGATGACATCCAGGAAGTTTGCCGGTGGAGGATTTCCAGGTTGATAAAAGGCAAATCCAAGCTCAGTTGCCAGTAGTAACTGATCAGTATCAGTAAGCGCGATGCAGCCAAGTTTCTGACCAACCTGATGAACTCTTAAGTCAAGGCTTGCCGGGTGATATTCGTGGAGCAATCCCATGTCAATGTCAACCCAGAAGAGAGTTTGGCGAGTGGGATCCCAAAGCGGGCATTCCCCAAGCACGTTATTGCAGTGAATTAAGGGTTTATCAATCGAATAGGTGAGCATGTTGGGATTTTACCAGCAGACAACGGTGTTTGTCATTCTTTGGTGGCAGTGTTAAAATACGGAAAACCACGTAACGTTGGAGAGCGATGAAAAAAAAGGGAAAACCCTTAGCAAAGAACGATTTCAGACCTAAGATTTTTCGAACCAAGAAAAATGATTGGATTGGCGTGGCTGGTATGATGCTCCTTGGCGCGTTGATTGGGTTTACCATCAGCCTCTTCCTACCTCCGAAATATGAAGCGATTTCGAAGCTGACCACCAATCTGGAAATCGTCACGGACACGAATGTTACGGAAATCATGATTGATTCCCAGATCGACATTATCGGCACGCTTGTGTTTCATCCGGATGTGGTTGAAAGAGTCACACTTAGCCTTAAAGATCAGGGACTGTCATATACATCAACGGAATTATTAAGCATAACCAAGATCGAGCGGCAATTGATGAGCACACTAATAAAGGTCAGGGATCCTAACCCGGAGGTGGCTGCTCTTATAGCTACCACCTGGGCTGAAGAAGCCTACGGGCGTTTGAGTGAGGCATATCCTCATGCACTTGCGCTTTCAGAAGCCAAAGCTATCCAGGCGATGCTGACAGGCTGCCTTGAAGACCCTCTCAAAATGGAACTTCCGTTTTGCCAATCACTTACTTCCGAAGTTGTTGAGAAGCTTTTTAGTGAGACGGAAAAGGTCATTTTAGAGGAAAGCCCATTGAGCCTGGGGCTGACCGGCGAACTTAACATCAGCCAGTATCAACCAGCGCTGATACCGGAAAGTCCGGTAGCATTTCAACGGTCGATACTGATCCTTTCGGGAGCGTTAGCTGGATTGGCATTTTCCCTACTGTTTTTGGAATTGCTAACGAAAGAACTTGAACGTGATTAGGTTTAAAGAAAACCTGATAGATATTAGTTGGAAACTGTTATTGCTGGCTTTGCCCATCACAAGTTTTCCCTTCCTCTCGAAGCTTTTTGGCGGCACAACAGTCGCGCCATTGTCGTTTTTGCCAATGGTTTTACTGATTTTGATGGTTGTCGTGCCAGATTTCCTGAAGAACAAGTCTTTTCCCAAGCAATTCCAACCTCTTTACGTTTTCTTTTTGATTGCACTTTTATCAATTGCACTTGCCTTCTTCAGAGAATTGCCAAGCTTCCGGTCGATCCCGATTTGGAGAAATGCTGTTGAAGGCGTAGTAACGCTACTATTTGGATTCGGTTTTTATCTTGTGACCATTTATTGTTTAAAAGATCAAAAACAGATCCGCAAAGCTTTGCGTTGGATCAACCTGGGGGGGATGGTCATTATCCTCGCAGCGGGCGTGCAGTTTTTTTCTTACAAGATAAATGACGGGTATCCTGAGTTCCTTCAATTTTTTCAAGAGATAGTCTCTGCTTCCGGCAGATTGTACAACGACAGAGCAACTGGCTTGGCTTTTGAGCCATCATGGCTGGCGCATCAACTGAACATCCTGTATATTCCAATCTGGCTTGCTTTTACTGTTCGAAGAGAAACTGTCTATACCAAAAAGCTTTTTGGAAAAATTCCCTATGAATCTCTCCTGCTAGCCGGCGGAATCATCAGCATGTTTGTTAGTTTTTCTCGAATTGGATGGCTGACAATCATCGCAGTGTTTATGTACTTGATCTTCAGACTGGCAAATTCAGGAATAAACAGCATACTGGAAAGAAGAGAACGCAAGACTGGGGTACAACAAAGCGCAAAACGGTATTTCTTTGTGAAACTGTTGCTCTGGTTACTTTTATTGGCAGTCCTGTTAATTCTCGTTTTCTCTGCAGGCCTGATAATGCGGCGTCTCGATCCCCGAATGGAGCAGTTGTTTGAAATATCTGTGCTGAAGCAATACGGGATTATGGGCTGGGCAAGCAGGCTTAGTTTTGCTGAACGGATCACCTATTGGCAGGCAGCTCTTAATGTCTATCTAAAGTATCCATGGTTGGGCAGCGGTTTGGGCGTGACCGGTTACCACTTCCCTGATACGATGCCCGATTTTGGGTATAGGTTGCCTGAGATTCTTTCAGTTTTACTATATGACAGTTTCATTCCGAACGCAAAAAACTTGTGGGTGAGACTGCTTGCAGATACTGGCGTCATCGGATTTTCTGTTTTTGTTGCCTGGATGGTGGAGCATTGGCGCAACGCGAAAGCGGTTGAACAGCGTAAGCAATCGGGTTTGTTTAGAGCTATGGGGCTGGCAGGTCAACTATTGATCATCGCGCTGATTGTTGAAGGTTTCAGCCTGGATACATTCGGTTTGCCGTACTATTGGATTGGTTTGGGTTTGATCGTTGCAAGCTGGCGCGCTAAATCTGAGTACCAGGCCGGGAAGTCGAGGCAAAAGTCGGCATAAAGGCCGAATTCAGCAAAGTCCACAAGTGAGAGTTGTTGCTCTCTCCAAGCTGAGCAAAGCGTTGCTTACCTTCTTTGATCTCATTCAGGTGTTGTAAAACAGCTTCGTTTGTTTTCTCGTCTATCTTAGCTTCGGACAAAATGATTGCCATTTGCCCGGCAAGCTCAGGTGTGATATGCGGGTTAGCGTCCCAGGCTGCCTTGAAAGGCGAGCACTCTGCCAGACCGAGCAGGATAGGGTAGGTCTTTTTGCGGGTTATGAGATCTGTCAGGTTAGATTTCCCGGTGTTGGCTGTGTCTCCCCAAATTCCCAGGTAGTCATCCTGGATCTGAAAAGCCAGGCCAGCATGCTCACCAATTTTATCAAGCAAATCTTCCGTTGCCTCGTCAACTCCTGCAAGTATCGCTCCGATTCTGACCGAGGCAGAGATCAGGCAGGAAGTCTTGAGCCGGATCATTTCGAGGTACTCGTAGACCGAAACGTTTCTTTCGGTTTCAAAATGCATATCCAGATACTGTCCGCGGATAACGTTCAATGAAGCCTGGCGGAAGACGGAATAAGCACTGGCAAAATCTGAGGGGTCTGCTGAAGCCTCAACTTCACAGAAAATGTCGTGCGCCATCGTGGACAGGAAATCCCCGACATTCAGAGCCTGTGCCAGACCATAACGCCGCCATAAGCATTCGCGTCCATGGCGTGTTTCGCCCTGGTCCTCAATGTCATCGTGAATAAGGGTGTAATTATGCAGCACTTCCATCGCCACAGCAGCAGGCATCACGCGCCCTGTCTGCCCGCCAAACAAATCACAGCTGGCTAGTAAGAGCATCGGACGCAGGCGTTTGCCAGTTTTTGGGAAAACTTCATTCCAACCAAAGTGATAGCTGACCATTTCGTGGAGACCTGGCAGGCTTTCGGGGGTGCGGGTGAGCACAAGCTGCTTCAGGCTGGTTTCAAACTGATCTTTGAGTACGGCGAGGTCGCTCATAAGAGTTCAATGCCTTCCAGGTTGCTGATCTTCCACTCTGAGAGCTTACTCACCCCACAGCCAAACATGGCCGTCTGCAGTTCTGTTTTGATTGTTTCAATCTGATTGATCAGTTCAGTTTCACCCCGGTTTGCAGCCAGCAAAAATTTGCGGGCAAACCCGCCCAGTTTGGCACCAAGCGCTAAGGATTTTGCGAGATCCACACCATCCCACAACCCACCAGAAGCGATGATGAGAGGATCTCCTTCAAGTTCACGCAGCTGTAATAGGTTTTTTGCGGTTGGAATACCCCAATTCTCAAATGCCAAATTTGTGGCAGTTTTCTTGTTGTCAGGTTGTCGATGCATCTCAACTTTTGCCCAGGAGGTGCCTCCGGCTCCAGCCACGTCAATGCCAGCAACTCCCACTCCCAGTAGTTGTTTTGCCGTATTAAGGTCGATGCCCCAGCCAACTTCTTTGACTAAAACAGGTACAGGCAGCGATCGGCATACTTGTTCAATTTTTGGCAACAAGCCGGAAAAATCATGATTTCCTTCCGGCTGGAGGGCTTCCTGAAGAGGATTGAGGTGGAGGTAAAGCGCGTCTGCCTGGAGCATATCGACAGCTTTTTTACATTCGTCTATTCCATACCCATAATTGAGCTGCACAGCGCCGAGATTAGCAAAAAGCAGCGCACTTGGGGCGAATTTGCGGATATTGAAGGTTTCGGACAGCTCAGGGTTTTCAATTGCTGCCCGTTGGGAGCCGACCCCCATGGCAATTCCGCATTGTTCTGCTGCCAAAGCCAGTGTGCGGTTGAAGGCTGCGCCAGAAGCGGTGCCGCCAGTCATAGAGGAAATCACGATTGGGGCAGCAAGTTTCTTGTTAAAGAGAGTTAAAGATGTATCGATGCGTTCAAAATCCAACTCTGGCAAAGTTTTGGGAGTTAAACGAACCCTCTCAAAACCTGTCGAAATCATCGACTGAACATCCTCTTCAAGGTTAATCCTTAAATGGTCATCTTTTCTTTGGGGGAGAAGCGCATCTTTTCTCATCATAAAGTGTTATAGTAGAGGCTAATATAAATGTCAAACATTTGTGTTACAGTTAAGGTCATTATAACAATAGAGGTAAGAAATGGAACAAAACGAAATTTTTGAAACGGTCAAGTCAGTTGTAATGGACGTCCTGAAAATCGATGGGGACGATATCACTTTGGAAACCCGTTTTATCGAGGATCTCAAGGCTGATTCGATGGATCAGTTCTTCCTGATCGATGGATTCTGCGAGAAATTCGACATCAACATCTCTGATGAAGATGCTCGTACCATCCAATCCGTTGGTGATGCAGTCAAAGCCATCGTAGCCAACAAAAAGTAAAATCTGCTAAATCAAACGATAAAGGCATTCCACAGACGGGATGCCTTTTGTGTTTAATCAACTCGTTGTAAGAGTAACCTGTACAGACAATTTTTTATTTGCTTTGGGTTTTGTAGAATGAAATCAGCGAGGTTAAATATGTCAGAAAACAAATCTAAAAAAGGTACACCTGCAGCATCAGATTGGTCAGATGAAGAGAAGGCTGCCATGAAAGAGCGAGCCAAAGAGCTGAGAGATGAAAAATCAAACCGAAGCAAGGCAAGTGATGAACAAGCCGTGATGGATAAGATTGGTGAGATGCCAGAGGTGGAACGTGTGATTGCTTTGAGATTACATGAGATGATCAAACAGGAATTTCCTGACCTGCATCCAAAAACCTGGTATGGAATGCCCGCATATCAGTTTGGTGGAAAGACCCTGGTTTTTTTCCAGAGTGCGCACAAGTTTGGTTCGAGGTACAACACGATTGGATTTAGTGATTCTGCCAAACTGGATGATGGCGCTTTCTGGCCGACTTCTTTTGCGTTAGTCGCATTGAATTCAGAGGTGGAAGCCCAGATACGTGATTTGATAAGGAAAGCTATTAGCTGAGATGATCTATAAAAAAAGTGGCTGGTATAACTGACCAGCCACTTTTGCTTCAAGTACGAATTAACCGCGTAAATATTCTTGCAAGGATTCTTTGCTAACGCGATAAGCGCTGCCGATCTTGCGGGCTTTAAGTTCGCCTGCATTGATAGCTGCAAGAACATCTTCTTCAGATACCTTTAGGAAACCAGCAACTTCAGAGGGGGTCATAACATCCGGCACACCTGCATCAGATGCAGGAGCAGTAGGTTGAGTCTGAGACTGACCTTGCCCCTGGGTCATGCCCGAAAGCGATCCGGATAAAACATTTCCAATGCCCATACCAGCGCCAATTCCTGCCGTTAGGCCTGCTCCACCCGATGGGTTCTGAGCAGCGTCGCGCATGGCATCAGCAGCCTGAAGCTGGGTGTAGGTTTGCATGTCGAGCATGCCCATCTCACGCAGTTCTTTGGCTGACTTATCCGAGGGCTTTAGATTGCCAATATAGAAAGACTTCAGCAGTAAACCGATTGCCAGGAAGTCGTCCTGGGCTTTGGCGCGCACGCCAGCCCCGAGTTCGTCGGTGAGGCCAATCAGGTCGAGCACATTCTTTTGGGTGGTAGTCTCCCCGAGTAAATCTTGCAAGCGGGAAAGCAGCATGGTGCGAAGGCGGTTTTCGATATCAGAGGTGCGATAGGCGCCGAGCTGACCAACGATCTGGGTTACGAATTGCTGCGGATCTGAGACTTGGAAACTGTAGGTACCAAACCCCTGCAAAAGAGCAAGCCCAAGTCCAACACCAGTATTGCGGACGATAATCGGCTGAGGGGTGCCCCATTTGCGATCTGCAAACTCGCGCATGGAGACGAAGTAGATCTCAGCGGTGAAGGGGGTGCGATCTCCAAAAAGCTTGCCCAATAGGTTGGTGAGCAGAGGCACATTTGCAGTACTGATCGTGTGACGTCCAGGACCAAGTACGTCCAGCGCGCGTCCGTCACGGAAGAAGACTGCCGCCTGGGATTCGCGAACAATCACCTGCGATCCAAAGCGTAAATCTGCGACACCAGTTTCGGGAAAACGATGAACCAGTTCATCAGCCATCTCGCTGGGATATTCAACAACATCAAATACTCTTGCCATATTACTCCTCCATTAATTCCTGAACAAATTATTGTGCAATGCCTTTAAGGGCATCTGAACGCTTGTTGAACAAATCAACGCATTCCTGACTGACTGAAATCAAATGCCGAAGTGCGGCGGGCAGTCCATCTGTGCCGATGGAAGATTCCACATTGTCGATTGCGCCAGATACGGTGGCGCCTTTTTCCAACAATTCGGCATCGTATTGATAAATGCTTGCCAATTCTTCTTCCTTGATTTTGATGGCATCAAAAAGACCTGCATAACCGTAGGATGCAGTACGAACGCGATCGATGAACTGGCGCAGCTTGATAGCGGCACTTTCCAGATCATCAATGTAGGCTAAACCACCCTGCGAAATCAGGTCGCGCTGCAAACCCGAAATGCGCTGGTAGTGCGCTTCATACTCATTTGCGATAGCTTCACGCAGTAATTTATCAGATAGTCTGCGATCACCACGTTCGACATAGCCCTTAAATCCAGGAATCTTGGAAAGCAACTTTTTCAATGGGTCGCGATCCTCAGCCACTTTATCAAAAATATCACTCATGTTGCTCCTTTTCTCTATTAGAACTACATCCTAATCTTAGATGTTTCAAGCTAACCTGGCAATAGATAATCTAAGGTTTTCAGGAATTTGTTTAAATATTATAATGGATTTATCAAATATGGAGGAGTTTGTATGGCTTCTGGTACGGGAAATCGGCTTGGTCCCTTGGAATACTTTCTGATCATCATATTGATTCTGATGATTTTGTTTACTTTGCTGTCAATCTTCTGGCCTGCCATCCAGCTTTTTTACCAGAACACCTTTGCTTCCTGATGCGAATAATACAGAAAAAGGGTCAAATGCCTGAATGGATATGGGACGCGATCGACTGGGTCTTTCCACCGCATTGCCTGGGGTGTGGACTTGAGGGTGAAATCATATGCCCTGAATGTTATGGGACAATCAAGCGCGTGCCAACAAATGTCTGCCCATACTGCAACGCTTATGTCAGCAAGGTTGGACATTGCCCAAACTGCGCTAATCGTAAACCTGCTTATACCCAATTTCGTGCTTTTGCCTATTATGGCGGGGTAGTCAGGGAGGCGATCCACCATTTGAAATACCAAAATGATGTGGGTGTTGCCAGGGTTCTGGCGAGTTACTTGCTCAAAGTGATCCAAGCGGAAAATTGGGAGATTGATCTGGTCGTCCCAATTCCCCTCTCAAAACGCAAGCAAGAACAGCGCGGCTACAACCAGGCAGAGCGGCTTGCAAAGCCCGTAGCAGAAGCGCTCAAAAAGCCTATCACAACTGAAGGACTAAGCCGGATCAGAGAAAAAGCCTCCCAGGTGGATCTGAACGTTCAATCGCGAAGGGAGAATGTGCGCGGAGTTTTTGAGGCTGAACCAGCAATAGTGAAGGGAAAAAGGATATTGTTGATAGACGATGTTTTCACAACTGGTGCTACGCTTGAATCCGCCTCACAAGCACTGCGGGACGCTAAATCGGGCCTTGTGTACGCTGTTACCGTTGGGAAGTCGGATTTCAATGTTAGCTGAATTTTCGTTTCAATATCGAATCATGTATAATTCCATAAAATCATAGAGGAGGTTCCCATGGCTCTAAATATGGATATCTACACCAAAGACCTTGAATTGACCGACCGAATCAAGGAATATGCAACAAAGAAAGTCGGAAAGTTGGATCGGTTCCTCAGCGAAATCGGTGAGTGCCGCGTGGATTTAGGATATGCAAAGACCGCCCGGAATGCTTCAGATCGTTTCATTGCCCAGGTAACTATTCGCGGAAAAGGCTTTATTCTTCGTTCAGAAGAGAGGGCCGACAGTATCTATGCGGCTATAGACGCCACAGTTGACAAAATGACCCGCCAAATCGAGCGATTCAAGGGGAAGCACTGGCGCAAACGCGCTCCTGAGGCGGCTGAGGTTGCTCAGGCAATACCGACAGAAGAAATCGATGATGAAGAGGAACCCATGATTGTCCGGAGGAAGACTTTCACCCTTACTCCCATGGACGAACAGGAAGCTCTCGAACAACTACTAATGCTCGGGCATGAAGACTTTTTCGTTTTCTATAATGCTGAAACTTCAAAGATCAACGTTCTCTATCGACGCCGTGATGGAACCTACGGACTGATTGATCCAATTGTTGGATAGAATGGAATGAATGAAGGATTAACATGCAGCCTCAAATGAGGCTGCATGTGTATTAAAATAGGCACAGGAGAACAAAAAATGACTTACGATTATGATGATGATTTTGCGTTGATTCCAAACCTTGATGAAGGTAACGGATTTGATATACCTGCCATTACCAGCTCCGTCAGTGAGATTCTA
Organism: Anaerolineaceae bacterium UBA5838; assembly: GCA_002432795.1. Taxonomy (GTDB): domain Bacteria; phylum Chloroflexota; class Anaerolineae; order Anaerolineales; family Anaerolineaceae; genus Mesolinea. The sequence continues at coordinate 10,142 of DJGU01000028.1, forward strand.
AAGGCCATTCGTGAAGATCCGGAACGAGAAGGCTTGGTGCGCACACCCGAGCGTGTCGCGCGGGCATATCAGGAGATTCTGGGGGGGTATCAGACTGATCCGGTTAAACTGGTTAATAGTGCGCTGTTCAATGTTGATTATGATGAAATGGTAATCGTGAAAGACATTGAATACTATAGCCTGTGTGAACATCATATGCTGCCATTTTTTGGTAAAGCTCACGTGGCATATGTCCCAAGAGGAAAAGTGATCGGACTTTCAAAAATACCCCGAATTGTAGATATGTTTGCGCATAGATTACAGGTTCAGGAAAGAATGACCCAACAAATTGCTGAGTTCATCCAGGAGGTCATTAATCCCTGGGGTGTGGGTGTGGTGGTTGAGGGGCAACATCTGTGTATGATGATGCGTGGGATCAAAAAGGAACAGGCAAAAATGACCACCTCGGCGATGTTAGGTGGGTTCAGGAAACGCTTGGAGACCAGGATGGAGTTCCTGAACCGCATCTCAAATTAAAGGGTGTTTGAGACGGCTTCTCTGTAGATTTCAACCCCAACACGCGATGTGTTGGCAACAAATTCAGGCTTTTCAACCCTGATCCTTACAGCATTGACGTCAAACCTGTCAAGCAGCAACCGCGCAAGATCTTCAGACAAAGCTTCAAGGGTGTAATACTGGGTTTCAGCCACACGGGCAGAAACGGCTTTAGCCGCGGTTGAATAACTGACCGTGTCCTTAATGTCATCCGTTAATCCCGCAGGTTTCAGGTCAGTAAAAAGCGTGATATTTATTAGTAGGGTTTGAGGCTGATCTCTTTCAGGAGACTTTACGCCGATAATGCCAGGTGCCTTTAAATCTGTAATGACGATCTTATCCATCACGGCTCCTTTAGAGAAATTCGCCGCCATCAACACGAATAACTTGCCCAGTCATAAAGTCCTGGCTTAGAATGTGCAGTACATTCTGGGCGACAATCTCGGGACTGCCAATGCGCCTTAGCGGAATCTGCCGGTCTGCAACAACCTGCAGGTTGGCGTGTTCGTGACCCTGCAATGGCAACATGGTGCCGGGAGCAACAGCATTGACCGTGATTTTTGGCGCCAATTCGAGGGCGAACATAGCAGTTATGGCATTAATTGCATGTTTTGTAACCCGATAGCTAAAATGGTCTGTTCCATATTGGAAAACTTTGCCATCGCTAATATTGACTACTTTGCCTTCAAAATCTTTGGGAAGCTGCTTGGCAAACGCTGAAATCAGCAGCCAAGGGGAAAAAAGATTAATATTAAACACGCGATCGATTTTTTCGGGTGTAGCGGTTTTTCCAGGTCCAGCAGGGTAAATTCCAGCATTGTTGATCAGAATGTCAATATGACCAAACTCCTCGCAGACCCGGGTCATCAAATCCTGGACATGAGATGTATCTTCCATGTCCTGCTGGAAGACGCGTGCCTTTCTACCCATTTTTTCAATCTCGGATTTTACCTGGATCACCGATTCAACTGAAGAATTGTAGTGAAGCGCAAGATTGCAGCCCGCTTCGCCAAGCGCGAGCGCTATCGCACGTCCAAGGCGAATACCACTGCCGGTGACTAAAGCGTTCTTACCTCTAAGTTCCATGTGCAGTTCCTCTTTCTCAGATAGTTAATCTGAATTAACTAATCCACCAATTTTGAGGGTGGGCAAAACAATTCAATGATAGAATTTTATCATTCCTGAACAAAAAAATACCTTGGAGGTCGTAAATGACAAAGATCAATCTGGAAAAGGCACTCAACACAATCAGATTCCTTTCGGCTGATGGTGTACAGAAGGCAAATTCTGGACATACTGGTTTGCCAATGGGTACGGCCGCGCTTGCGTACACCCTTTATATGCGTCAGATGAAGTATAACCCGGTTGATCCTGCATGGTCAAACCGAGATCGTTTTGTGCTTTCAGGTGGTCATGGTTCCATGCTGCTTTACAGCATGCTCTATCTGACTGGTTTCGATGTTTCACTTGACGACCTGAAACAATTTCGTCAGTGGGGTTCCAAGACCCCTGGTCATCCGGAATGGGGATATACCCCCGGGGTGGAAACAACCACCGGACCTCTCGGGCAGGGTTTTGCGACTGGCGTTGGGATGGCGATTGCCGAGCAGCATCTGGCAGCAATTTTCAACAAGCCTGGTCACAAGATCGTAGATCATTACACCTACGGCATTGTGACAGATGGCGACCTGATGGAAGGCATCAGCTCCGAAGCCGCATCGCTGGCTGGGCATCTAAAGCTAGGAAAACTGATCTATTTATACGACGATAACAAGATCACCATCGAAGGTTCAACCAGCCTGACCTTCACCGAAGATGTCGCTAAAAGATTTGAGGCTTACGGCTGGCATGTTTCGCGGGTTGCAGATGGAAATGATGTGGAAGCTATCGACGCTGCAGTCGAAGAAGCCAAAAAGGATCCCCGCCCTTCGATCATTCTCTGCCGCACAACTATCGGTTATGGTTTGCCGACCAAAGCCAATACCTCTGGAATTCATGGGTCCCCTGCAGGTAAGGACGAATTAGCCAAGGCAAAAGAAAATGTTGGTTGGCCAGTTGAGCCGATGTTTTACGTTCCTGAAGACATACTGGAACACTTCCGCTCAAGGCTGGATGCCGGCAAGCAGTCCCAGGAAAAATGGGTTAAGGGTTACGAAGACTACAAGACAGCCTACCCGGAGCTTGCTGCTGAATTTGAACGCAGGCTTGAGGGCAAACTGCCCAAGGGTTGGGAGAAAAGTTTGCCTGTCTTCCCTGCGAGCGAGAAGGGGTTAGCCTCGCGTGAGGCTTCCGGAAAGGTCATCAACGCAATGAGTTTGGTGCTACCCGAGCTGATGGGCGGTTCGGCAGACCTGGCTTCTTCCGTGAAAACCTGGATGGACAAAGTGCCTGCATTCAGCCCGGAAACACCTGAAGGGCGAAATGTGCATTTTGGAGTTCGTGAAATTTCGATGGGAGCAATTGGTAATGGTTTGTTGGTACATGGCGGAATAATTCCATATGTGGCTACCTTCCTGGTGTTTTCGGACTATGCCAGAGGATCGCTGCGTGTGGCTGCTCTTTCGAAAATGGGCGTAGTTTGGGTGCTTACGCACGACTCGATTGCCGTTGGAGAAGATGGGCCCACCCATCAGCCAATCGAACATGTCATGAGTTTGCGCCTTATCCCAGGATTGGTTGTGTTGCGTCCTGGAGATGCCAACGAGGTCGTCGAATCCTGGAAGTATGCAATCGAGCATCGCGACCGACCGGTTGCTTTAATCCTTTCAAGGCAGAACCTTCCAACATTCGACCGCAAGGTTTGTAAACCAGCGAAGGGTGTCGCAAAAGGAGCCTATACCTTCTACGAAACTCAAGCAGGCGTGCCTGATATCATCCTGATGGCAACCGGATCTGAATTAAGCCTGGCTTATGAGGCTGGCAAGAAGCTTGAGAAACAAGGCCGTAAAGTGCGGGTTGTGTCCTTCCCAAGCTGGGAACTGTTTGAAAAGCAGACAAGGAAATATCAGCAATCCGTATTACCACTCGAAGTGAAACGGCGCGTTTCGATTGAAGCGGGTGTAACCACTGGCTGGCAGAAATATGTCGGCACGGAGGGCGTTGCGATAGGCATCGACGAGTTCGGCAAAAGCGGACCTGGTGAGATCGTACTGGAAAAATTTGGTTTCACCGTTGACAACGTCGTGAACTCAGCACGCAAACTGTTTTAGATAGCAGGAGATACAAATGAACCGATCTGAATCTTTAAAACAAGCTGGACAATCCGTCTGGTATGACAACATCGAACGCGGCATGCTGGTGAATGGCGAGATGGCGCGTATGATCAGAGATGGGGAGGTCTTTGGCGTTACTTCCAATCCCAGCATCTTCGAGAAATCCATCAGCAGCAGTGCCGCTTACGATGACACCCTGCAATCCATGGCATGGGCAGGTTTGGGCAAAGATCAAATCTATCTTGAACTGGTCCGTGAAGACATCCAGGCAGCGGCGGATTTATTCAAGCAGGTATACGAAGATACTGATGGCATGGACGGCATGGTCAGCGTCGAGATTAACCCGCTGCTTGCAAATGATACTGAGAAATCGATCGAAGATGGAAGAGCCTTGTGGGCTCAGATGAACCGCAAGAATGTCATGATCAAAGTGCCGGCTACTAAAGCCGGACTGCCTGTGATCGAGACGCTGATCAGTGAAGGCATTAATGTGAATGCCACCTTGATATTTTCGATACCCAGGTACCTCGAAGTGATGGAGGCTTATCTTTCCGGACTGGAGAAGCGCCTTGAAAAAGGGCTGCCAATCGATCGTATAGCCAGCGTGGCATCCTTCTTTGTATCGCGGATCGATACCCTGGTGGACAGCCGCCTGCAGGAATATGTCGAAGCCAATCCCCAGGCAGCAGATCGGGTGGCGGCATTAACCGGGAAGATTGCAGTTGACAACGCAAGGCTAGCATACCAGGAGTTTTTGAAGTTCTTTGCGACAGAACGATTTGAGAAGCTAAAGGAATACGGCGCCAGGGTGCAGCGACCGCTTTGGGCATCGACAGGCACCAAGAACAAGGATTATCCCGATACCTTATATGTGGATGAATTGGTCGCGGAAAACAGTGTCAACACGATCCCACCAGCGACATTGAGCGCATTTTTGGATCATGGACATACCGAGCTGCGGATTGAAGAAGACCTGCAGCGGGCAACCAATAACTTTGACATGCTGCCAGAACTCGGTTTTGACTTTCTTCGCATTGCCCAGGAACTGGAAGATGACGGAGTGGAAAAGTTTAAGCAGGCTTATCTTTCTTTACTGGAAACAATTGATACCAAGCGCGCGTTCTTCAAGGCGGAACTTGCAGATCTGGGCGATGCAGTTCCCGCCGCGATAAAAAAAGCTGCGGATGAAATTTTCGTGGGCAGCCTGTTTGAGCATGAACCATCATTCTGGACAAAAGATCAGTCAGGACATGATGAGATCCGGGAGCGTCTGGGGTGGCTGAGCTTGCCGGGCCAACAATTCTCCATGATTGAAGAGTTGACAGCTTTCAAAGAAAAATTGCTTTCAGAAGGATATGAGCACGCTTTTGTTCTCGGTATGGGAGGTTCCTCCCTGGCTCCGGAAGTGATGAGCCAGGCGATTGCACCTGTTGGGGGCAAGGGTCTGAAACTTCAGATCATCGACACAACCAGCCCCGATGAGATCGCTTTCAGGTTGCGCAATGTTGATATTAGGAAAACACTTTTTATCGTCTCGAGTAAGAGCGGCGGCACCAGCGAAACCATGTCTGCGTTCAAGTATTTTTGGGCTGAATTGGAGAAGATTGATCCTGAGAATGTTGGCAAACATTTTGTGGCAATTACGGATCCCAATACTTCTTTGCAGGATCTGGCGTATCGAAAAGGTTTTCGCAAGGTGTTTAATGCCCGACCGGACGTTGGCGGACGCTATTCAGTCTTCACTCATTTTGGGTTGGTTCCCGCAGCAGTGATGGGTATCGATCTGCAAAAAATGCTCAGGCAGGGCAATGCCTCTGACCTTCAGAGCCGTAAAAACGTCCCTTATTCGGCAAATCCCAACCTGATGTTAGGCTTGGTGCTGGGAGAGGCCCAAAAGAGCGGAAAAGACAAATTGACCTTTGTTGCGGAAGGTTTTGCTGGCAGCCTGGTGCCCTGGCTTGAACAGCTGATCGCGGAAAGTAGCGGCAAAGAAGGTAAGGGCATTCTGCCAATTGAGAATGAACCAATCCTAAAGGGTCAGAATTACCCTGAGGATAGGTTATTTGTCTACTTCAAAACAGACGGAAGCAAGGCAGAGATGGTCGAGGAATTAAAACGGACAGGGCATGTTGTTCTGACAATTGCTATTCCAGAACCGTATGCGCTCGCCAAAGAGTTTTATCGCTGGGAATATGCCACAGCGATTGCTTGTGCGGTGCTGCAGGTGAACGCATTCAATCAGCCAAATGTACAGCTCAGTAAAACGATTGCCAAGGAAGTGATCAACGCGTACCAGAAGAATGGTAAATTGGAAGATGGGGAGCCGATCTGGGAGAATGATGCGGCAGTTGTTTATGGCTTCAAAAACGAAGAAGCCCTGATTGAAACTAAACTCGAGGCTTTACTCTTAGCCTATGCCAGGACGGTGCCCGAAAAAGGTTACGTCGTCCTTAGTGGATTTATGCCGCGCATCGAGGAAAACTTCGAATTCCTTCAGGCTTTGCGGGGAAAAATCCTGAATGCCGTCAATAAGGCCACAACTTTGGGCTTTGGACCGCGCTTCTTGCATTCCACTGGGCAACTGCATAAAGGCGGGCAGCCAGGCGGGCTGTTCATCCACTTTACCAGGGATGCCGAACTCGATTTTGAAATCCCGGGAGAAGGAATGAGTTTTGGCACGCTGCAGAGGGCACAGGCCTTGGGCGATTTGCAGGCACTGGTGCAGAAGGATCGTGCGGCTCTTCGGGTTCACCTGAAGAGTTAATCTACGCAGCAGCAAAAGGCAGTGGTCTTGTGAGCCACTGCCTTTGAGTTTTAATAGGTGGGTATTTTCCTCGATCGGAACACCAAGGTAAATCATTGTATAATTTTCACTTAGATCGGCACGAAAAGGACCAGAATTTTGAAAATTCTCGGAATTGATCATGGAAATGTGAGAATCGGGATTGCGATAAGCGATGAGAGCGGCAGTTTTGCGCGACCGCTGTCTATTATCACGCATGTTTCCAGGTTAAAAGATGCTGAGGAAGTCTGCAGGCTGGCTGAAGCAGAGGGCTGCAGCATGATTGTTGTTGGAGTCCCTTATGATACTGACGGCGGAGAAGGTCCGAGAGCTCGATCCGTGATGCGTTTTGTAGAGCAATTGCGCGCTATCTGTTGCATGCCAGTAATAACCTGGGATGAGTCCTATTCAACGCAAAATGTGATTTCCACCAGTCTACAGATGAATAAAAGCCGATATTCACGACGAACGGCAATTGACGACAAGGCTGCGGCAATGATCTTGCAGAACTATCTGGATCACCAGTTGGAAAATCCTGAGGATGAGAGTGATGAAAAAGCGTAATCCGATCTTCCTCATCCTGTTACTGCTCCTGGCAATAGTACTTGCCGCAGGATTGGTGTATGTGAATTACATGACCAGGGCAATTTATGGTTTACCAGGAAAATCTGTAAGTTCTGTCTCTGCCTTAAAGCATGGGCTTTTGCTTTACCAGGGCAGGGAAAAGATGCTTGCCACAGCAACAGGCAACGGACTGCCTGAAGTGAAGTTTTCAGTAGAACCAGGTCAATCTGTCCAAGAGCTTTGTGCTAATCTGGAACAAAAAAGACTGGTCCAATCCGCAGACCTGACCTGTGCTTACCTGATCTATTCAGGCCAGGATCGCAATATCCAGCCCGGGAACTATACTGTTCCGATGGGATTAAATGCCATTGATGTCGCCAACTTGATCTCCGATGTCACCCGGCGGGATAAGCAGTTCACCATTTACGCTGGCTGGCGGATAGAAGAAATAGCTGCGGTGATCGACGGTCTGGGTTTATCCTTCAGTGCGGCAGATTTCCTCACGCTGGCAACAGCACCCCCAGAACCATACAGAGAGCAGCTGGAGATCCCGCAAGGGATGACCCTTGAGGGCTACCTTTTCCCAGGAAATTACAGTGTAAAGCCAGATATTTCTCTACAGGACTTCATTGCTGAAATTCTGACGCGCTTTAAGACCAGCGTTCTTACAGAAGAATTTGAAAAAGATCTGCAAAACAGTGGATTGACGCTGCATCAAGCCCTTACGATGGCTTCGATTATTCAAAGGGAAACGCTTGCCGAAGAAGAAATGGCAACCATTGCTTCCGTGTTTTACAACCGACTTGCAATTGGAATGCGGTTGGAGACTGATCCAACGATACAGTATGCTTTAGGGTACGACGCGCAGAAAAACACCTGGTGGAAAAGCCCTTTGACTTTTACTGATTTAGAGGCAAATTCACCGTATAATACATACCGTAATCCGGGCTTACCACCCGGACCAATTTCTAATCCGAGCCTGAATGCCATTAAAGCAGCAGTAGCTCCGGCAGAAACTGATTATCTTTTTTTTAGAGCCAAATGTGATGGCAGTTTGACACATAATTTTTCAAAAACATATGAAGAGCACTTGAATTTTGGGTGTGACTAAAAGGAGGCATTATGCAGGTATTAGGTATTGATATCGGAGGTTCAGCCACAAAAGGTGCTATTGTGGACACTGAGACAGGACTTTTGGTTTCAGAACGGGTTCGGATAGCCTACAAGACTATCAAGGAGCCAGCCGCAATTGTCAAAAGCATCAATAAGATCAGAAAACAACTCAATTATGAAGGTCCTATTGGGGCAGGTTTCCCTGGTGTGGTGAAACACGGTCAGATCTTCACGTCTGCCAATCTTCACAAGGATTGGATCGGCAAAAATCTGGCAAGCATGGTCACGGAAAAGACAGGGATGCCAGCTGTCATCCTGAATGACGCGGACGCTGCTGGATTGGCAGAAATGCGCTTTGGAGATGAGGCGTTGAAGCAGTACGATGTTGTGATGTTCCTGACGATTGGAACGGGGCTTGGAACTGCCATATTTGTGGATGGCAAGTTGATGCCTAACACCGAGCTTGGTCATATTGACATTCGCGGAAAAGAAGCAGAGCACCGTGCCTCCGCGGCAATCAAAACGAAGGAGAAATTGTCCTGGAAACAGTGGGCTTCCCGTCTTAACAATGTTTTACTAACCTATGAAGCCCTGCTCAACCCGGAAATTTTCGTGCTTGGTGGCGGCATCAGCAGCGATTTTGAAAAATATTCAAAGTATTTGACGACAGAATCTCCAGTTGTGGCCGCCAAGCTGCAAAACCTGGCAGGCATAGTGGGCGCCGCGATGGCAGCCCACGAGAAATATCCCGAGGGATAAAACAAAACAGGCTGACTTTTCAAGGTCAGCCTCTTTTTTGATTCCAAAATACGCCGTTAGTGTGGCTTGACCATGTCGCTGGTTTCAGCCTGTAACTTTAAAGTGTTCTTCTTTTTTTCACTTTCCGGCAAGCGGCTATAGAGAAAATTGAGCTGATAAATCTGATCCTTCAGCGTGTTGCTGAGTGCCTGCCTGGACATTCGCCAGGACCAGTTTCCCGATGCGCATCCAGGCAGGTTCATGCGTGCTTCGGAACCCAAGCCGAGAAAATCCTGCATTGGAGCAACAGCAAATTTCGCGACCGATCGCCAGACCTCTCGAATCATTCTGTGGGGCACTTCCGTTTCATTGGCACCGAGGTAGTTCAAGCAGAAAAGTTTTTCTTTTGGGGTGGCATGATCAAACCATCCCTGGGCAGTTTCATTGTCGTGAGAGCCAGTGTACGCGAAACAATTAATGGGATAGTGGTGCGGCAGGAAGTCATCCTCCGGGTCGCCGCTGAAGGCAAATTGAAGGATTTTCATTCCTGGTAAACCAAATCTATCCCGCAGCTCCTCAACGTCCGGTGTGATGACCCCAAGATCCTCAGCAATGATCGGTAGGTCCGGAAAGCGATATTTAAGTTCTGTGAACAACTCAAGACCCGGGCTATTTATCCACTGACCGTGAATTGCAGTTTCTGCGCCAAATGGCACATGCCAGGCAGCCGCAAAACCGCGAAAGTGATCAAGCCGAACAATATCAACCATTGAGAGGACTGCCCCCAAGCGGCGAGCCCACCAATCATAGTTCTGCTGGGTGTGGACCGGCCAATTGTAGAGAGGGTTGCCCCAAAGTTGACCACTGGCTGAGAAATAATCAGGCGGAACTCCTGCCACCATGGTGGGAGTGAGGGATTCGTCCATCAGGAACATCTCGGGATTAGCCCATGTATCGGCACTGTCAAAAGCGATGACGAAAGGCATATCTCCAATGATTTGGATACCCTTTGAGTGGGCGTAATTCTTCAGGTTTTGCCATTGTTGATGGAACAGGAATTGGCTGAACTTTACCTTTTCGATGAGAGTTGCCAGCTCAGTGCGGACTCGATCCATGGCCGATGGATCACGGAATTTCAGGGCTCCTGGCCAGGAAGACCAAGGCTGCCCGCCTTGCGATTCCTTGATTGCCATAAACAGACCGTAATCATCAAGCCAATGGGAGTTTTCCTGCTGGTATCGTTTGAATTGATCAGAGATATCAGTAGAATTTAAGCGTAGATAATTTGTGTAAGCAAGATCCAAAAGATGATTCTTCCACTGTATTACCGGTCCGAAGTCTACGGAGGTCTCCGGGAATTCTGGCCTTTGACGCAAATCGGAGCTGCTAAGTAAGCCGGATTCCAAAAGAAGCAGCGGACTGACCAGGAAGGGGTTACCGGCAAAAGCTGAGAAGCACTGATAGGGTGAATCACCGTATCCAGTTGGTCCGAGAGGCAAAATTTGCCATAATTGGGTACCGGAGTCATGTAGAAAGTCAATCCAACGATAAGCTTCCGGACCTAAGTCGCCAATTCCATCCGGACTGGGGAGGCTTGTTGGGTGGAGTAAGATACCCGATGATCGTTCATGTTTCATAAAGAAGAACCTTTCAGAAACTGGCTAAGCCAGGAGTTTACGGTAGACGTCCAGATAATTACCTGCGGAAAGTTTCCATGAGAAGCGCGCTTTCATGGCGTTGCGCCGCATAATTGCCCAGGAAGTTTTATCCTCAAAGACCTTCAAAGCGAGCTTTAGTGCCTGCCCTAAACCGGTTTCGTTCTTTTCCGCGTAGAGGAAACCGGTAGCAAGACTTGGGTCGATGGAGTAATCGAAGATGGAGTCTACCAGGCCACCGGTGCTGGTTGCAACTGGAAGATTTCCATAGCGCATGGCGAACATTTGTGAAAGGCCGCAGGGTTCATAAAGACTTGGCATTAGAAATATATCGCCGCTTGCGTATAGCATTCGGGCTATGACGTCGTCATATTTGATGATGCAGGCAATCCTGGTGGGGTAATGAGCGCTGAGCTCACTTGCCAGGCGCTCGAGCTCCGGATCACCTGTGCCAAGAAGCACAAACTGCCATGGTTGATCGATGAGCGTTGGAAGAATATTTAGAATACTGTGGATACCTTTTTGGCGATCGAGCCTGCTGACCGTTGTAAGCAGGGGAATATCAACGTTGACTTCAAATCCAAGGGCTTTTTGCAGGTCAAGTTTGTTTTTAAATTTACCTTCGATATTATCAAGGCTGAAATTACTTGAAATGGCTTTATCAGTTGCTGGATCCCATTTGGATTCATCGATGCCATTCAAGATCCCGATGACTTTGTCTGAGTGCTTTTGCAAGTAACTTTCAATTCCACAACCAAATTCAGGCGTCAGGATCTCCTGAGCATAATTTGGGGAAACGGTAATAACTTGATCTGCAGCGGATAGACCCAGAGGAAGGGGGGTAAATTTTGCCCAATCAGGCAGATCAGGATCACTGCTAGGTTCGAACCCGAGCGCGCTCATGGCTTCCTGGGATCCCCAGCCATTAAACGGCAAATTGTGAACTGAAAGGATCGTTTTAATGCCGTCAAAAAATGGATCATCCGTGTAAATTGTCTTCAAAGCAAAGACTGAAAGGGCAGTATGCCAGTCGTTGGCGTGCAGCAGGTCGATCTTCCAATCAAGGTAACGCAAAGCTTCCAGCAGCGCCAAAGAGAAGGTGGCATACTTCATTCCATCCAGCATCCAGTCACCATGATAAACGGGGGAGTCGTGGTTGATAAATTCGTTGTCCAGGAGATACACAGGTACGCCGCTTATCTCGCTGACGTAAAAATCTGTGGCAATTGATCGTCCATTTGCTTCAAAAGAAAAATTTCCGATCAGGCGGTGGGGGGGATTCTTCTTCTTTACCTCGGCATGAAAAGGCATAATCAGGCGGATATCGAGACCTCCGGCAGCCAGATCCTTAAGAGCCGGAGGGAGGGCACCAGAAACGTCACCCAATCCGCCAACTTTGGCAAAGGGAGCTGCTTCTGCTGAAGCAAATAAAACTTTGATTGGGTCCATGGCTAACCTCTAATCCTTTAATTTTCAGACGCGCTTTCAACAATTTGCAGATAATCCAGAGAATTTATCTGGGTTAGATCCAGACCAAGATAGTCCGCCAGTTCGCGAATAAGAGCGGCTTTCTGATCGGCGTCCTGGCGGCTCCAGGTGCGGCTCTTGATTTCGACGTATTTTCCAATGGCAGGTTTCTGAATGGTGTCAAGATTGATGAAGAATTCGATTTCTTTGTATTGAACCAGGTAGCGTAAACGATTCTTTTCAATTTCAAGCTTGGAGGAAGGTTTGAAATACTCATGATAGAACCGCAGACTGTGGGTTGCTGGAGCGAGATAGCGGCTGCGGGAAAGCATGATTTGAGAATCATTGAGATTCCTGGCAGTATCGAGTTCCCCTATCAAGGTCAATCGTGAACGAACACTGGTGATCTTGCCCGATTCATTAAGGAATTCATCTTCCCGGTAGCGCAAGCGTCCTTGAGAAGGACTTTCAAAGCCAAAATAAGTGTCATATTCGTGGTAATGGCGTTTTCGCAGGATAAGTATGCCAGGCTTGGACAGGGCTTCCAAAACAGGCGCAATTGAGTCAACTTTCACCTTGACCTGAACCTCGAAGCTCTCCTCTTCCGCAGCACCGCCGATCGCGATCAGCTTGGAATAAACCGACTCCTCACGCCCCTTGAGGAATTTATCAATCTTAGCCGCAATTTCACTGGCTTCCGTGAGTAATTGACCTTCGTTTACGGTGAGCAATTCCTTGTTTCTCATTAGCCACTTGCCGTTGACCATGGTATCTGTCACATCAGTTGATTTGGCAGCATAAATAAGTTGGGCATACACGCCGTCGGGATCTCTTAAGAAGCGCGGCTGGTTGTGGACGGAAGAAATATCAACCAGGATCAGGTCAGCCCGTTTCCCCGGCTCAAGACTTCCAATAATCTCGTCCATATGCAGCGCTTTTGCGCCAATAATGGTTGCCATTGCCAGGGTTTGCCGGGCAGGCAAGACAGTTGGATCGCCGGAAACGGCCTTGGCAATCAGGTTGGCGAGCCGAATTTCCTCAAACATGTCGAGGTCATTGTTGGAAGCAGGGCCATCGGTTCCGACACCCACATTGCAACCAAGGTGCAGCATACGTGCAACCGGCGCAAAACCGGATGCCAGCTTGAGATTGGAGGTGGGATTATGAGCAATGCCGACGCCAGCGTGCTGCAGTGTGCGGATTTCACCTTCATCCAGATGGACACAGTGAGCGGCAATAAGCTTGGTCTCGAGCATGCCGAACTTGCGGATGTAAGGAACCACTGGCAAGCCGTGTTCTTTGCGCAGGTTTTCGACCTCATCCTTGGTTTCTGACACATGGAAGTGAACCCTCGCATCATACTTCTTCGCCAGTTCTACAACTGAGGTGAGCACGTCCGGGGTGCAGGTGTAAACAGCGTGTGGAGCAATTGCTGGGACGATCAGGGGATGGTCCTGCCACTTTTTGATCAGATTTTCGCTTAAGGCAAGCGCATCTTCATAGGAATCTGCATCCGGGGCTGAAAATTTCATCACCGTCTGACCGACAACAGCGCGTAAACCGATCTCTGCGGTTGCCTCAGCGACGTCGTCTTCGAAATAGTACATGTCATTAAAAGTTGTAACGCCAGATCGGATGAATTCAGCGCAACCAAGCTTAGTGCCAAGCCGTACAAACTCAGGCGAAACAAACTCGCGTTCCACCGGCATCATATAACCCATCAGCCAGACATCCAGGCGCAGGTCGTCAGATAAGCCGCGCAATAAGGTCATCGGAATGTGTGTGTGGGTGTTGACCAATCCAGGTAAAAGTACTTTTTGACCACCGTCGATCACTTCTTTCGCCTGATACTGTGAAAGAATTTGATCCTCGGAATCAACCGCAATTATTTTGTCACCTTCGATCGCGATCGCACCTGGATCAAAAATCTCATAGTTCTGATTCATTGTCAGAACAATTGCATTTTTTAGGATGGTTGTTATGTTTTGCATGGTTCTCCTTTAATCTTCTATAAACTTCCAGCGGATCATGTCCAGGGCATAGTTGACAGCCCAAGTGACAGCATCTCCGGGGGGGCCGCCATAGAGTCTGTCAATCTCTGAAAGCTGTCCGTCGTGCAACAAGGCAATCTGGACGCGCGGATCGCTTTCTTTGGAGCTGACAATGACCGCAAGCACCAAGTCCGCATTATTTTGCTCCTGGTATTCATGCATCAGGCGATTCAGAGTTTCGCCAGAAAAAACCAGGTGAACATTATCTCCAGTGAGATACCCTTCGTGCATATATGGTTTTAGTTTCCTAAAAACCTCACCTTTTGTTCCACTTTCGATGATCGAGACGCGTTTTTGAGATTGGTTTAACAACTCTGCGACTGCTTCTTCAAGAGTGGCTTCGTTTTCACCGTAAATATAATTTTTCAGCTTATTGCGAATCTCCTGCAGAACAGGCTGCATCATTTCTTCAGCCTCCGCGGCGGAAGAGGCCTTGGCAGTTACACGAATATCTGTCTGACCCGGATGGGCGAGAAGGCCAACAGTCGGGTTGGATAGGGTTTCCATTTCCCCTATGATTTCATCAATGCTTGATTCACCTTTAGAGATGGTATGAATCACCCATGGGAGAATGATTTCATCACGCAGGTCATAGCGATGCTTGAGATATTCCACCACAAAATTATTCATAAGGTATTCCATCTCGCGTGGGACACCGGGGAGCGAAATGATAGTTTTGACGCCCAGTTCTACGTAAAAGGCCGGAGCGGTGCCAACTGGATTTGGAATGGCAACTGAATTTGAAGGAATAAATGCCTGGCGCTTGTTGTTCTCAGTAGGAGTCCGATTGTAACGGCTAAATCTCTCTAAAATTTGCTCCCACAATTCTTCTTTGTAAACAAGATTGACATTGAAAACATTGGCGACTGCCTGGCGGGTTGGGTCGTCTACGGTGGGTCCAAGCCCACCTGTGGTTATAACGATATCCGCACGCATTAGCGCTTCCTGGAGGGTTGCTGTGATGCGATTTAGATTGTCGCCGACAGTCGAGAGGCGGTAAAGATCCACTCCAATGTCCCGGAGCGACCTGGCGATAAACCTTGAATTCGTATCCTGGATCTCACCGAGAAGAAGCTCAGTACCTATTGTCACTATTTCACAAATTGCCATCGGAAATTCCTCTATATGTAATTGGTCAATTCTAACTTAATCTGGAAGGAATGTCTAAATTTTCCGGCTTAATTGCTGGGAGGATTTAAGGGACAAGAATAAAGATGAGTTATTGTGCACATATTTGCGGAATAATTTCCCATCAGAAGTAAAGAGCCAGGAATCCAGGATCTTTATTCATTAGATTCCGTGAGAACCTTTGTGAAACGATTATACTTTTGGCATGGATTCAAAAGGCAGGAAAAAGACCGGAAACTGGGGAGAAACGCTGGTGATGGAGCATTTGCTCAGCCAGGGCTATAAATTGCTTGCGCGAAATTATCACTGCCGCAATGGTGAAGCAGATTTGATCATGCTGGATGAAACTGGTTTGTTGACTTGTGTGGAGGTGAAAACCCGCCGCAGTCAAAAATTTGGACCGGCAGAGTTTAGTGTAGGAAAAAAGAAGTTGAAAGCGTTGGTTGCTACAATGAACGCTTTTCTGTATGAGCACACTGAATATCCGGAGATTTGGAATTTGGACCTTGCCATCGTGGAAGATTTTAATCCTGTAAAATCGCCTGAAATTCTCTATTTCAGGTCTGTGAGAATCGATGACTAAAAAGCCGCTTCTTTTGATTGTTGGTCCAACAGCTTCCGGCAAGAGCACGTTTGCTATTAAACTCGCACGTGCCTTGAATGCCGAGATTGTTTCCGCGGATTCGCGCTATCTTTATCGTGAACTGGAGATTGGCGTGGCCAAGCCGACTGCATCGGAACTTGAGCTTGCAAAGCATCATCTGATCAACGTTACCAGCCTGAAAGAACCGTGGAATTTAGGACTCTACAAACAGTCGGCTGCTCAAATCATTAGGGAAGTTCATCAACGCGACAGGTTGCCAATCCTGGCAGGGGGAACCGGGCAATACGTCCGCTCAATTCTGCAAAATTGGCAGATTCCATCCCATGGGCCAGTTGACACATTGCGTGAAGACCTCGAGACCATTGGCAACAGCATTGGATTCGACCAGCTCTATGAGATGCTCAGTGCCATTGATCCAGAGGCTGCTGCCAAAATCGATTACCGCAACCACCGTCGGACCATACGGGCATTAGAAGTAATCCTGAGCACGGGAAAGAAATTTTCCGATCTGCGGGACAAGGAAAAATCCCCATACAGCACACTCACCATTGGTTTGGAACTTCCGCGTGAGGTACTATATGCGCGCATCGATCAGCGAATTGAGGGTATGGTCCGTCAGGGTTTAGTTGGCGAAGTGCAGAATCTGCTCGATACTGGTTTTGGTCCGACGCTTGAAACAATGCGCGTCATTGGCTACAACGAAATAATTGCTCACCTAAAAGGAGAAATTAGCCTCGACGAAGCGATCGCATTGATCAAACGGAACACGCGTGCCTTTGTGCGCCGGCAGGCAAACTGGTTTAAGCCTTCAGATCCGGATATTTATTGGTTAAACGCACAAGATCCAGGACTTTTAGAAAAAGCCCTGGATCTTGTTGAACATAATTTTGGAATTACACCGGTTGTATAACCGGTATTCCCTGATTCTTATCAACTGGAGGAGGGAAGATCGCCTCGAATTCTTCGTTGGAGATGGTTTCTACCTCAAGTAACTTTTCAGCTACGGCAATCAATTTATCTTTGTGGGTTTCGAGGATTTCTTTTGCAGTTTTGTAAGCCTCGTTAACCACACGCTGTACCTCGCGGTCAATTTCCTGAGCTACTGCTTCGGAATAATCGCGCTGTTCAGAAATTTCACGTCCCAGGAACACCAGCTCTTCCTTTTGTCCGTATACCATCGGGCCGAGTTTTTCGCTCATGCCGAGCCGGGTGACCATGCTGCGGGCAATCTTAGTGACCCGTTCAATGTCACTGGAAGCACCAGAAGTGATGTCGTCAAACATGATTTCTTCTGCCGCACGACCGCCAAGCATACCAACCATGTCGGAGGTTAGTCTCTTCCTGCTCTCAAGGCTGCGATCTTCAGTGGGCAGGGAGCGCGTAAATCCGCCCATCATGCCGCGGGAAATAATAGACACTTTCTGAACAGGATCCCCCTCAGGCAGAGCATTTATCACCACCGCGTGTCCAGCTTCGTGATAAGCAATGATTTTCTTTTCCTTGGGGTTGATCAAACGGCTCTTGCGTTCCGGTCCGGCAATCACCCTTTCGATGGATTCTTCAAACTCGGATTGACCGATGATCTTCATGTTTCGACGGGCAGCGAGTATTGCAGCCTCGTTGACCAGGTTTTCCAGGTCAGCGCCAACAAAGCCAGGCGTCGCGCGGGCAATTTCTTCCAGGCTGATTTCAGGCGAAACCGGCTTTCCGCGGGTGTGAACTTTGAGGATCGCTTCACGACCTTTGAGGTCAGGCTTGTCAAGCATAACACGTCGGTCAAAACGACCAGGGCGCATCAGGGCGGGGTCAAGGATGTCAGGGCGGTTGGTTGCAGCAATGACGATTACATTGTTATCGGTGCTAAAACCATCCATCTCAACCAGGAGCTGGTTGAGTGTTTGTTCGCGTTCGTCGTGGCTTCCACCAAGACCAGCACCACGATGGCGGCCAACAGCATCAATTTCATCTACGAAAACAATACATGGTGAGTGTTTCTTGGCTTCATCAAATAAATCTCTGACACGGCTGGCACCTACGCCAACAAACATCTCTACAAATTCCGAACCGGAAATTGAGAAGAAAGGTACGCCAGCTTCTCCAGACACGGCTTTAGCCATCAGGGTTTTGCCAGTGCCGGGGGATCCGACCAAAAGTACACCCTTAGGGATCCTCGCACCCAAAGCAATGAACTTCTGGGGCTCTTTGAGGAATTCAACAACCTCCTGCAGTTCTTCTTTCGCTTCTTCTACTCCTGCAACGTCAGCAAAGGTAACTGTTGGATGTTCGCCTGTGAGCATTTTTGCGCGGGATTTGCCAAAAGCCATAGCGGCGTTATTTGAACCCTGCGCCTGCCGGATGAACATGAAAAAGAAGACACCCATCAAAATGAAGGGTATAAAGTTCAATAAGACTATTAAAGCCTCCGACCAAAAACCGGCAACTACAATCTGAATGCTTAGTTCTGGATCGCGAAGTTTTTCAGGTGAAACACCAAGTTGAACCAACTGTTCCACCAAACCGCTTTGGGGATCCTTGGAAGAAAAAGTTGTTGTTTTCTGTTCAAGGTTCTTATATTGAACCTCAACCCGATCGCCGTCGACTTTAATGCTGGAAACTTTGCCAGCCTCGATATCTGCCGCGAGTTGGTTTATTGGAATCTCAGTACTGCCAAAGCTGTTCTCCTGAACGCCGTAAAAAACCATAGCGATCAATGAAAATAGCAATAGAGCTGAGATAAAAAAAGACTGATTTCGTGGTTTCAATACTACCTCCGTAAAATTAACGCTTTACGCATCGATTAAATATTATACCAACAAGATGTGATAAATTATCCCTAAGCAGAACTTTGCAGCAGTTTCTGATAGAACTCTAATGTATCTCAGTTTCCTGGGGCAGGTGACATAATCCACACCCGATGTTGGGATTGCGCACAATCCCATGTGAACGAGAACACCAGGCCTTTACCTGAATTCGCTTGCCAAACAAGGTCTTTTTAAAATAAGTCGTCAGAGCCATGTTGGGGCAGGCATTATTCTGAAGGATGGACGGTACAGGGCAAGTCTTACATACAGACGAAGTCCAATCTTTTTTATCCTGGGGATTAATCAGGGCGCGGCATTCCTGAAAATTTCGGCCGCGATAATAATCTCCATAAAAGAATTTACACTCGCGGCCGTCTGGAGTCTTCATCGATAACTAAACCCGTGTAAGGTATTCGCCTGTGCGGGTATCCACACGGATGGTATCGCCTTCATTGACGAAGGAAGGCGTTTGCACTTTGAGCCCCGTGTCTGTAACGACCAGTTTGGTGACGCCAGTGGCTGTATTACCGCGTGCTGAAGCGTCGGCTGTGATAACTTTCAGATCCACACTGGTAGGAAGCTCAATGTCGAGCGGCTCTTCCCCAAAAAAGGTCAATTTTACTTCCATGTTTTCTTTCAGGAAGCCGGCATAGTCTTCCGCAAGCTCGTTGGGGATTGCAGGTTGTTCGAAGGTTTCCATATCCATGAAATAGAAGAAATTATCATCACGGTAGAGATACTGAACATTGTGGTAATCGAGCCGAATATCCTGAACTCTATCTCCTGAGATGAAAGTCATGTCGAGTGTGTTGCCCTTGCGGATATCACGCGCTTTGATGCGGATCGTAGCCGAACCTCGACCCGGCTTGTTGTGCGTGTACTCTAAAACGCGAAACAGGTTGCCATCAAGTTGAAACGTGACACCTTTGCGTAATTCATTTACATCTATCATACCGAAACCTCTTTCCAAACTAAACTTTAACAGGCGGATTATATAACATCTCGAACCGCCCGGCAAGGTATCGCAAATGAGAGTTTGGGGTTATAACTGAAGAATTATTATTTTCTGCTAAGAATCTCCGGTGGAGGAAGACATGATCGAAATTATTAAAGTTGACACAAAGGCATTACAAAAAGAGTTTGTCGAATTTCAATACGAGCTCTATCGGGACTGCAAGCAGTTCGTCCCGCCATTCAAGACGGATATTTACGCCATGATGAATGAGAAAAAGCATCCTTTTTATGACCACTCAATTTCTGAATTCTTTTTGGCGAAACGCGACGGTAAGGTGGTTGGGAAATTATCGATGCTGATCAATCGTCCATTTAACGAATATCACGGAACGAAAGATAGCGAGTTTTACCTTTTTGATTGCATCGACGACCAGGAAGTGGCAAATGCTTTGTTTGATCATGCCACGCGCTGGACGCTGGAACACGGCATGAACAGGATTGTTGGACCGAAAGGCTACGGACCGCTTGACGGCTACGGCATCCAGGTGGAAGGTTTTGAGCATCGCCAGATGATGAATATGATGAACTACAACTATCCATATTATCAACAGCTTGTGGAAAACTATGGCTTTGTCAAAGAAGTCGATTTTGTGTCAAGTTATGTCAGGCTCGAGGAGTTTGTTCTGCCAGAAAAAATAAAAAAAGCCATGGAAATTGCAAGGAACCGCGGCTCCTTGACAATATTAAGTTTCGAGAATAAGAAGGAAATTTACAAGTGGAAAGCAAGCCTGCGGGGTGCTTACAATAAATCTTTCGTGCACAATTGGGAGTATTATCCGCTGACAGACCGTGAACTTACATATGTGGTTGACAACGCGATGGCATTTGTGCTGCCAAAAATGGTGAAGTTTATCGTGAATAAAGAGAACGAAGTAGTTGGATTTGTGCTGCCATTCCCGGACGCTTCCGCAGCAATGCAGAAAATTAAGGGGAAACTTGGACCTATCGAGATTTTGAGGCTTCTTAGAGAGCTTAAGCGTACCGAATGGCTGGATTTCAATGGAATTGGCATCCTGCCTGAGTATCAGGGGATGGGCGGCAACGCGCTTCTGATGGGCGCACTCGAAAGCGCTGCTCGCGAGAATCCACGCTTTGTGCATGCCGAACTGACTCAGGTGGCTGAGACAGCCACCCAGATGCGGAAAGATCTGAGCAATCTGGGGGTGCGATTCTACAAAAATCATCGGGTTTACAAGAAGGTTCTTGATTAATCAAACAAAACGCCGCTGGTAAAAACAGTGGCGTTTTGTTTCTCAGCTATAATAAGTTTAAAAGAAAAAAGCGGGTGATGGGATTCGAACCCACGAATGTTAGCTTGGGAAGCTAATGCCTTACCACTTGGCAACACCCGCAAGTGAGTTTCTATTTTATCTCAAAAGTAATATTTTTGAAGGGTAAAAAGGAAATACCATGAAATCCAGAAGAAAAGAGACTGAGAAATTTATTCGAGGGAGAAGGAATTCTTTTCAGTTTGCTTTCTCTGGATTCTTTTATGTTCTCAAGACACAAAAAAATGCCTGGCTGCATCTTGCAGCAACTGTCATTGTGGTGCTGCTTGCGTTATGGCTGCAAATAGATCGACTCGAATGGCTGGCTATTTTGTTGGTAATAGGATTGGTTTGGATGGCGGAGTTTTTGAACACGGCACTTGAAGTTATTGTTGATCTGGCAAGTCCCGAAAAGCATCCTCTTGCAAAAGTTGGCAAGGATGTTGGCGCGGCATCGGTCCTGATTGCCGCCTTTTTGGCTGTCATTATAGGAGTCATTGTGCTTTGGCAGCCTCTTTTAGAAAAAATAGGTTGGTAAGGGTTGAATAAGCTTTTGGATGAATAAGCTTTTGGATTGAAATGGAATGTAAAGGCTTGTATACTGGTACAAATTTACCGGAGGATTTTTACTAATGATTGAAGAACCTATTCATGTTACAGATGCCGCTTTTCAGAAGACCGTCATCGAAAACACTTTACCTGTGATTGTCGATTTTTGGGCTCCCTGGTGTGGTCCATGCCGAATGGTTGCCCCGATCCTGGATAAAATTGCCAAGGAAAACGCTGGCAAACTGCTTGTAGCCAAGGTCAATACTGATGAAAATCAGGAATGGGCTGGCAAGTATGGAGTGCAGGGCATTCCCACCATGTTGATGCTGAAAGATGGCAAGATTGTCCATCGCCAGGTTGGCGCGCTGCCTGAGCCCATGCTCAAGGATGTTGTAAAGCAATTTTTGGAAGTCTGCGAAGCTCAAAACTAACTGGACTTATCGCGCCTTTAGGAGGTTGGCAATTCGATTGCCAACCTCTTTTTTGCTTAATTTAGCATAAGATGACTTCAGGCTTTTTCCCTGATAATCTCAGCCCCAAGCCCGCGCAACTTTTCATCAATGCGCTCGTAACCCCGATCGATTTGGGCGACATTGCGAATGGTTGAGGTGCCATTGGCTGAAAGCGCCGCGAGGACCAGCGCTATGCCAGCCCGAATATCAGGGCTGTCCAATTTTTCGGCATTTAAGCGGGTCGGCCCGTTGACAATGCAGCGGTGGGGATCACACAATACGATCTGCGCTCCCATTGAAACCAGTTTATCAGTGAAAAACATGCGGCTGGGATACATCCAGTCGTGGAAGAGAATGGTGCCAGTTGACTGGGTGGCGATTACAATGGCGATGCTCATCAGGTCGGTAGGGAAGGCAGGCCAGGGCATTACGCTGATTTCAGGGATGGCATTGCCCAGATCAGGTTCAATCACCAGGCGTTGAATCGCACTCACGAGGACATCATCTCCAACGAATGTCATATCGACCCCCAACCGTTTCAGGACCATCTGGATCATTGAAAGATGCTCAACGCCCGCGTTATTAATTCGTATTTCACCGTGGGTTACCACGGCCGCGCCAACGAAACTGATTACTTCCAGGTAATCAGGTCCGATGGAAAATTCAGTTCCATGCAAGCTTTCTTTTCCCTCAATAACCAGCGTATTTGAGCCGATGTTTTGGACATCAGCGCCCATCGCGTTCAGCATTTTACAGAGTTCCTGGATGTGAGGCTCCGAGGCTGCGTTTCGTATAGTCGTTGTGCCCTTAGCCAAAACTGCTGCCATGATGGTATTTTCGGTCGCGGTTACACTGGCTTCATCAAGCAGGATGTCTGCTCCTTGCAGCCTGTCAGATTTAAAATCAAACACACCATCATATTTAAAATTTGCGCCAAGCTTTTCCAATGCCAGGATGTGCGTGTCAACCCGGCGTCGTCCGATAACGTCACCTCCGGGGGGAGGCAACACAAGATCGCCGAAACGGGCAATCATTGGACCAGCCAGGAGAATTGACGCACGGATTTGACGGCAGAGATCAGGGTCAAGATCTGACGGGGTAATATTCTTCGCCTGAAAACGCCAGGAGGATGTGTTTTCCAGCTCTTCAATTTCCACTCCCAGACTCTCAAGGAGCTGGCGCATGGTTTGCGTATCTTTGATATTGGGCATGTTATGCAAAATGACAGGATCTTCTGTAAGAAGACAGGCTGCCATCATTGGCAAGGCAGCGTTCTTGTTGCCAGAAGGCTGCATCGTGCCGTGCAATGGTCGTCCCCCGGTGATAACAAATTTATCCATCAGATCTCCATTTTTGTACTTAAGCTATTGAATTCGGGGGCCAGCTTCTACAACTTCCTGGGAAACCGAATCCACGTACTTTTTGAAATTTTCGGCAAATTTTCGAGCCAGCTGGGCTGCCTCTTCCTGGTAAGCGATTTGATCGCTCCATGAAAGCTCTGGATTCAATACCTCCTGGGGCACCCCTGAAACCTCGTTGGGAATTTCCACCCGGAAGATGGGGTGCGTGTGGGTCTCAACGCGATCCAAAGCACCGCTCAGCACGGCAGAAATCATCGCCCGGGTCAGAGGAAGGGCGATGCGCTTGCCAACCCCAAAGCCACCGCCTGACCAACCAGTGTTGAGGAGCCAGACCTGTGTGCCGTGTTCGGTCAGTTTTTCAGAAAGTAATTTGGCATAAACAGTCGGCTTTAGGGGCAGGAATGGATCGCCGAAACAAGTTGAGAAGGTAGCTTTGGGCTTGTCACCAAGACCGCGTTCCGTGCCAGCCAGTTTGGAAGTGTAGCCGCTCAGGAAGTAGTACATTGCCTGGGCGTTGTTGAGTTTTGCAAGAGGAGGCATGACACCAAAAGCGTCTGCAGTCAAAAAGAAAATATGGTTGGGATGCCCGCCCATTCCAGAAGGCTCGTAATTAGCGATGAATTCCAAGGGGTAGGAGGCACGGGTATTTTCTGTGATGCTACTGGAGTCAAAGTCCGGGTGATGATGCTCGTCCAGTGGCACATTTTCGATCAGGCAGCCAAAACGGTTGATGGCAGACCAGACCAAAGGTTCATATTTCGGATTGATGCGAATTGTCTTCGCGTAACATCCGCCTTCAAAGTTAAACATGCCGTTATCGCTCCAGCCGTGCTCGTCATCGCCAATGAGGGCGCGTTCCGGGTCGGAAGAAAGCGTGGTTTTGCCCGTACCGCTAAGCCCAAAAAAGAGTGCCACACTACCGTCCTGACCTTTATTGGCGGAGCAATGCAAGGGCAGGATGCCTTTTTTGGGAAGGAGATAATTCATGAAGGTGAAAACAGACTTTTTGATTTCTCCGCCGTAGAGTGTCTTGCCAACCAGGATCTTTTTGGCATCAAAATTCAGGACAACCATGGCTGATGAACGCAAACCATCTGTTTGTGGGTCTGCTGAAAATTGTGATGAGACCAGAATAGTGAAATCAGGGTCAATGTGGGGTTCACGCGATTTTGATTCGATAAACATATTTGAGGCTGCCAGATTCTGCCAGGCAAGGTCTGTAATAACTCTCACCCGGGCAGTGTGCTCAGGGTCTGCTCCGACGAACACATCCCGAACATAAAGCCGTTGGGTGTTCATTTTTTTGATGAGTTTGGTCTGAAGATTAGAGAATTGCTCCCTAGAAAGAGACTCCGTGCCAGAAGCATACCAAAGATCTGGGTCGCCATTATCAATCAGGTACTTGTCATTCGGAGAACGTCCAGTGTAGGGCGAAGTGTTGACAACCAATGCGCCTGAATCGGTAAATTTCCCTTCACCGTCCTGGATAGCCTTCGTGATCAGATCAGCTCTGTCAAGATTGTAGTGAACCTCCTTGACCTCACTTAACCCTAATTTTTCCAACTCAGATCTTAATACTTCGTGCATTGATTCCATATACCTTCCTCTTAGTTATTTTGTGTGGTGAGACTGATAAAAGAGTTCATCGCTGGCTTTCCGTAGATAGAAGACGAAAAGTCAGTCAATTGTAAGACAGGGAAAAAGCCCCGCGTGCTGATGCCGCTAACCCAATCGCGTGAAGCCAAAGCCGAGGTGTAAACCTGGTAGAAATAATCCTGTGACGCCAGATCCACATTACCGGTGCCATACAGTGAATTAAAGGGGCTGACTAAAGAATCAGGTGCAATGTCCGTATCTAAACGGCTGCTTGTTAGCGAAGCTGCGTTCAGTCCAAAGAATAAAGGTTTATCGACGGTTTCATAAAAGGCATACACTGTTCCATCCAGGCAAGATCCGACTGAGTATTGATCATAGGTGTAGGCTTGCAGCCCTTGATCACTAAGGGTCAGATAGAAACCATCGACCTTGTCAAAAAAATTGAAGTTGACAAGATTTTCGTCATCCGCAGGAAGTGCAAAAAGAAGCTGCCCAGTATAGTAAGTGTTTACCTTGTCAAGCAAATCCGACCACGACTGTTCCGCAGTTTTGGGCGTGCCAAAGTTGGTGCTGATGGTTTTGATCGCGCCGGGAAGGCTGGCTTCTACTCCACTTCCTCCAAGAATTAGCTGGTCAATTCCATTAACATTAGCAAACTGACTGTAACTCATGATAAATCGTTCATACTCAGCATACCATTGCTGCCACCACAACAAGTTCTTTTCGGAATTAACCCACCAGCTAATGGGAGAGGCTCCGGGGAACACAACTTGAGGGTAGAGTGCAACAGTATAACCGCTGGATTTTGCAAGTGAGACGATCTCCGCCAGTTCAGTCAACAGGGCAGACGAGTTTGCATCAAACGCAAGGGAAGGCAATCCTTCTTTTTCAACCAGGTTCCACGTGGGCGTGAGTATCAGCCAGTTGATTCCATATTGTTCAAGCTCTTTTGGAATTTGACGGTAACGGCTGAGAAAACCGGGCTGGTAATCTGGCAGCAACTCCACCCCAACCAGTCGCGAAGTTTCTGCTTGTTTTGGTTCAATTGGAGTTGTTTGGCTCAAGTCCCATGAGGTCCAGCTTTCGATCTGGATTGTTTGGGGCGTGTCTGATGTGTGTTCAACCCTGTAGGGATTTGCGCTGCTGACAGGATCTACGGAAAGGTCTGGCTGGTCATTTCTGGCAAAGCGATAAGTGACCGTACCAAGGCTGGAACTGCCGAAGAAAAGGAACATCCACTGGTTATCATCCATATGCCACATGGGAATAGGTTGGTGGGCATGGTTGGTGAAGAATTGGATGCTGACGCTATCTTCAGGAGGTGTCCCATCTGGTGTTCGGGCGATGATGGTGGTGGGTGTTTGGTTATCAATCTGCCAGGTGGAGACTTTATCGGTAATGATCACATCATGGTCGGGGAGAGTGATCGTGCGCAGAAGCAAAGCTCCGCTCAGGTCACGTTCAGCATTGATGTATCCGTTACCGAGCGTGTATTTATAACGAAACACATTACCGGCATGCAAATTGAGTTGGATTGAATAGGTGCCATCTTCATTTCGAGACATTAACGGCATGCGCGAGGCAAAGGAACCTTGTGAATATTCATTAAATATTGCGCCTAATTGCGCGTAGTTGCCAGCTAATCTAACTGGAGCGCCAATTGCATCGGTGGGCAGAATCAGGTTTAGGGTGACCGTAATTTCTGGCAAGGGGGTCATTTGAATGACAGCTGGTGTTGAGAGCCCGGCCACCAGGTTTGCCTGCTGCTGGAATGTTGCGTGACTGCCATTGATAGAAACGGCACTGAGATAATGCACACCAACAGGCAAATCATGGAGCACGAACCTTCCGGTCATGTCAGTAAAAGTCTGATAACCGGCAATATTGATCAGAACATCAGGAAGAGGCTGGTTGCTCTTGCTATCATGAATGATGCCATTCAGATCAGCCGTTTCTCCAGTGTAGGGGGCATTTGGCCAACCAGAGATAGAGTCTTTAATCACCTTATGTTTTTGCACAGACACAAGACGGTAACCAACAGGCATGCCATCCGCTCTTTGTTCCGGAACTTCCAGTGGGGCGGTCATCACGTAGCGGTATCGCAGTGTGGCATTTTCCGGGAGATTCAGTATTCCGCTGAATGTCCCATCCGCTTGGCGTGAAAGTGGGGTGCGCTCAATGTTGTAGAGCATACCGCTTACTTCATCAAAAACGTCTACGGCCAGTTGGGTATCAGCAGAAGCAGGTATCCGCAATTCTACAGAGAATTCCAGCGGAATCAAATCTGGTGTGGTGACTTTTTTGGGAATTTCTGCACTTTTAGTGGGGATTGGTTTGTCTGCTGGATCGATGCGGATTGCGCATCCAAATAGAAAACTTACCGCCAACAAACTAAAGGTCAGCTGGAGGTATTTATGAAATTTTCTCGATGGCATAAGCACCTGCTATTTGTTTAGAGTCTGTTTAATCGTCTCAATATTATCCGCAAGGCTGCCTAACACACCATTTACAAAACGAGGGGAGCTATCCGTACCAAATGCCTTTGCCAGCTCTACCGCCTCATTGATGCCAACTTTAAGAGGTGTCTTCTGGTAAACTGCCACTTCCCACAATGCCAGCCTCAGAATGTTGCGATCAATCACGGCAACCTGATCCAAAGGCCATTCCGGAGCGTGTTCAGCTATTAGCAAGTCCAATCTTTCAGCAAATTCACGAACTCCAGCTGTCAGCATACGCGCAAATTCATACTGGGCATCATCCAGCCCCATTGAATCTATCCTGTCAGCAACGACCTCACCAAGTAAGTGATCGGTGAGGTCGAGCTCGTAAAGTGATTGGAGGGCGCATATGCGCGCCTCGGTTCGTGATTTCATTACACCTTTGCTTCTAAATCGATATCGGTTACATGCACATCTATACGAGCAACTTCCATGCCAACCATTTCAGTGATCGCCCTTGTGACCCTCTTTTGCACTGTCTGTGCCACCAGGCGCACATTTTCTTCGCTTCCTGGAATAATGTAGAGCTCAACTTCAATTGAGTCCCCCCGTACGACCACTTTCACGCCGTCCTCGGGGACATTGCTCAAACCCTCACGGCTGCTGAGCCGGCTGACACCAGGAGTTGCCAGGGTTGTCAATTTGGCAATCGTGTGCAAAACGCTTGGTGCAATAGTTGTTTTTCCGGTTGTTTCTTCCATGATTTCTCTTTTCTAAGGCAAATAGCCTGTTAATAGAATGCTAAGAAGTGCAGTTTCATCCTTGCTCAAAGGGAAATCTTTTTCCTTGGCAGTGATTTTCTCGAAAAGAGTCTCAAAGTCCATCCCCTCTGGCCAACCTTCAAGAAAGGTGTTCAATGGGTCAGGATATGCATTGGTAGCCTGTTCGGAGATGGAAAATCCCAGATCAGCAAGATTCTGCTTAAGTGCTCTATGCGATTGAGAGTAGAGGGATTGCCAGCATTTGAGGCAAATCAAACTGAATTTCGAATCTTTTTCAAAAACCGATTCAGCATCCCGGATCAAGAGAGCCCGGGGAGCAACCATTGAATTTCGAAATCCACTGATCCTGACCTGGTCCTTTACCTCAGCCACCAATTCCCGGCGCAAATCCTCAGGAAGCTCGCCAAGATTCTCAAATATTTTCTGCAATATTTCTTTTCTAAAGTATGGTTCAATAAAGACGTTTAAAGCAATTGCTGGTCTAAACTCGTCCATTGTAACTCCTTCTTGCGCGGACTTGCCGTGCAGTAAACACAGACAGGGCTAATAGTCTTCGTTCTCTCCAGCCAAGTCGTCGTCGTCTTCGTCCTCTTCAACTGCCCAAAGATCTTCGTGTTCTTCTTCTACTTCGTCCCAATCATCCAGTTCTTCGTCTTCCCAGGCTGAACCGGCGTGATCCTCCTCATTGGGGGTGTAAGTCAGGCAGCCTGCATCAGGGTTGATCTCAACAGCTGCTGCAGTGCAATACCGCTCGTCCAAAAAAATACAATCCAGATAGTGGCAGCGAATTTTTGGCATTTTCATAAACTCCATAAAATTAAAGATATTTTCGCAGGCATTTTACCTTAGGAAAGGTAAACCGTAAAGAAGGGTAATCCGTTTAGCCAGGTTTGACACGGATGGCCTCGATTACGTTTGGAAGGTTTTCGAGCCTGGCAAGTAAACGGCTCAATTGCGAAATGTCCGAAATTTCAACAACGAGATTTACCTTCACGATGTGCTGCCTGGTACTCAAGGAGAGGTCCACCAGGCGGGCAGGCTCACTGGAGAGCACATCGGAGATATCAGCCATCAATCCCTGCCTGTCGTAGGAAGTAATTTGCAGGGGGACCGGGAATGTCTGCGTTGCGCTGCCCCAATCAACTTTAATCAGACGTTCAGTATCTTTGACGCGCAAAGCATTCGGGCAGTCGGCGCGGTGAATGGTGACGCCGCGCCCGCGGGTAATGTAACCAATGATTTCATCGCCGGGCATCGGGTTACAGCAGCGAGCAAAGTTAGTTGCCAGCCCCGAAAGCCCCGTGACAGTGATCGAGGTGCTGTCCGCGCTGCTTCGCCGTGATTCAGGGATGAGTTCATCAGCCTCCGCGAGACTTGGCTTGCTCAGTTCTTCAATTCGGGTGATGAGTTTTCCCATCTGGATGTCACCACAGCCAATGCCTACATAGAGGTCCTCAAGCGTGCGCACATTGAAGCTGGACACGTAATCGTTCAGGTCAATGTTGGTTAGTCCGAGCCGTTTGAATTCTTTTTCGACAAGCAACTTTCCATGTTCAAGGTTTTGTTCACGGGCTTGCTGCTTGAACCATTGCTTAATTTTTGTGCGTGATCGTGGAGACTTCACCAATCCAAGGTTAACATTTAGCCAATCCCGGCTGGGACCTCCGCGATTTACTGTGAGGATTTCAACCTGATCTCCAGTATGCAGGGTGTAGTCAAGTGTCACAAGCTTTCCATTTACTCTCGCCCCACGACAGCGATGTCCGATATCTGTGTGAACCTGGTATGCAAAGTCAATTGGAGTAGAACCTTTGGGAAGGTCAATCACATCGCTTCGGGGTGTCAGGACGTAAACTCGATCGTGAAACATATCCGATTTCAGACCATCAATCAAAGACTGGCTGTCGTCAACTTCCTGAGACCATGCAAGCAAATTGCGCATAGATTGCACTTTGCGTTCATAATCGCTCGACAGGGCAGCGCCATTTTCTTTATAACGCCAATGCGCAGCGACACCATACTCGGCGTTGTGGTGCATCTCCCAGGTGCGGATCTGGACCTCAAGCGGTTTTCCATCGCTATAAATCACGGATGTGTGTAATGATTGGTAGTTGTTAGGCTTTTTTGCAGCTATGTAATCATCAAACTCGCCAGGGATTGGGTGGAAGTGCATATGAATAATCCCAAGGACCTTGTAACAGGTCTCAACGTCATCCACGATTGCCCGCACAGCCCGCAGGTCCCGGATCGATTCAAAATTTTTGCCCTTTCCCTGCATCTTGCGATAAATTGAGTAGATATGCTTTGGACGACCTGAAATGTTTGCTTTAACCTCTGCATTTGCGCAAAGTTGCTGCAAGTCAGCCACAATGTGCTCTATTTCTTCAAGGCGCTTAGTTCGACGTAAGGTGAGGTGATCAGAGATCTCTTTATATTTTTCAGGATTGGTATATTTGAAGCCGAGATCTTCCAACTCCCACTTGAACTGCCAAATGCCGAGGCGGTTGGCAAGGGGAGCAAAAATATCAAGAGTCTCCTGACCGATAATCCGCTGCCGGTCCAGCGGCAGGGAATTCAAAGTTCGCATGTTGTACAGGCGGTCTGCCAGTTTGATGACTACTACCCAAATGTCATCGCCAATTGCCAATAGCATTTTTCGCAGGGTTTCTGCCAGATCCTCAGATAGCTTTAGCTGAGAGAGTGGCGTTGAGGGAGCTAAGGGTGTCCGCTCTGGAGGATGCTGGTCTGCTCGGGAAAGTTGGGGGAGTGCAGTGATGCGAGTGACATCTTCTACAAATCCTGTAATGGTCTTCCCAAATTCCTTCCTCAGCTGTTCGACTGTAGTTTGGGTGTCCATCAGCACGTCGTGAAGCAATCCGGCTGCAATGACGTTAGGTGGGACTTCAAGGTCGAGCAAGATATTGGCTACGCCCAAACAATGCGTGAAATAAGGTAAGCCGTTTGCACGTGTCTGACCCGCATGCGCATTTTCCGCAAAGCTGTACGCCTTTTGGATTAGCTCACGTTCAGCCACGGAGTAGCTCTTTGGTAATTTATTGATGAATTGATCTCTATCCATGATTAGGATAATTGTAAGCCACAATTCAAAGCTTACTTAAGCTTCTCCATGCTTGTCCACTCCCTGTTCAGGCGCATACTGTGAAGGCACTGCTGTTCTTGCTCAGATAAGGTTCCCTGGATCAAATGAGTCAGGAGTTGCCCAACGCCAGGACCCAGCATAAATCCCTGTCCGCAGGCACCTGTTGCAAGCAGGAAGCCTTCTACCCCTTCAACTTCGCCCAAAATTGGATTGCCATCCGGAGTCATCGGGTAAGTACCACGCCAGGTGCGCCTCACCCGACAATTAGCCAATTTTGGCATGGTTTCGATCAGGCGTCTGCTGGAAAGGGGAAGGAAAGCGCTGGTGTCCTTGTCCAGAAACCCCCAAATCTGCGGGTTGGGTGTCACACAAAAGATAATCTTGCCGGTTGGATGCTGATAGAAATAGAAGTTGCTGGAGCCTGGTCTGGAGCGAATATCCACGATCATCGGGCTGAACATGGGCTGCACAGCTTCAGTGATGCCGGCCTCGTGCGCGTCTGGTCTGACGGGCAGGTCAAGCCCAACCATCCGACCTATTTCAGCAGACCAGGATCCTGCGGCATTAATAAAACAATTGGTTGAATAGTGCCCCTTATCGGTCGCGACAGATTGCACCCTGCCCGCGTTTGTTTCAATAGAAATCACATTTTCATTGAATTGAAAGACCGCACCTCGCCTGACAGCTTCCTGGTAAAAGGCAAAAGATGCTTTTAACGGTGAAGCTGAACCGTCTTCCGGGGAGTAGGTGCCACCGTGCAAACTGGCTTGATTTATGTCTGGTACAAGCTCCAGGAAGGCCTGTCGATCGAGCCAGTTGATGTTCAAACCCAGGCTGCGCTGCATGTCGAGCAGGTCTTTCAGGGTTTTCTCGATGGCATCGTCGTAGGCTACAAAACTGTACCCGCCAGCCCTCCATTCAATATCCTGTCCGTGTTCAGCCTCCCAAGTTGAGAAGATGTCGATCGAGTTGGAACAAAGCAGGATCTTAGCCGGATCCGAATGGGTGGCACGGATGCCGCCAATGGCGTGTTTGTTGGAGGCCTGACCAGTACTGGCCCGGGAATCGATCACTAACACCTTCAACCCGGCTTCTGAAAGAAAGAAAGCAGTTGGGGTGCCAATTGAGCCAGCGCCCGCGATGATGACGTCAAAATTCGTTTGTGGGCTCATGAGCGCTCTCCTTCATCATCAGTCAAATTCGCCAGGACCCTGACGGGCATTTCGACAAAAACTGGTCTGATTGGGGTTTCTGTGACTTCTGAGAGTGGAATCCCTTCAGCGAGATACATGCGCTTGATCATGTTCAGGCAGGTTTTGCCCCCGCAAGCGCCCATGCTGGCTTTGGTGACGGCTTTAATTTGGTTGATATCCCGCACGCCTTCCCGGATCAATGCCCGGATCTCACCGGCTGTGACCCTCTCACATCTGCAAATGTAGGCATCGTCGGCAAGACTCTCTGGATGCTCTGCATCAAATTCAAAGGGTGTAGGCTCGGTCGTCTCTATGATACGCAAGCCAGAGACTTGTTTGGCTATTGCACGGGGGACTTCCACTGTGAGCAGGGAGGTGCCATTCTCAAAGCCTTTTATTTTCTTGATAGTCTTGATAGTTGCCCTACCAAGCGACATCCCTTCGGTGCTTGTCAGTTCAATTTCCTCCCCCTCAGCCAGGCTCATCAGGTCTTGCTCAAAGGGCAGGGTCACCAGGGCGTTTTCATTGCTCTTGCGATAATCTACCAGCGTAACTGCCAATCCGGGGCAGACCGCCACGCATCGTCCACAAGCTATACAGCCTTTTTCTGCGAAGTAGTCCACCTCCGGGAGATGGCGAATGTCTGATGGGTCCACATGGATCAAGTGGCGCGGGCAGACCGTTGAGCACGGGTCGCAGGGAATTTCCTGTGTGCAGTGCATGATCGGGAAAACCCCTTCTTCAAGCTCAGGCAGGTTTGGCTCAACAACTTTCCCTGGTCGGGATTTAAGGATATCTTCAGTTTTCTCCCACTCAGCAGGAATTTCTTCCTTTTGCTTGCCAAGAAAACCTGCTATTTTGCGGCCTGCAATCTTGCCAGAAAAGATCGCGGCTGAGGCTTCAGCGATTTCTTCAGCGTCACCAGCCGAAAAGACTGGCAAGCCAACCAGTTCTGCTTGCTTGGTGAACTCGTTTACCGGGTCGAGACCAACCGCGATCAAAACCGTATCGCAATCGTATTGCTTCTCAGTGCCTGGAAGGATTTTGAAATCCTTATCCACTTTGGCAATCACAACTTTTTCAACGTGATTCTTCCCAAGGGCTTCAACAATCGTATGGGAGGTAAGGACGGGCACTCCAGAACGAACCAGCTTGTCTTTATGCACTTTGTATCCGCCGCATTCAGGAGCCGCTTCTACCAAACCGCACACGTGAATGCCAGCCTGAATTGCATGATAACCGGCAATCAAGCCCACATTGCCGCCGCCGATAATGAAAAGATTTTCACAGGGTCGCACCAGATCGCGATTTACCAGCGTCTGAAACGCCCCCGCGCCATAAACACCGGGCAGGGTGTTGCCAGGGAATGCCAGGCTTTTCTCCCGCGCTCCAGTCGCAATCAGCAGCATTTTTGGGTAAACCAGGGTATAGACTTCACCATTTTTATAAACGCCGATGGATTTATCCTCAAACACTCCAACAGCCGTGCTGTTTTCCCAAATTTCTACACAATCGTGCCGACGGAGAGCAGCTTCAAGCTTTTTGGCGATATCTATGCCGCGCGTGCCGGCATAAACTGCCTCACTGGAGCCAAAAAATCGGTGTGTCTGAAGGACGAGCTTGCCGCCGAGATGCGCCTTATCATCGATCAAAATCGTGCGGACGCCAGCCTGACCCAGTTCGATCGCCGCGGAAAGCCCGGCAGGACCACCGCCAATGATCAGCACATCAGCCTCGCATTTCGGAGTTGGCTGGTTGACAAGCGGATCACGAGGTTGAACGTCCGGCAACCTGGGAAGACCATCCAAAGGGAAAACCTGCATCCCGCGTCTGACGGGGGTCATGCAGGACTTGACAGGCAGTCCGTCAGCGATAACCATGCACTGCGAACACTGCCCATTAGCGCAAAAAATCCCCTGGGGAGAGTGGTCAGTTGGGTGGTGCCCAAATATGGAGATGCCATTTGCAATGAGGGCGGAGGAAATCATTTCACCTTCCTTCGCCAGGAAGGTTTGGTCTTGCCAGTAAAACGGAATGTCTGCTACAGAATCATCAATCAGAATTGGGTGAGCCTTGATACGATTCTCAGTCATAAACTCCTCAATTGTTTGGTTTCAAGGAATTATGATACCACCAACAAGGCATCAATCGAAGATTTGCTGGTATTCCTGGTCCAACTCGCTGTCGCTCAGATGTGAGTAGCGTTGGGTGACAGCAATGTTGGTATGGCGTGCCAGCACTTGCGCGAGTTTGAGGTTGCCTGTGCTGCCGAGGATTGTGGTCACAAAGTAGTGGCGGAAGGAGTGGGGGGTGATGGTGCCAACCGCTTCCTCGCCCAGGGATTCCCGCACACGCTGGTTGACGATCTCCCGACCTGTGGTGGTCGAGATGGGCTTCACCTTTTTGCCAGCACCACGGTCGTGCCGCGCGAAAACCGGCTGGGATGCCAGCGCTTTGCCGCTGTTGCCGTCCAGGTGGGCGCGTTCGGAGAGGTACATCTTGAGAGCCTCCAGGCTGCGTTTTGAGAAACGCACAACCGCTTCTTTGTTGCCCTTTCCAATCACGATCGCGCGATGCTCCAGCCAGTCGATATCCCCTCGGCGCAGATTGCAGGCTTCGTGCACGCGCAGACCGGTATCGGAAAGAGTCAAAAGAAAGGCTCTATCCCGCAAGTTGATCAAACGCTCCGATTCTTGCTCGGTGGGTTTTGAAGTCAGCGTCGCGGCATAGTCGAGGACGCTGTCAATGGCGCTTTTGGGGAATTGAGGCAGACGGATGCCCGGTCGGCGCGCGCGCTGCTTGATGAGCAGACGGATGCGGGGGAGATTGACCGGCGCAAGGTTCTCGCCTGCGATGAACTCAAATAGCCCGACGACAGAGGTGATGTAAACCTGTTCCGTGGCTGAGGAGAAATCCTTGAGGGCAGTGAGAACCCAGATCACGGCGTCTTCCGGGAGCAATGAAACATCCGCCTTTTCAGGCTCAATCCCATTCTCGCTCAGAACCTCGATAAACAGCCGCATCGCATTACTGTACGTGCGAAACGTATTCGCACTCCGCGAGAGCTTGACGGAGTTCAGATAGTTGTGGATGCATTCCTCGATCATCATCTAAATAATAATCCCGTTAATTACCTATGATTGCGCATAGTATAATGCAATACTGTCAATTCTTTAAGATGTCAATATCATTATAATCGTGAACTCACACGGCATTGCGTTAGGGGAGAAGTGTGGTGTTATTAGTCAGCGAATATGTCACCCCCATAAGTAACCAGCGAATATGTCACCCCCGTATGTAACCAGCGAATATGTCACCCCCGTATGTAACCAGCGAGGTGGTCAGCACATGGTGGTCAGCACTTGGCACACACTTTTTCTTGATAGGTTATACTGATCGGACTGTGATCGATGCCAATAGTTATGAGGGGACAGGCAAAGATGGAGATTGGCCGGTATCATTTTGGAAACTGCTCCCAAAAAAAGTTTGACACAGCCGAGACATTGCTTTATAATAATCGTTCGTTGCCCCAGCGTAAGTTGGCTGGGGTTCGTTATGTACACCAACTTTCCCGTCCCTGCGCGGTGACACGCTCAGCAAGCGGAAAAGTAAAGATTGGAGAAAATATGAAGTATGCAATTATCGAAGCGGGCGGTAAGCAATACCGCGCCGAAGAAGG
>DJGU01000028.1:46310-48061 GCA_002432795.1 Anaerolineaceae bacterium UBA5838
TGATCTTCAAATACAAACCCAAGATCGATTACCGTCGCAAGACCGGTCATCGCCAACAGTACACCAGATTACTGGTTCAATCAATCGTAACGGAGTAGAGAAATGGCCCATAAAAAAGGTGGCGGGTCATCCCGCAATGGTCGTGACAGCCAGGGGCAGCGCCTCGGTATCAAAAAATTCGGCGGAGAATATGTCATCAGCGGCAATATCCTCGTTCGTCAGCACGGAACCAAAGTGCATCCGGGCTGGAACGTTGGACAGGGTCGGGATTACACACTCTTTGCGACAAAAGAAGGCTTCGTAAAATACGAAACCCTCGCTGGCGGACGCAAGCGCGTTCATGTAGTAGATCAGCGTGAGGAGCCTGCGAAAGGCGGCAAATAAACATGAAAACTAAGATTCAACCCAAATACTATCCCAATGCCAAGGTCTCCTGTGCGTCTTGCGGCGCTGAGTGGACCACTGGTTCCACTGTGCCCGAAATTCGTACTGAAGTCTGTTCGAATTGCCATCCCTTCTACACCGGTCAGCAGGCACGCATCCTCGACCGCGAAGGTCAGGTGGATCGCTTCTATAAACGTCTCCAGGTTCGCCAGGATTATGTTGCTGAGCAGAAATCTGCTGCCCAATCGAAGACTTCTCCCGACCGCCTGATTTCTGATCTTACCCTCGGCGCAAAGGCTGTGGGCGCGCTCAACCGCGCGGAACTTGTCACCGTTGGTGATGTCCTCGCCAAACTCGAGGGCGGTGAGAAAGCCCTGCTCGATATTGAAGGTTTTGGTCGCAAATCCCTGATCGACCTCAAGAAATCCCTTCGTCAGCTAGGGTATCAACTCCCGGCTGCAGCCCAAGAGATCGAGATCTAGACAAACATTTTTTAGAACAAACCAGGCAGGTTGCGGAACCTGCCTTTTTTATTCTTAGCGTTGCCAGTCAACCATTAAAGCTTTATACTTTTCAATATTGTAATTATTTGAACCAGGAGGCTTTATGTCACAACCAGCCGGAATTGTTGAAGTTATCACCGGATCCATGTTCTGCGGGAAAACCGAGGAACTGATCCGCCGCCTAAGGCGCGCCACCATCGCCAGGCAAAAAGTGCAGGTGTTCAAGCCTGTGATCGATGATCGTTATGCTTATTTCAAGGTAAAGTCGCATTCGGGTATGGACTATGAGGCTGTTCCAGTATCCAGTTCTACAGAATTGCTTGAAAAGCTCGATCCTTTAGCGACTGTTATTGGCGTGGATGAAGCCCAATTCTTTGATGATGGCATCATCGATGTAGTCAACCAGTTGGCTGATCGCGGTCTGCGAGTGATTGTGACGGGGTTGGACACGGACTTTCGCGGTGAGCCATTTGGCTGCATGCCACTCATCACTGCCAAAGCAGATAAAGTTGATAAACTAACGGCGATTTGCGTCGTCTGCGGCGAGCCTGCCACGCGCACGCAGCGCCTGGTGGGGGGTAAGCCGGCCCGTTATGATGAACCGATTGTGGTTGTTGGGGCTGCCGAAATGTATGAAGCCCGCTGCCGCCACTGCCACCGCGTTCCGAGAGAGTAGGTACTCATGCCCCAGCCATATCAGGAGTATATTGACAAGATTCTCATCCCAGAAGACGTGCTTCAAGCGCGGATCCGAGAGCTGGCAGCCGAAATTAACCGCGACTATGCCGGCGAAGAACTTTTGGTGATCTGCATTCTTCGCGGTGGGGTCATGTTTCTTACGGATCTGATCCGCCATATTGACGT
>DJGU01000028.1:48143-48639 GCA_002432795.1 Anaerolineaceae bacterium UBA5838
CAGGGCGATGTGCGCATCACCCTGGACCTCAACACGACCATTTATGACAGGCATGTCATGATCGTTGAGGATATTATCGACAGCGGTCATACGCTTTCATCGGTCATAGACTTGTTGAAAACGCGCGAGCCAGCCTCGATCTATATCTGCACATTGCTGGATAAACACGAACGCAGGGAAGTGGAAGTGCCTATCCGCTACTGCGGCTTCAAAATTACCAATGAGTTCGTTTTTGGCTATGGGCTTGACATGGACGAATACTATCGCAACCTGCCTTTTATCGCGACAGTTGATCTGGATAAATATGTATCTCCAGTTGGATAAGGATCTACTGCAGCTCCTGGATTTGGTGCGGGAGTCAGCTTCTGGCACGCGGGTCTACCTCGTTGGGGGGGCAATCCGCGATTTGCTGCTTGGGCGACCAGCGAAGGATCTTGATTTTGTTCAGCCTCACGGGTCAATCCAGTTGGCAAAGGCAGTCAGCCGCCGATTGCAT
>DJGU01000028.1:48699-57896 GCA_002432795.1 Anaerolineaceae bacterium UBA5838
TTTATTGGAGAGAACCTCGAAGAAGATCTGCATCAGCGGGACTTTACAATCAACGCCATGGCACTCGATCTGGATTCGCCAGAGCAGATGATTGACCCCCTGAATGGGGAGAAGGACCTGGAAGACGGGTTGTTAAGGTTGTGCGGACCGGATTCGCTGAGCTCAGACCCCCTGCGCGTTTTGAGGGGAGTACGCCTGATCAGCAGCCTTAATCTGCAGTATGGATTTGAAATAACTGCAGCGATGCGCGTAGCCACAAAGAAGCTCGGGCTTGTTTCGGGCGAGCGCATCCGGGATGAGCTGTTCAAATGCCTGGTTGTTCAAAATTTTAAAGCCGCAATTAAGCTTTTGGGTGAGTTTGGGATTTTGGATCAGTTGCGTCTGCTCATTTTTGGCGAGGACCCTTTTGAACCTCAATCGCCTGAACAGAGCAGCAAACTCTTGGCAGCCATGACAGGATTGAAAAATACCTTGCTTGCCTTCGATAAAAAAGACAAATCCCTCCTCACACTCCTTCCTTGGGAAAAGCACCTGGAAACTTATCAGGCCATGCTTGAGACACCCCTGCAGGGAGGGCGAAAGCGCCGGTATCTCCTTGTGCTTTGCTCACTGACCCTTCATATCCATCCTCTGTTTGACCCGGTTCAGTCCGGTGAAGTCCACCTTTTTCCAAGCGTGTTTTCGGAACAGATTGCCCGGTCATTGTTAACCGGACAGAAAGAAAAAGCCTATTTTCAGGCGGTTTCAGGCGGTTTTTTGAGGCTTGCGGATCTTTCCGCATCCCAGCCGGGAAAGCTGGATTACTATCGTTTTTTCCGTGATTTTGGCTCTTACGGGCTGGATAGTGCCCTGCTTGCCATGGTAGAGGGTGAAACGAGGGACGATAAATTTCACTTTACCCCTGAAATCCTGCAAGAAGTCTTTTACACATGGTTTGAGGAGCACGCTCAAGTGGTAAACCCGCCGCGGCTTGTTGATGGATCTCAGCTGCAGCGCGAGCTTTCAGTTGGACCTGGCTCACACATTGGTCGTTTACTCGAGTCAATCCGGGAGCAGCAGGTTTTGGGTAAAGTCAACACGACCACGGAAGCGATTGCTTATGCGCGTTCCGAATACGAAAGGAAGGGTAAACATGATCGCACATCTAAATGACATAGATATGTTTTATGAAATCCGCGGGAGCGGACGCCCTGTTTATCTGCTCCACGGTTTGGCGCTGGACCACAGCATATGGTTGGAGATGACGGATACCTATGCTGACCAGGCTCAGTTCATTATGCCTGACCTGAGGGGCCACGGCCGCACACCGCTTGGAAACGCAAATGCCAGCCTGGAGCAGTTGGCCGATGATGTGATTCAATTGGCTGACACTCTTGGTCACCAGAAATTCACGCTTGCAGGTCACTCTTTGGGTGGCTACATTGCTCTGGCACTGGCTGAAGCTTTTCCTGAGCGCCTGGTGGGGTTGGTGAC
Source organism: Anaerolineaceae bacterium UBA5838 (assembly GCA_002432795.1). Lineage (GTDB taxonomy): Bacteria > Chloroflexota > Anaerolineae > Anaerolineales > Anaerolineaceae > Mesolinea. The sequence goes on from DJGU01000028.1 coordinate 50,173, forward strand.
GGTAACCAGTCATGCGCGCGCGGATAGCCCGGATAAACTCGAAAGCCGCTTTGAGCAGGCCAGGCAGGTGCGCCTCGAAGGTATAAAAGGGATTTGTGATGAGTTGGTCGAGCGTATGATGCCTGAAGGCGAGTTAGCTCAGCCAGATGAACACATGTGTGAGGTTGTTTCGAATTCTTCATCTGAAGGGTTTGCCAATGTTCAGGAAGCGATGGCAAAGCGTCCCAATCGGCTGAATGTTTTGAGATCTTTAACTTGCCCTGTGTTAGCGATTGCTGGCGGTAAAGATCGAATTTTGCCAAGGGAAATTGCCCTGGAAGTTGCGGAAAATGCCCATCAAGGTCGGGCAGTATGCCTGCCGGAAGTTGGTCATTTGGCGATGATTGAGGTTCCATACACGCTTGGCGCTTTAATAGTCAGTATGTGAGGCAGGATGACGGACTTGAATTTCATCTTTAGCCGGCGCAGTATTCGCCGTTTTACCGCAGAAAAGGTCACCCACTCTCAGATAAAATTGCTACTGGAAGCTGCTATGGCCGCGCCTACTGCCATGAACACCCAGCCCTGGCATTTCGTGGTGATTGAAGATCCTGGCAAGCTGGCCGAGCTTCGAAAAATACTGCCCTTCGGAAAAATGGATGCGCCTTTGGCCATCAGTGTCTGCGGCAATCTTGGTTCCGTAAAAAAGCTCGTGACAGAACGCTTTTGGGTCCAGGATTGCAGTGCGGCTACTGAAAACCTGCTTCTCGCCGCAAACGCTTTGGGGCTGGGAACCCTCTGGTGTGGGGTACATCCGATTAACAGGCTTGAAAGTTCTGTGAGAACTATTCTCAACCTTCCGGAAATGGTAATTCCTCTGAATATCGTTTACGTCGGTCATCCGGCTGAGGAGAAACCCGCCCGTACAAAATACGATCAGACGAAAATCTCCCACAACCTTTTTGATATCCCTTGGCAATCTCCAGAAGATCAGGATTGATTGTTCTTTACCGCAAATCTTTGCACACCTGACTGTCCTTTAACAGGTCTGTGAACTAAAATTGGATCTCAGGTAGATGAATTTCGCTGGAAACAGTCAAAGCATTTGTGCTTAAGTCCGATTAATTCTTTGTACAGGCAGTTTAAACAAACCGCCCGCAATCTGCGTATGGTAAAATTTTAGATTGTGGATGTATAAAACAATCAAGATTCATTAGGAGGATCTATGTCAAAAAAATGGGTTTATTTATTCAATGAAGTTGATCAGGCTGAGGCTTATGCCGGCAGCTGGGATGGCGTTCGCGGCTTACTTGGCGGCAAAGGTGCCAACCTTGGTGATATGAGCCGCGCTGGTGTGCCAGTGCCCCCCGGACTGACTATCACAACCGAAGCCTGCAATGCTTTTCAGGTCACCCGAGAATTCCCGGAAGGAATGTGGGATCAGGTGCTGACAGGCTTGAAAACGGTCGAGGAACAGGCTGGCAAGAAGTTCGGTGACCCCGAAAATCCTTTGCTGGTTTCTTGCCGGTCAGGCGCAAAATTCTCAATGCCTGGCATGATGGACACGGTATTGAACCTTGGTCTGAATGACGAAGTGGCAAAAGGTTTGGTGGTCAAGAGCGGTGACGAACGTTTCGTAAACGACTCCTACCGCCGGCTCGTCCACATGCTCGGCACCGTGGTTATGGGCATCGATGACGAACATTTTGAAGAACCTCTGAAAGCCTACAAAGCAGAAAAAGGTTACAAGAGCGACACTGAAATGACTGCAGCTGACTGGGCTGCCATCACCGAAACCTACAAGAAAGTTTTCCAGGAGCAGACAGGCTTCGAATTTCCACAGGATCCTTACAAACAACTTGAGCTGGCTGCCAAAGCTGTGTTTGACTCCTGGAATGCAAAACGCGCCATCGACTATCGCCGCCGAGAGAATATCCCCGACGACCTTGGTACTGCCGTCAATATCCAGACCATGGTCTTTGGCAACATGGGCTACGACTCAGGAACAGGTGTAGCCTTCACTCGTGATCCTCAGACTGGCGAAAACATCATGTTTGGTGAATATTTGATGAATGCTCAGGGCGAAGACGTCGTAGCAGGCATCCGCAACACATCCAAGATCCTTGGTTTGAAAGATGAATTGCCTGAAGTTTACAAGCAATTTTCCGAGATCACCGAACGCCTTGAAAATCATTACAAGGATATGCAGGATGTTGAGTTTACCATCGAACACGGCAAACTCTGGATGCTCCAAACTCGCAACGGCAAACGCTCAGCAAAAGCTTCCATCAAGGTCGCTCACGACATGGTCCAGGAAGGTTTGATTGACAAAACCACCGCACTCAACCGGGTTACCCCTGAGCAGATTGACCAAATGCTGCATCCTCAATTCTCACTTACCGATATGGAAAAAGCTCGCGGCGAAGGTCGCTATTACGCCAAGGGCGTGAATGCCTCTCCGGGAGCGGCTGTTGGACGGATCTACTTCGATGCTGACCTTGTTGAAAAGATGCATAATGTTGAAAAACAGGATGTCATCATGGTACGTCCGTTTACCAAGCCAGACGATGTGCATGGTATGCTGGCAGCCAAGGGCATCCTCACCAGTGAGGGCGGCGCTACTTCGCATGCCGCAGTGGTTGCCCGCCAGTTTGGTGTGCCTTGCGTGGTTGGTGCTGCGGATATCGCTATCGATATGAACAAGCGCCAGATGACATGCCGCGGTATTACCGTCAACGAGGGTGAATGGATTTCTCTTGACGGAACCACCGGAGAAGTCTTCGTCGGTCAGCTCGGACTGACAACTCCGGACCTCTCAGAACAGAAAGAACTGATGACACTCCTGGGTTGGGCAGATGAGGTTTCCCGCCTGCAGGTTTGGGCGAACGCTGATTATCCTGCTGATGCCAGACGCGCTCGCACTTACGGTGCCAAGGGTATCGGCCTTTGCCGTACTGAGCACATGTTCTTTGAAACCGAGCGTCTGCCAGACGTGCAGTCGATGATCATGAACTCCGAAGCTACTCAGCGCATGCTGAACAGCCTCGAACAACTCGAAAAAGCTTATGCAGCCGGTCGCCTTGAAGGTCGCAGCCTGAATGAGAAAGATAAGGCAGCTCTCAAGGCTGAAATCGACGCGCAAAAAGACAAGATCGAGAATTCACCTGAATCCAAGGCGTACTTTGGTGCGCTCAAGAAGATCCTGCCGCTCCAGCGCAGTGACTTCTACGGGCTGTTTGAGGCGATGACTGGTTTGCCGGTTATCATCCGCCTGATCGATCCTCCACTGCACGAGTTCCTTCCCAGCATGGAAGACCTGCTGACCGAGGTTGCGACTCTCAAAGCCAAGGGTATCACTGAGGGTCTGGCAGAAAAACAGCAAATGCTCGATATTGTCATGGGGCTGCATGAAAGTAACCCCATGATGGGCTTGCGCGGCATCCGCCTGGGTATCATCTATCCTGACATCATGAAGATGCAGGTTCGCGCCATTTTTGAGGCCGCCTGCGATGCAAAACTCAATGGCTTTGACCCCCACCCCGAAGTGATGATCCCCCTGACCGGTCACGTGAACGAACTCAAGGAAGTTCAGCCCACTCTGGTTAAAATTGCCAAGGATGTCATGGCTGAGAAGGGCGTTGAGGTTGCATATAAATTCGGCACCATGATCGAAATTCCGCGTGCTGCAGTGACAGCTGCTGAGATCGCAGAATACGCCGAGTTCTTCTCCTTTGGCACCAATGACCTGACCCAGATGACCTTTGGCTATAGCCGCGATGACGCGGAACGCACCTTCCTGGGTGTGTATGTTGAGAAGGGTATCCTCGAAAAGAATCCCTTCCAACAGCTCGATCGCGATGGCGTTGGCCGCCTGATGAAACGTGCTGTTGAAGACGGCCGTGCTGTTCGTCCGGAACTGGAAGTCGGAATCTGCGGTGAACACGGCGGTGACCCAAGCTCGATTGAGTTCTGCCATATGATCGGCAACAACTACGTGAGCTGCTCGCCATTCCGTGTGCCTTTGGCTCGTCTGGCAGCTGCTCACGCTGCGTTGAAGCACGGCTAAATTATTGTTTGTTCAAAGAAAGCGGCTTTCTAAATGAAGGAAGCCGTTTTTTTATTACTGAGGGTGAAATTGATTAGTCGTAGGGCGTGATTGAGGACGTTATGGCATATTCAACCAATTCTGGTCACCCGTCCTCAATCCGCCATTAATCGGGTGTTCCCCAATTATGCGGCGGGTTGACGGCACGTTCACGGGACGTTTTACAGAGTCCACAATGCTGTCAATATCCTTGCGGGCACTTTGTCTCGCCCGACATTTCTTGGTTTTTTGCGCTGTTATCGACCGTAAATCAGCGAATATCGATTGAAAATTTCAACGATGTTCCGTATGTAAACTCTGGTTTCCTGGTACCGTATGGTGTTTAGGAAAACATCCGGGTCCTCGCCAGCAACTTTTGCCCAATTCATCACGTTTCCGGGGCCGGCGTTATAGGCTGCCAGGGCCAGGTAATCATTTCCCTCAAACACGTATAACATCCTGGCCAGGTAGTTGCTGCCAAGCTCTAAGTTGTAATAGGGCACATCCAGATCAGAAGCTACAAAATCAGGCAAATAGCCAGTTTCAATGGCAATTTGCTCCGCAGTGGCAGGCATCAGCTGCATGATCCCGCGCGCACCAACTCCAGAGGCAGCCTGTGCGCCAAAGTGGCTCTCCTGATAGATAACGCTCAGCAGCAGTAACACAGAGAGGTCATATTTGTCTGCAGCAGCCTGGATCCATGGCAGGTAGTATGCTCCATATTCAATGTAGGTGAAATAGGGGGGGTATGCTGCTGAAAAAGGCGTGTCGGCGTAACCGGAGAGCCTGGCGATAATCTTGCTGGCTTCCAGAGCAGAGCGGTAATAGCCTCTTTCCAGGAATACTTTGATGAGTCTCAAAATGTCCAGCGCGTTATGCTGATTTTCATTGAGTAGAGCACTTAGTTCAGACGAAGCTTTCGCGTATAAGCCAAGCCGGTCAAACTCCATGGCTCGTACAAAGCTTGGGTGATTGAAAAGCTCCGAACTGTAATCCAGATTGGTATTCATTGGGAGGTTGAAGGCAGTCTTCAGCCACTCGCCTGCGGGGATGCGAAGATCTGGCAGGTCAAGTTCAAGCTTAATTTGCGCCGGCTCCTGGAAAGGTGAGCGACCTTCAAGTAATTCGGCTGCCCGGATGCCGTAATACCCATAAGGTGCCTGGTTGATCGCAGCTTGCCAGTTTAGCCGGGCTTCATCATCCTTCCCTTGTGCCTTGCTGATTTTGCCCAGCCAGAAATAGGCTGCTGAAAGTTCAAAAGGATCAGCGCTCATTGGAATTATGCGGTTAAAATTGGCTGCCGCTTTTTCGAACTGACCCAGCTCGTAATAAACCGAGCCTCCAAAGAACAAACCGTTGAAAGCTTTTTCGGAGCTTGGGAACTCGAGCGCGATGCGCGTCCAGGATTCCGCAGCGGCTTGCTTTTGGTTATCAAACAACTGATAGCTTGCGGCAGTATCAAGCAGATCAGGGGCTTCCGCGTCAGAGTGAAGTTCTGCTGCCAGGCTGAGGGCGGTGTCGATTGCCAGCTGGATTTGCCCCAGGTAGCGGTTTTGGGTCTCGATGATGGCTTGGATCGCGTCCATGCGATAGGAGCTGGTAGGATAACTGGTGATCAGCTCACTCCAGAGTTGAATTGCTGCTTTGTCCTCAGTTGTTCCACCAGAAAAATTTGCCTGCACACGTTCGTTGGACTCAAGACCCGCCAAAACCAAACCCTGCGCCCTCATGGCCATTCCCTTGTAGTAGAGGGCTTTGTCGATATCCACATTGCTATTCGCGATGAAGCGGTCAAAGGCGTCAATGGCAAGCAGATATTGTCCGATGTAGTAGTTGATCAATCCGCGCTGCAATTCATTGACTTCCTGATTGGCATCCAGCAGTGCCAGCAGGGCTGAGTAACTGTCGTAGGCGTAGGGGAAATTATTGACAGCATCCTGGTAATAGCTATAGCCTTCTTCTTCCTGTCCACTCCCAATCAAAATGTGCCCGATCAGAAGATCCATTTGTGCCTTGGTGTAATCGCTGCCGGTTTTAAAGTAGATTTCTTTATAGATGTCAATCGCAGCCTGGTCTTGACCCAGATTTGCGTAACCAGACGCGACCTTCTGGGCGAGGGACAGATTGTCTGTTGAGGGGGCTGCCAGGTAGGCGGTTTTGTACGCCTCGAATGCCGCTTGTAATTGCCCATCTTCGTACAGCAAGTCGCCGATCTTTTCATAGACGTAGTGGTCAATTACGCCAGGTCGGGCTGCGGCATAAGCCTGAAATTCAGCTAAGGCATCCTCCGCGTGGTCATCTGCCAGGGCGATCTCGCCAAGGATGAGGTGGGCTCTGGCAGCCGGCAAGGTGGTGGGGTACTTCTGGATCAGATCATTCAAAATGCGGCTGGATTGATAATAATCTTCCTGTTTATAGAAGGTCAGACCCTGCCCAAAAAGCGCTGCGGCTTTGAACTCATCTGTGTCTTGCGGAAGCGTGCCTGAGTAAAGTTTATAGGCTTCGCGAAAATCGCCAAATGCCAGCGCAAGGTCAGCGTCTGTTATGGACGCCTCCGGGGTCGGAGCAATTTCAGCGACCGCTTCAGGAGTAAAAAACTGTTCAGGAACCTGAACTGTGGGTGAGGCAATTGCTGTCTCAGTTGGCACTGGCGGAGTTTTGATCTGACCGCAGCCACTGGCAAGCACGAGGCTGAGAATAACCGGAATGAATAAGCAACGGGAAGCAGATTTCATTCCTGACTTATAAACCAAAGGGTAGGGCTTGTCAAATAGGACCGTAGTTAAAGTTCAAGTGCGTTAGCAGACTCTTACTTTGATCTTTAAGCGCACAATTTACACTGAACCGAATAAGCTTGGATATAATCACTACAATTTACGATGGAGGTTCAGATGAGAAGTTGGCAACGCTACTTTGAAGTAATGCAGGAGGTGGTGGAGGATGTTCTCAAGACACAAGAAGCCAATATCACAAAGGCTGCGGAAATCCTCACAAACACCACCAAGGATAATGGAATCATTCATCTGTTTGGATCGGGGCATTCCAGCCTGATAGCAGAGGATGTGTTTTGGCGTGCTGCTACATTAGCGAACGTGCATGCGATTTTTGAGTCAGCTGTGGCGGGTGTTAATGAAGTTACCAAAACCAGCAAGCTTGAAAAGCTTGAGGGCATTGGCAGGGTACTCGTGGAATACAACCGCGTTCTTCCTCCAGATGCTATGATCTGTATCTCCAACTCTGGCAACAATGCCGCCACAATTGATGTGGCTTTAGGAGCCAAAGAACGGGGCGTGCCTGTGATAGCAATCACCAACATCAGCTACGCCGATCAGCTTACCACCCACCACAGCAGCGGCAAGAAACTGAAGGATGTGGCAGATGTCGTGATCGACAATTGCTCGCTTTATGGCGACGCCGCGATTGAGCTTGCGGGTCTCTCCCAGAAAGTTGGAGCCACCTCCACCATACCAGCCGCTTTCATTGTGCCTGCTCTGCTGGTGCAGACCTGTGAGAATCTTCTTGAATCAGGTATTGAGCCAGATGTTTACTACAATGGGCATCTTGCTTATGAGGACCCCAGCATCAAGCTGCATAACGACGCCCTGGTTGACAAGTATTTCTATAGAATGCGCAATTTATAAAACCGGAGTTTCTCATTTTA
>DJGU01000046.1 GCA_002432795.1 Anaerolineaceae bacterium UBA5838
ACAAAAGAAGTTCGCAATGACAGCTCTTGATCTTGCCGGTTTCACCTGCCCTAGTTTTTAATCCAGGGCGACCTTGCACGGGAATTGACCGAAGGTCTCTATACGACCTTTCCCGTCATAGCGAGGTGCGAAGAAATCTAAACTGTTTGCACACCGAAGTTTCTCATTTTAGTGCTCTGAACACAGCTTCCTAACGAGAGAGTATTCAAAAAATATCAAAAACTGAGAAACTCAGGTGAAAAGATATTTTATTGCTAAGCTGAACCCGGCGTGATCGATTTCATCATTCTTTAAAGAAATCAAAAAATTGGCCAGGTGGAGAGACTGCGCGTAGGGCGAGATTGAAAGCACTGTACTCTCCCTCATGCAGAAACCTTGATGTGCTTCCAATCCGCCATCGCGCCATTAATCACTGGCAATTAACACCCAGATTACCGTCTTCGGCTGATTGAGGACAGGACACGCTTATCTGCCACAATGCCCAAGGTGCCCTCAATACCCTAACGGGCACTATGTCATGCCTTATGACTAGCGGTTAATGAAAGAAAACGAAAGGCAGATCGCCACGGTCGCTTCGCTCCCTCGCGATGACGGGAAACGCTCTGATTGTAATGGGTCACGAGGATTTAATGAGATCGTCAGGAGTTACTATCGCTTGATTCAACTTTTGGGGTGTGTTTTTTCAGGCGGCGTTTCAACTCGCGCCGGCTGATCAGGACGCGGTGTTTGCAGGTCAGGCAAACCAGCCCAATATCTGCACCAAGCCGCACCACTTCCCACTCGAACCCACCACAGGGGTGCTTCTTGCGCAGCGTCACTTTATCTCCAAGTTGCATGTCAGGTAGCATACCGGGATTATAACACTGACATGTTATAATCCCGCCATCGCTAAAGGTACCCTGATCGGGATTTTGGAGCATAAATGAGTTTTGACCCACCTACACTTATTGCCAGAGTAATAACCTTGATAATCGCATTTACTTTGCACGAATACGCGCACGCCTGGACGGCTGCCCGTTTTGGTGACTATACTGCCACGGACGCTGGACGCCTGACGCTCAACCCGCTCAGCCATCTGGATCCCTTTGGCACCTTGATGTTGATTGTTGCCGGCTTTGGTTGGGCAAAACCTGTACCAATCAACCCTGGAATAATCCGCGGCAATAATCCTGCGGGTGTCATGTGGGTATCTCTGGCGGGTCCGCTGACCAATTTGCTTTTGGCGCTTGCAGCCGCAATCCCACTGCGCTTCAGTTTGGTGAATATTTACCAACCCTCAGGAAACATATTTCCTTCCCTTGGATATTTTCTGCTGACCTTTGTCCTGATAAACATCACGCTTTTCATCTTTAACTTACTGCCATTAGCACCTTTGGATGGCGAGAAGGTTCTCTCATTCTTTTTACCCCGATCATGGCAGCCGGTACTTGACGACATCCGGCGCTACAGTCCCATGATCCTGCTCTTTCTGGTTTTTGTTGGGCCGAGCTTGGGATTTGACCTGATTGGAAAGCTTGTTCACGAGCCAGTCATGGCAATTGCCCGCTTCCTGATCAATCGCTAAGGTAGCCCATGCCTTACTATTGCTACATGCTTGAGTGCGCTAACGGAAGGTACTATACGGGCTGGAGCACTGATCCATTCAGGCGTCTTAAGCAGCATAATGCTGGCTCGGGGGCAAAGTACACGCGCATGAATGGCCCTTGCAGGCTGGTGTACGTGGAAGAAGTGCCCGACCACAGTGCCGCACTCAAGCGCGAAATACGCATCAAGCAATTTTCACATCCCAAAAAAGAAACATTGGTAGCTGATTCTTTACGCAACAAATTGCCTGAATTGCTGGCTAATCTGCGCAACAAAAGTGTAAATCCTAAAAGTTTTGTGATCCACTCTCCGGCGAGAGTCAACCTTTTGGGAGAGCATGTGGATTACAACGATGGCGTGGTTTTACCTGCGGCGATTGATCGCTATGCGACACTAAGGGTGGATGTGCTGGATGAAGCTGTGGTGCGCCTGCAGGCTGCCGACCTGAACGCGGAGACGGCATTCTCACTGAAGAATCTGGCAGATAAAAAGGACCTGGATGGTCAACCCCTGCCAGCCTTCGCGCTTTATCCTGCAGGGGTCGCCTGGGTGCTGCAGCAAGCCGGGCTTCCTGTGAAGGGGATGAGGGTGCGATACAGCTCAGAAATCCCGATTGGCGCAGGCTTGAGCTCATCGGCTGCGATTCAGATGGGCTTTGCCCTGGCCTGGCAGATCGCTGGGGAGTGGGACATCCCGAAAATGGAGCTGGTAAAACTCTGCCAGAAAGCCGAAAACCAATATGTGGGGGTTAAAGCCGGGCTGATGGACCAATTTGCCTGTGCTTTTGGTGTAGCTGGACACGCTCTGGCACTGGACACGCGCAGTCTTGCATGGCATACCCTGCCTCTGCCGATTGATGCGGCCATCGTGATTGCTGACAGCGGCGTTCGGCGCAGCCTGGCTGGCTCCGCCTATAATACCCTGCGCGCGGATTGCCAGGAGGCTGTTGAGCGCTTGCAAACCTGGTCCAGCAGCCTGACTTCCCTGCGGGATGTCACTCCGGAGTTTTTGCAAGCTCACCTGCCCGAGCTGCCCGAACGAGTCGCGCGGAGGGCATTGCACGTTGTGGGGGAAATGGCGCGTGTTGAGCGCGCGATTGCCTGCCTGACGGAAGGCGACAGCGCTGGTTTTGGCGAACTGATGACTGCCACCCACGCCTCCCTGCGCGACTTGTATGGCGTTAGCTGCCCTGAGCTGGATTTACTGGTGGAACTGGCTGGCAGTCATCCGGCATGCTACGGCGCACGCCTGACAGGAGCTGGCTTTGGCGGCTGCACGGTCAACCTGGTGGATCGGAACGGTCTGGATGACTTTGTAGCCTGGTTAAAGGCTGAGGTTTTGGAAAAAAGCGGGCGAGAGACACGGATTGAAATCTGCCAGGCGGTGGATGGCGCGCATGTTGTGATTTGAAATAACTACTGGATGCGCCGTGAGCTGATAACCAGCAGGACGACCCCGAAAATCACCAATCCCAACACCCCTAATGCCAGAAATTTGGCATCACTGTTCATGATGCGAGTGAATACGCCTGGGTCTTCCATTGGCGCTGGCTCTGGTGTGAGCTCCGCCTGGACCAGGGCAAGAGTGGGGGTGGGCGATTGCGTGGGCACAGGGGTCAGGATTTGTGCTGGCGCATCGGGCGTTCCTGTTGGCTGACCAAGGTTAATTTCACCGCCCTCCCGGATGATCAGGATGTCTCCAGGGAAGATAATTGTGTCTGCGGTCAGATTGTTCTTTGTTAGCAGTTCGTTCAGCGTGATACCGTACATTGTCGCGATCGTGTCCAAGAATTGGCCTTCGAGCACCGTATGGCGAATGCCGCCATCCAGCCCTGGCGTGGCGGTTTGAGAGTAAAGCTCAACCGGCAGGGTTGGCACGGTGGTGGGCTGCTGCTGCACCTCGGGGGTCGCTTCCTGCGGCATATTGCCGGCAAGGGCGGGGCTGATAAAGCACAATAACAGACAGAAGCTAAGAATTGCCGGCAGGGTATGCTTGAGAGTGTTTTTATTCATGAGATCTATTGCGACTTCTTCTGACTTCTTGCTTTATTATATTCCAGCTTTAGAAAATGGCTGTTTTATCAGGGTTGCCTTGATAGTGCTGCTGGGATTGCCCGATTGGAATACGCAATTAAGCTTTCGGAAAACAAGGATGCAGGTCGGAATGAGACCGCCAACAGAACTTACATTATTTCGAATTGGTTGCGGGCTCACTCCGACAATCGAGCATGTATTGTGGCGGAGTGCGCAAATGAGGCGCATTCCGTCCTACGCATGAGGTAGTTGCTTTGCGTGACCAAAAGCCGGAATGAACAGCGTAATCCGGCCTACAGGTGATCATCCAGAGCATGTATTGTGGCGGAATGCGCAAATGAGGCGCATTCCGCCCTACGCATGAGGCGGTTGCTTTTGCGTGACCAAAAGCCGGAATGAACAGTGCAATCCGGCCTACAGGTGATCATCTGGAGATCGCCGTGTTTCGCCCGCGATGACGGATAATCAGCGAAATGTTAGCAAATCAGCTAAAAGGGAACCAAATTCCTGTTTCAGCGTCTGATAAACAGGAATAAAACCTGCAGCTCAAAGCCTGCACCCTCAGGTTGATTAACTTCAACCGCCTAAACTATAATCTGGGATGATTATGACAGAAGATACCGCTCCAATCCCGGTAGCACCCTTAGCTACCATCCCCGCCAAGCGGGCACACACACATAAACAAATCGGCTTTGTTTTTATTTTTGGCTTTCTCCTGGCGCTTGCAGCTCTCTTTGCGATCGTGTTTGGATTTGAAGCCAAACACGAAAACGTCATCTTTCCAGGGGTTTCAGTGAATGGCACTGACCTTTCAGGACTCACGGTTGGGCAGGCTGTGGTTAAACTTAACGCAAGCCTTACTTACCCCAAACAAGGTCAGATTTTCTTCAGCGATGGAGATTCCCGCTGGGCTTTCAACCCTGCTCAACTGGGCTACACCTTTGAGCCGATTGGTGCTGTGGAGCAGGCTTATAAGGTGGGTCGGGGGCAGGGCTTGCTGGCAGACCTGAGCGGTCAATTCCTGGCTATGAAGTCGGGCGTAAACATCGACCCGAGCGTGGTCTATGACCAGCGCGAAGCGCACGCGGTGCTGCAGGAGATCGCCAGGCAGATCGACCAGCCCGTGATTGAAGCTGCTATCATCCTGGAGGGCACACAAGTGCAGGTCAGCGCGGGTCAGGTGGGGCGCAGGCTCAACATCCCAGCCACGCTCAAAAAGCTGGAACCCTATCTTCTGACGCAGATAAACGGCACAATCCCGCTGGTTATTGAAGAAACCACTCCTGTTATCATGGACGTACAGGCTACCGCCGATCTGGCAAAGAGCATCCTCAGCCAGGATTTCACCATCCAGCCAGCTGACCCAAATTTTGGGGCAGGCCCCTGGGTGATCAAAGCACAGGACCTGGCAAGCCTGCTTCAGCTTGAACGCTACACTGAGGATGGCACGGCTGGGTATCGCCTCAGCCTCAATCGCCAGTCTCTGCTTAATTACCTCGGCAGCATTGCGCCCTCTTTGCGGGTGGAGCCTGTGAACGCGCGCATGTTTTTTAACGACGAACGCAGAGAAATTGAGGTTGTCCAGAATGCCGTTATCGGTAAAGCTCTCGACCTTGAACGAAGTGTAGACCAGATCATCGACCAGCTCCAGGCGGGGCAGCACGAGGCTACACTGGTCATGCGGGATGTCGAACCGGCCGTGAAAGACGACACGACGGCTGCCAGCCTGGGTATTACTGAGCTCATTTATGAAGGTCATTCTTATTATTACGGCTCGTCCGCGGATCGAATTCAGAATATTCGTACAGCCGCAGCCAGCTTCTATGGCGTTATGGTTGCGCCCGGCGAAGTTTTCTCCATGGCAAAATACCTGACCGACATCAGTCTTGAAAACGGCTATGCCGAAGCGATTATCATCGTGGGTGATCAGTCGGTACGCGGGGTGGGTGGAGGTGTTTGCCAGGTGAGCACCACGCTGTTCCGAACCGCGTTTTTTGCCGGGTTCCCGATCGTGGAGCGGTATCCGCATGCTTATCGCGTCAGCTATTATGAGCAAGATGCCAACGGCTGGGTGAATACCAACCTGGCTGGTCTGGATGCCACGGTCTACGTGCCGGTTGTGGATTTCAAATTCCGCAACGACACGCCCTATTGGATCCTGATGGAAACCTATGCCACCGATTACTCGCTCACCTGGAAGTTTTATTCCACCAGCGATGGACGCAGCGTGGATTGGAATACCACGGGTGTCACCAACGTCACCCCGCCCCCCGAACCGATCTATCGCGAGGACCCGACTTTGCCAACCGGCACGATCAAGCAGGTGGACTGGGCAGTGAATGGCGCGAGTGTTTCGGTGCAGCGCAACGTCTACAAAGACGGGTCGCTTTATTTCACCGATTACATTCACACCACCTATGTTCCCTGGCCTGATGGGTATAATTATGGTCCAGGCACAGATATTGGCGACCGCTAAACTTGGGCGAGCCAAAGCTGCCCTATGGTAAAATTTATCCGCCATCGGAAGACTATTCCGAAGGTATATGATGGAGGCTGATGTGATCAGTAAAGAATTGTTCGACAAACTGGCTTGTCCCGTTTGCGTAAAAGAGAATGCCGGCACACTGGAAATGTTTGGCGAATATTGGCTGATATGCCAGGATTGCGGCAGAAAATACCCCATCTGGGATGGCATTTTGATCATGCGCATTGATGAAGGCGATAAGTGGCGTGCTACCGAGAAGGAAGACTTGCCCGTGCCTCCTCCCATGCCGGTCTAAGCGAAAGCGTGCCAGATTAAAGGACCTATGACAAATACAGATAAGAAAAATTGGGAACTTCCTCGCGGGAAGTCCTTGGTTGCGTTGATCGTCTTCCTGGTTTTGGGCGTACTGGGCGGATATTTCCTGTTCCGCTTCAGCAGCAATTTTATTGCCACGGCAACAATCTTCAATCCGGGCGGCGCGCCTATACTGAACGATTCTACTGCTGACCCAAACGTTTCGCTCGAACCCGGGATCACCCCAACCCCAACGGCTCCTCCGCTCGACACCTTCACCATGCCGGATGCGTGGGATGGCAAATCCCGTGTTAATGTCCTGGTAATGGGCATTGATGCCCGCAGCCCTGATGCCGCTAACCCGCTGACCGACACCATGATTCTTTTTACACTCGATCCGGTCAACAACACTGCTGGCATGCTTTCCATTCCGCGCGATTTGTGGGTAAAGATCCCCGGCTCGGATTACGGCAAGATTAACACTGCCTACAGCATTGGTGAAAGTTTTCAGTTGCCTGGAGGTGGTCCGGCGCTGGCTGCAAAGACCGTTGAAAATCTGCTCGGTGTGCCTGTTCATTACTACGCCCAGATTGATTTCGATGCTTTTGTCAGCTTCATCGATCAAATTGACGGCGTCAAGATTACCTCAACCGAGAGAGTGCAGCTAAATATTATTGACACACAATTCTCACAATGGCTGGAACCGGGCACCTACACCCTTCCGGGCGACCTGGCGCTGGCATACGTGCGCTACCGCGAGCCAACCGGCGGCGATATTTCCCGTTCGCAGCGGCAGCAGCAGGTGATTCTGGCTATTCGCGACCGCATCCTGGAGTTCAACATGCTGCCCAAGTTGATCCAGCGCGCGCCAGAACTTTATGCCAGCCTTTCCCAGGGCATCCGCACTAATTTATCCCTCGAACAGATTATTCAGCTTGGCATAAAAGTGCTCAATGATATTCCGCGCGACCAGATCGTCAATACTGCTATTGGTTGGCAGGATGTGTCTTCTGGCACTTCCCCCGATGGTTTGGCGATTTTACGACCAATACCGGATCGCATTCGTGATTTACGTGACAGTGTATTTGGAGGAGGAGGGGCAATCGACGTCCAGGATCCCACCGTCCTGCTGAATGTGCTGGCGGAGGAAGCGGCAACGGTCTCTGTTTTTAATGGCTCCAGCACCCCGAATTTGGCTGAGAGAACCGCAGAATACCTGAAAAGTCAGGCTATCAATGTGGTTGAACAGGGCGAAGCGGCATATTCCACCTATACCACGGTCACTTTCTACGGTGCTAAGCCCTATACCCTGCACTACCTGGTTGATTTTCTGGCAGTAACTCAACCCTATCGGGTTATTTATGCCTATGACCCCAACGCGCCTATCCATATTGTGGTGGTGCTGGGGGATGATTTTGCGGCGAGCAATACTTTGCCATAGATAACTGCAGAGAACAAGAAGAGGCTGTTTATTTTTTGGCAGCCTCTTTTTTTTGTTTATATTGGTGTCAGTCAGCTACTTGCAGTCAGTTAATGGTTAATTTAACAACCCTGCGGGATTAACAAAGGCTTACAGTAGCCATGAAGTCAGTGATTTTTTGAGAAAGAAAGTCCAGTTGTTCCTGGCTGGTATATTGGTCAATTGCCAGGGTCAGGATCTTGCTGGTCATCTCCACCGCAAGCGCGTTGCCATTGAGCCGGGGGTCAGAGGCCAGATCTTCCCAATGGATCGTCAGACCAATCCCATTCTCACCCAGATAATCATTCAATGGGTCCCGCAAGCCGTTGCTGACGTAGACTGGCAAGCCCAAAGGCATATTGTCAGGCTGAAGGGCAGGAAAGATTGGTGAGATTGAACTAAGCCCGGCAATTGACCTCAAGAGCCTGGTGTAGTTTTTGCGCCGAACCTGCTTGATGACTGACCAATCGAGATGTTCGATCTCATGGCGCTCCTGCTCATCCCCCAGAACCACGTTATCTCTCGCGTAATACGACTCGGCCAGTGCGAACAGTGACTCAAGCGACTCGCGGTCGCCGATGTCTTCAAATAAGTAATCTCTCAACTGGCTGCGGTATTGACGAATAAGCGGCAGCCGATGGTTTTCTCTGCCTATGTAGGCTGCCAGGTAGGGCTTGATGTCGTGAGCGGTTTTAAGGTAGCCGCCATCGAAAGGGCAGAGTTTGCGCATGCTGTTATACGCAAAATTACCTGTGACCCGGGTTAAAAATCCTGCCTGGGCGTTATCCTCGATCACGATTCTCCCAGCACGCTGCAACTCAGACAAATAATTCAGGATCTCAAGGCTGGGTGAGAATCCAAAGTAGTTGATGAAATATACCGCTTGCTTATCGGCAAGGTGACGTTCAAGGTCTTTGGGGTCTATTGAGAAATCCGGGAAAATGTTGTAGTAATCGCAGCTTAAACCGCAAGATTCAAACGTGTCGACGATAGTTGGGCAGAGGTATGCCGGCAATAATACCCGGCTGATGCCATGGTCGCGCAGGTAATTGCAGATGACCGTCAAGCAAGCTTTGCCGCCGTTCAGGAAAGTTGTCCCCTGGGTAGGGAAGCTTGGCAGGTCAGTTTTCCACTGGTCGTCGTAGTAAAACTCACCTCCAGCGAATAAAAGGCTTTTTGCTTCGATGTTGGTCACCAACTATCCTTGTTGCAAATTCCTTCTAGAAAGCAAGCGTCCAAATCTGACAAAAAGCAAAACATACCATTGTCCTCAAAAATAATCAGAAGGTTTCAACCTTGACATTAATTCTTTCGATTGATTTCATCTGCCAGCGCCAGGATTTCCTCATTGCTGGGGATGTCGCTCATGCTGTGCCCGTAGTGCACAAAGCGTGCGACGCCTTCCTTGTCGATCAGCACCTGGGCGGGCATGCGCCCCAGCTTGAAGAGGTTCACCTCTTGCCCATAGAGCTTCAATACGCTGGCTTTGGGGTCAGGAAGCCCGATGAAGGGCAGGTCTTCTTTTTGGAAGTAAGCTGAGAAGCCCTGGGCGTCTTCAGGGCCGACGACTACGACGGCTACGTCGCGGGATACAAATTCAGTGTGGTCATGACGCAACTGCGCCATATGCTTTTGGCAGAATGGTCAGGCAAAGGTGCGGTTGAACACCAGCAGCACATTTTTCTGACCCTTCAGTTCGGCCAGGGAAAAGTCCTTCCCGGAGAAATCGGGCAGGGTGAAGTTTGGAGCTGTTTGGTTGAGCGATACGCGAGGCATAAGATTTCCTTTCCTTAAAGTATAGGGGTGTTCCGATTATTTAGCAGTGACGACTGTGATCACAATTGCGGCTAAAAAGGAGGCGATAAAGACCAGTATCATCCAGCCTAAAGTGGCGGAGTAATTTTTGGGATCGATCTGATTATTCCGATCCATTTTCCGAATGATCGGGAAAAGCCTCCAAAAAAACGATGCGATCGAGATAACCATTGCGGCGGCTGTAAGGATCAAGGTCTGCTCACGCGCGGTTAGAAGGATCACGATCAAAAGCAGGATGACGATTAATTTAGTCCCCGCAACCCAATTGACCATGTACCTGGCAAATTCATGCAGCTTGGGGTCTGTTTTTGTCTTTTCCCAAGCCTTGAAAACCCCCACGCTGTTCGCATATTTTGAGTCCGGAAAAAAATAGAGCATGATGACATTTGAAGCTTCCATGATCAGAAACCCAATTGTTACTATCGTTATTGCGTTCACAGTCATATCGGGCTCCTTTTCATCCCGTTATCTGGTTAAAAGTTCTATGTCCGCAGGCCTGGCATTGCTTTCGAATTTCAGCCCATGCACGGCTACCCCTTTTCATTTGCCGCGGGATCGCTTTGCTTCTTTTAATATTTTCTGTGTGGCATACCAACCCGTCAACATCGCTATCGGTACCCCTGCCGGGGAATACGCCCATTGCCCAGCCTGATAAACCTCGGGGATTGGAGTCAGGGCTGATTTTGGAATATCCGCCAGTTTATTCACAACAGGCACATTCCCTTCAAATGACCAGCCAGTAATTGCGCCCTCAGAACTCCCGGAGACTTGTTTGATCGTCAGCGGTGTCGATGAGAACTTGAATAGGATGTCATCTGCTATGCCCGGATAAATGCTTTCGGAAAAAATAGAGGTGATGCGATTCTCAAGGGTTTCTTTAAATTCCCCATACCAGCCGGCCTTTTCGATTTTCTCGACCACGTCGTAATCCAGGAGGCAGCTGATCATCACGCCCGTTTTCCCTTCGGGCGCCATAGCAGTGTCGCGCAGAGCAGGGATGGAAACTTCATAGGTATTCAATGCGCAGTATTGATCCACCCATTCAAAGACTTCTTCTTTGGTTTTACTCTCAAAATCTTTAACGAGGTTTTCTCTTTCCAATCGCATGGTCTGGCCTAACCCCATTCTTGAGGGGGTGTAGAACATGTGCTCCCCGCCTTTGGTCTGGAAATAGGAGGTCGGTCGGTCTACCGCGAGGAACAAAATAAAGACCGATTCAGCGCCTTTTGATGCAAGCATGGCCTGGGATTCAGTTTCAATTTTTGCGGAGATTTCCGCTTCCAACCTCGCAGGATTGAGAAATCGGTAGAGTGATTTCAAATCTGCTGCCCAGATCAACTGATCATAGGAATAGCTTTCGCCAGACGAATCAGTCACCGTCTTTTCTGCTGGATAGACCGACACGATCTGTTTGTTCAGTTTTATTTCCCCGCCCCCATCCAGTACTTTGGTTTTCAACAGATCTACCACCGCGGCAGTTCCGCCTTTGGGATAAAAATAATCAAAGTAAACATAAAAATAACCCAACGCGAAATATGTGGGCGTTTTTCTGAAAAAATGTTGGATCAAGATATCGATCAACGATTGATTATCGGTCAATCGAGCCATGAAAACTTCCATGGGCATCTTAAACTGATTAAACTTTATAAGCGTGTTGAGGAACTTGAATGTCCATGGGATCAGTTTCTTAAATATGTAATTTTTATCATTCATCAAGTGCGTGAAATTCGGATTGTCAAATTCGTATAGAACTCCGGTGTATTCCGAAAGCTGATTCATAATGGGGATGATCTTTTTGATGTCATCCGTGCTTTCAGGGTAGAGATTGATCAGCATCTTTTCATATTCTTTTAAAGAATCCATGGACTCAACCCGGAAGATCTGGTCTTCAACGCCGATGGAAATCTTATTTTCCAGGAATTCCTCATCAATCTCCAAATCCTTCAACATCGGCTTCATGATCCCGGAATTCACAAAAGCCCTTGGACCTGAATCAAAGAAAAAGTCACCGGATTGAATTGTCCGCAGCAATCCACCGCACTTATCGTTCTTGTCCAGGACTAAAACCTCATAGTTTTCCTTCATCAGATACGCGGCGGCGGTGAGCCCTGCCATACCCGCGCCAACAATCACGACTTTTGTTTTTTCTTCTGTCATTTCACTTCACCTAATTTAAGACTTAAAGCCCAGAGCTCTTCCGCGGCATCCTTATCCAGCGCCGGAGGCGCAGGTTCTTCTTGCGTTGTAAGATTGAAAAATTTCCCGGAAATGTTTTCCAGGTTTTTGGAAACGCCCAAATAATAGAGTGCTTCTGCTGCGATGTCGGCAGATTTCGCCGATCTATCAACGACCAGCTTCTTGAAAAACTTATAAATCGGACCGTTATTTTGTCCGCTGTTCGTCTTTACATTCCCAGGGTGCATCGCGTTTATGGTAACCCCTGTACCAACAAAATACTCATTGAGTTTTATCATGGACAGTAATTGGGCTAATTTTGCGGCTCCATAGCTTTTTAATCCTGAATAGGCATGTTTATCCCAGGCAAGATCGTCCAGGTGCAAGCCCCATGCGGCAAATCTGTGGGCTTCAGAATTCACAAACAGGATTCGCCCGCTGTTTTGCTTGATGAATTTTTCCTTGAGGTAATAATTCAAGATAAAGGTGCTCAGGTAATTTGTTTGAAACACGGCTTCGAGGTTATCTGCTGTGATGATCTTCTTTGTGTTAAAAACACCAGCGTTATGGATCAGCACGTCAATATTAGTTTCCAAAGCAGCCAGTTTCTCTGCGACAGCATGGACTTCGGAAAGCCGTGAGAGATCAGCAATCCAATAGGCGCATTTGGTGCCGTACTGATTCTTTATGGCTTCACAAAAATCGATCGATTTTTGTTCATTCCGATTGATGCTTAAGATTTCAGCGCCGTGAGATGCGTATTTTTTTGCGGCAGCAAATCCGATACCTGAGGTTGCACCGGTAATTATGACCAGGCGGTCATTAAAATCATCGGTGCAGATTTCCGGATCTGATTTTAGATTGCGCAGCATAGCGCTTATATTGGACCATTCATACTCTTTAAAATACTTTTGCAAGTTGGCCTCACGTACAGATTAATTTCTACTGTTAATATATCATTCGTTCAAATAAAAAGGCTCATTAAAATAAGCGCATTAAAAACATCCATACACCCAAAAAGCATGGATTTCGCCAAAATTATACCCAAACTTCCGGCGCAGTAAAACTTGAGGTTAGTACACACAAAAAGCCCCAATCCATTTTATGTGGGAAAATAGCCTGTTTCAGCGTGCCCTCTAATTATTAATTGTCCGTTTTAGGGTGATACAAAAAGCCGCACTCCTTTCTCCTGAGTTTCTCAGTTTTCGA
>DJGU01000047.1:0-7269 GCA_002432795.1 Anaerolineaceae bacterium UBA5838
ACCAGGAACCCAATTGGAATGAAAATCAGGACATTACCCAGAATATTGATGGCTACGATAAACCAGGTAAATCTGTGGTCGACGTCAATAGCTCGCTCCAGCATCAACACCAAACCCCGCAGGGGCACCAGGTTGGGCGGTTCGGGTGTGCGGTCAAGCACCAGCACAAAGGGTTCAAGTGTGCGTTGGATCAGAAACCAAAGGAATAGAAACAGCATGGTCAGTGTGAGCTCGCGCAGCAAGCTGCTGCGCTTGTGGATCGCGAAGCGGATCAGGCGGGCAATTATCCAGGCGAAGCCTGTGACCAATAGCAAAAGATTAATGTCATATGTCAAGAAAATCATCTTGATCTCCTGCTGGCATTGTAACGCAAAAAAAGGAAGCAGTTTATTTGTAGCTTAGGCGGATGGGGTTCCAGCGCAACGCGGATTTGTTTAAAGTTTGCTATGAATCTTAACAAATTAATTGCGATTCTTATGTTATGATTTTTAGAGTTCTACACAAAAGGCTATTTTCGGGAGCGAGAAAATGACCAAAACATTGTTAATACTGCGACACGCAAAATCCAGTTGGAAAAATGAAAAATTGAAGGATTTCGACCGCCCACTAAAGCACCGTGGAGAAGTGGCTGCCAGTCTGATCGGCAAGGTACTCACGATGACTGAATTAGTGCCCCAGGTTATCCTATCATCTCCGGCGAAAAGAGCCAGGCAGACGGCTGAATTAGTTGCTGAGGAAGCCGGGTTCAAAGGTGAAATCAAGTTTGTTGACCCGTTCTATATGGGTGAACCTGAGAATTACATCACCGCGCTGAATGAACTGCCTGATGAGATCGAACGCGTGATGGTAGTCGGGCATAACCCCGGCTTGGAAGCCCTCCTGCAGTTACTGGACGGCAAGGTGGATGCGCTGCCAACGGGCTCTTTAGCCTATCTTGTACTGAATATCAAGCACTGGGCTGATCTCACCAAGGCTACGGCCGGTGATTTGATCAGTTTCTGGGAACCTGACGAAATTAAACTCGAAGAAATGGAGGAAGATATGGGCAAGGACAAGGAAAAGAAGGAAAAGAAAGAAAAGAAGGAAAAGAAAGAAAAGAAGGGCAAGAAGAAGGACAAGAAGTAAGCGTTTTTCTTTTGTAGGTCATCTTTCTTTATAGATTTTCACTGCGGCGCAGCCTTTGCGTAATTTTCACTGTGTTATTTTTAGGTGTTTATTGCGCTGCAAGTGAGTGCTGAATGATGAGGAGAATCTCTGTCTCGGAGCTTCTTTCATTCAGGATTGCATAGAATTCTCATGACCACAAACTATTCGGTTTTTTAACAGCTGCATTAGTTTTATCACCCGGCGGTATAATCGATTCCGTGTCAGACTTGGATGACAGAGATTAAAACCAACCCTGCGATTGCAGGGCTTGAGATAAAACTATGCAGAAGAAACGTTTCTTGATTGTTACCAGTGATGCCGGTTATGGGCATCGCAGCGCGGCACTTTCCGTTGCGAAAGCGCTTGATATTTTGTATCCGGACCAGGTTGAGAGTTTGGTTTCCAACCCGATCCAGGAAACCCATACCCCCACAGTAATGAAGCCAATCGAGAAGGGATACGATCGCAGTGTGCGCTTCAGCCCAGGGCTTTACCGCCTTAGTTACGGGGTCAGCGATTCGCGCCTGGTGAGTGAAGTAGTGGAAGGGGCGTTGACCCTCATGCTTCAGAAGATCATGGCGGATACGATCTATGAGTTCAAGCCGGATCTGATTCTGAATACCAATGAGATGTTTAACAATCCAATTGGTAAAGTGCTGCAGGAAGCCGATCCTAAAATTCCTGCCTTCACCGTCGTGACCGATCTGGCAAATGTGCACTCGCTTTGGTTTTCGCCTGAGCCTGATCGGTTCTACATCGCGAATGAGTGGGTCAAGGTGAAAGCGCTTGAGAGCGGCGTGCCTGAAGATAAGCTGGTGATCTCGGGAATACCGGTCAGCCCGGATTTTGCCCTCAACCGGGTGGATAAGCAAGCTTTGTGCGGCTCGCTCGGGCTTGACCCAAGCCGCCTGACCTTGCTTTTTGTTGGCAGCAGCCGCGTGAGCAATCTGCAGGAATATCTCCAGGCATTGGAACACGTCGCAACTCCGGTGCAGGCTGTGGTGATTGCCGGCGGGAACGATGAGCTTTACCAGGATTTGCTCGGCAGCCACTATGAGTTCACGCTGGAAGTGCGGAACTTTGAAAAGAATGTGCCCCAGTGGATGATGGCATCGGATGTGTTGGTGACGAAGGCTGGCGGACTGATCCTCTCGGAAGGGCTGGCTGCTGGTTTGCCAATCCTGCTGATTGACTACCTGCCGGGTCAGGAGGAGGGCAACGTGCGCTATCTGCTCAGTCACCAGGCAGGGGCTTTGGTGCAGAATGTGGGAGAGTTCAGGGCAATTGTGTCTTACTGGTTGGAAGAGGGCGGCATCAGGCTCAACCAGATCGCGCGGGCTTCAGCCGAGCTTGGGCATCCGGAGGCGGCGTTGACGATCGCTAAAGCTTTATGGGATGCCGTAACTTTGCAGCCAGAACCCACGCAGCCACCGCCCGAAGCCGGCTAAACCTTTCAGAATTTTTACCAGAAGCTAATCGAACAACTCATCCAGGTCAGGTCTGACGAGGTCCAGAGCGGCAGCTTTGGCTAAGAGCTCGGCCAGCGTTTTGGATTTAAACTTAGCGCGCAGGTTGTTGAAGTGGCGGTGAACTGTGCGCGCCTGGATGTGGAGCTGGTAAGCGATCTGGGCGGCATTTTTCCCTGAGCACAGCCCCTGTAGGGTTTGAAATTCACGCGGAGTGAGCCTGATCTGTGGATAATCGTCCGGGGTTGTCAGCGGCGTAACCACGACCAGGTGGTTCACGCGCACAGCCTGCCAGGCCTGGGTGGGGGAGGGTTCATAGGGCAGGTAGCATTCCCAGTCGCCGCGGTTAATGGTTTGGACCACGAATTCTGGCCGCTCAGAAACCTCCCGCACCTGCACCTCCCCTTTTTGAGTAAAGACAAACATCTGTGTCAATTGATCACCCGCAATAATAGAATATATGTTCTATTTTATCATGGCTTATCCAGGGGATGTCAAGGGGCAGATAGATGATGGGCATCGGGTGGTCTGTTGCGCCTCTTACCCGGAATGGCGCAAGACCATTCCCTACGGGTAACGTAAAAGTCTGCGAACCAGGGATGTGGATCATTATCTGTCATTGCGAGGAACGAAGCAATCTAAACTCTTTATTATCAAGTAATCTGAGCGGTTGACATACACTTTGTGAATTTTGACGATGATCCTGATACCTCAAGTATTTTGGTTCGCCAGCAATGTAGATTGCTTCTTCGTAGGGAACAGCACGAGGCGTAGGGTGGGTTGGGGTCAGGGGATCTCAGCCGAAACCCAATAGGTTATACCCAACCCACCAATTGGGATAACCTGCATGATTGTGTGTGGTGGGTTGGCTGTAACGAATCTCAGGTAGGTTAAAACTTTTTGACGCCATACCCTGCTTCGCGGGCACATGGACCCACCCTACAGTCTGCTTTGCTATTTACGAATCCGGGAGGTGGGTCCTCATCTGTCACATCGTGCCCTGTGGGTATTGCTTCGTCGTAGGGAACGTGGCTTGTCCCGTTCCGCTGCACAAACGGAATGGCGCAAGACCATTCCCTACGAGTTATATTTTGTAGGGAACGCGGCTTGTCCCGTTCCATCTCATACCTGGAATGGTGCACACACTGCTTTGCGGGCACGGGAGATAATTCCCCATAAAACAGCGCCAACCTACTCCACCGGCAACCTGGTCAGGAAGTTAACTTGTAGCGTGTTCTGCTTTTGTCCAACATCGCAAACGCATAGACAGCCAGTGCGCCAACCAGCGCGCCGGCGAACCAGGGCGAACGCATACCGAACGCATCCGTCAGAACTCCCGCCGCAAATGGACCAATCGCCATGGCAACATGCCAGGTAAGCCCAAAGACTCCCAGGTAGCGTCCGCGCTGATCCAGCGGAGCCAGGTTTGCTACAAAGGTGGTTGCGGTTGGGGCGGTGATCAGCTCGCCAAACGTCATCACAACCATTGCCAGCCAGAAACCCCAAAAATGGCTGCTAACCCCCACGATCAGCATCGCTGCCACGTAAAAAATCGCGCCTATGGGCATCACCTGCGTATCGCGGTAGGAAATTATGGATCGGGTCACGAATACCTGCAGAAAAACCACCATCAGGGCATTGGTGGTTGGAATCCAGCTATAAGTCGATTCCATCACTCCAAAATTTTGTTTGAGGTAGACTGCCAACAGCACCCACATCAAAGCCGCGCAGATCTCCATCAGGGTGAAGGCGCCAACCATGTGGGCAAATGGCTTGTTGCTGAACGCCTGGCGGTAGACATGGATCTGATCCCTGATACTTTCACCTTTGGCATCGGGATCCCGCACGAGGGTTTCGCGCAGGAACAAGAGGGTGATCAGCCCGTAGAGCGCCAGCGCAAGTGCCGCGAGAGTAAAGCCGATGCTGTAGTTGCTGGAGAGCACTATCCCGCCGATGATGGGTCCGAGCGCCACGCCAATATTGCGCCCCATGCGAAAGATACTATACCCCTGCACACGATCAGCAGGGCTGAGCATATCCGCCAGGATGGCATCCGATCCGAGTCGGTAGAGCGGGTTGAAGAGACCCGAGGCTAACATCAGAAGCGCAAAATGCCAGTAAGAACTGGCCTGGATGTAGCCTAAGTATGCCAGCGCGGCGCCAAATAGTCCCACAGCCATGACGCTTTTGCGTCCAAGGCGGTCCACCAGCGAGCCAGCCAGGATTGAGGCGCTCAGTCCGGAAAGCGAGTTGATGCTCATCAGACTGGTGACTGCCGCCATGGGCAAGCTAAGCGTTTCGCTGGCGTAGATGGTTAAAAAAGGCCAGACCATGGTGGTGCCGGTGGATGAAATGATCAGACCGAGCAGCATTAACCAGAATTGACGGGGGTATTTTTTGAACATTAGCGGCGATCTCGTTTATGGAGCTGAGATGGGGAAGGCGGCCTCACAGGTGAAACCCTGGGGGGCAAAAAGCGATTCGAAGGAGTTCATGTCAAAATACAGCACGACGGCTTGCGGAATCCCGGCGTATTCGATGCGATAGGGGTCGACGATCATGCCCAGCTCGTTAAACTCAGGGGAAAGGCGCGTGAAGAAGACTTCTTCGTAGTTTGGTCCGCGCAAGGTCAGCAGGTAGGTCTCCTGGCGGGTGCGCCCATCGTAGAGGTTAATGTTTCCGGTTCGGATCGGATTTTCGGGGGAGTAGCCATAGCTGGCATCTTTAGCCACGTCGCAGTACATTAATTGCGAAGCCTCCAGGAAGCGCACAGATTCCTGCAAGCGGCTCATGATTGGCGCGCCCGAAACTTCCCAAAGCGAGGAGGAATCCTCGGAGGTGGCAAGACCAAGCAAGCTGAAACAACGCTGGTTCGCCTGGATCACCTGGAGAGCGCCAATCGAGGTTTGGCTGAAGACCTTTGCCTGCAGCTGGACCTGCAGCCCCGTGCCTGCCTGGGTTGCCAGGGGAGCGGGTTCGCTGTAGTCAATATCCGAAATATCTGCAACCATGCGCTGAAGGATCGTATCCAGGCAGACCTGGGAGGTGGAACCTGAAGGCGCCGGTTCACTTGCAAGGCTGAAAAAGAGGCTCTCCTCCGCGTTGCTGAGCGTGACGCGGGTGTCTTTGATGTTAATTGCGAGCGGCACTCCGCTTTCGTCCCACACAGTGACAGGCTCAAAGGAATACATACCGGCACTCACCTGGAGCGGGCTGCCGGTTTGGATGTAATTTATTGGCTCGGGCGTGGCTGTCGGCGAGGGCGTGGAGGTTTGGACCTGCGGCGGCTTGTAGATGGGCGCCTCACTTCGGCCTGGCAAAGTGGTCTGATACTGGCAGGCTGCCAGTAGGCTCAGCAGCAGCAGAAGGGAGATCAAGCGGAAAGTGGCACGCATCGCTAACTCTGCGGAGGGGTGGGGGTAAAGGCGCTGATCAGGTGAAAGTCTGATAGCATGGCGCGGAAAGTCGGATCGAAGGCTTCCCAGTCCGCTTGAATTCCCGTTCCAAGCAGCATGACCACCACGCCGGGCATCGCGGCGATCACCACCTGGCCAAGCATGTAAGAATCCTGGTGAGGTTTGGCAATCTCGAGCTTTAATGCGGGGTACTTGTCCACTCTGATCTCGCCCTGGTCAATAACCTCGTAATCTTCGTCGAGATGGCTGCTGAGGAAGTCCTGGATCAGCGGTTCAGCCGCATCGAGGTGCTCAGCAGTGTTAAACGTATTGGTGGGGGAGAGGTAAAGCAGCACGCGCAGGTCTTCTTCGCTGCCGTCGTAGTCAGAAGGCGTGTAGATGCTCACATCGCCCTCAGTCTGGACTTGCCAACCCTCCGGCATCGAAAATTCGAACCGCCCTTGCGGGTCTGGCGCGGACACAAGCGGCAAGATCTCACTAGTTCCCGAACAGGCAGTAAGAGAAAGGATCAAGACAATACAAAATATCCAGCCCTGATAGAGCAGTTTCATATGCAAAATTGTACCCGAAATCTAAACACGTAGGTGTACCCCCACACACCACGAATGTAGGGGTAACCCCCCGTGGTTACCCAATCTGTTTGTCTCAACGGGCAGGCACAAGGCCTGACCCTGCGGCGTTACTCACCAAAAGGTCGTGCTTTATCCAAGTTCCTAATAAAATCTCGAACTCCCAGCGTATAATCAGCCTATGCAGTTGCAACCCGATGAGATCATCTTTGACCGACGCCGCAAGCGCGTGATGGTGCAGGTGCTGCCTGGGGGCAAGGTGGTGCTAAAGGCACCTCAAGACACCAGCAAGCGCCAGATCAACAGCTTCCTGGCGCAGCATGCCGGCTGGATTGCTGAGAAAAAAGCGATTATGGCGCAAGTTTCTCCACCCGCGCAGGCACTGCGATTTGTGGAAGGCGAGCTGCTCTGGCTGGCTGGCAGACAATACCCGCTCCACCTGGCAGATACAGGCGTAAAAGGCCTGGTTTTTAAACAGGGGCAGGGTTTCTTCTTGTTGAGGAAAGAGCAAAAAACAGGGGCAGAGAGGCTGAAAGCTTTCTATCGCGAATATACGCGCAAGGCGGTCACCGCAATTGCTGAGAGGGTTGCCAGGCAGTGGGGTTTGCAGGTCAAATCGATCCGCATCACCGGGGCAAAAAGGCGCTGGGGCTCATGCAGCCGGCAGAATTC
>DJGU01000047.1:7370-9916 GCA_002432795.1 Anaerolineaceae bacterium UBA5838
CCTGGAGCAAATGCTGCCGGGTTACGAAACCCAACGCCGCTGGCTGAAGCAAAACGGGCTCAAGCTGCCGGACTTTTAGCCTCCGGCTTGTCCTTTCAGTTCATTCCCCTGCGCGTCGAAGCGTTTGCGTTTGCCGGTCAGGCTCTCAATCTTGATCTCATACACCCTGGTGATCTTCAACGCGTTGTTTGCCGCCAGCTCAAAAAGCGCCATCTTCCCCGGGGTGAACTTCTCACAAATACAGCGCAAAGCAAATATTTTATCCGCGGGATCGGTCAGTTCGTAAACTCTGCCCTGCACGCAGGCGGATTCAAACTCAGTGGTAAAGACTTTGGAGCCCAGCCTGGACGGCGCCTCGGGTTCGTTTGCCATGTTGCTTAGTTCCTCCGCGCTGAACAGTTCGGGCACCTGCACGTGTGAAACAAAAGTCAGCGACACCTCCTGACCATCCGGCAGGTAATCTACTTTGCTGCCGGCCGCGGCGGAATGGAACAACAGCCTGTCCCCATCTCTCGCGATGGAAAGCGGGATGGCATAAGGCTTTCCTTCGGGCGTGACGCACGCCAAAACGCCATAAGGACTGCGGTCAATCACTTCACGGGCAAAATCCAGGTTCATTTCACGGTCTTTTCGGCGCATTTTTATCCTCCAGGAAAACTCATACAAGTATACCGCTGGTGTAAAAGATGACATTTTCTAATAAAAATGGCAACTTTTGACCTCTATCCAAGTGCCACAAAAGACGCTAAACTATTGCCATGATAGAACAAAAGTTCTATAAAAGGAGGCAGCGTAACATGCGACACTCAAACCCCACTTGTCAGGCTCATACCCAGCCATCCGGAAAAGCCCGCCCATCTTCGGCGGGCACTCTCCGGCAGGCGCAAAGTGAGCAACCGGACCGACTGGCTGAACGGGAAGCTTTTCTGGCGGAATTCAGCCCGGCTGAACGCCTGCAGCTTTCTGAAGCTGCCAAACTCAACCTGAACGAGGAGGTCAGCATGCTCTCGCGCACGCTGAAGCGCTTCGTGCGTGCCGCTGAGAGCGCCGGCGAGGAGGATTACCCGGTCAACCTGGCAAAATCGCTTGATCTGCTGGGCCTGACCTGCTCACGCATGGCATCGGTGCTGCGCGTGAATATCATGCTGCTTTCACCCGGAAAGGACGACGATTCGAAGGAGCTGCTCAAGCGTCTGACGGATTTCAGCCAGGAGCTCAGGCAGATAACTGAGGCAAGCCATGACTGAAGCGCTGACTCTCCCCAGAACTGACCTTGGCTACTGGCAGCGAATGCGCCTTTCGGAATCTGAGAGCCTGAGCCGCCCCGATTTTTTGCGTTCCCTGCGCAAGGTCGGCAACTTCACGCGTGTCTTCGGCGGCATCAAACTGCGCGCCTACCAGCAGGCAGCCGCCACCGCGATCGTGAATTCCGTGCTGCTCAACCAGGGGTTGTCGATCGTGGTTATGTTTCCACGTCAATCCGGCAAGAACCTGATGCAAGCGCAGCTCGAAGTCTACCTGATGGCACTCCTGTCGGAACAAGGCGCGGAGATGGTGAAACTCTCACCGACTTACCAACCTCAAAGCCTGAACGCCATGCGCCGCCTGGAAACCGCCCTGGAAGTGAATTTTCTGACGCGCGGCAACTGGCATAAAAGCGCTGGCAATCACTACCGTTTTCACAAATCCCATCTCACTTTCCTGTCAGCGGCACCCGGCTCCAATATCGTCGGTGCCACCGCCTCCACCTTGCTTTCGCTGGATGAGGCACAGGACATCGAAATTGCCAAGTACGACAAGCAAATCGCCCCCATGGCAGCCTCCACCAACGCCACGCGCGTCTTCTGGGGCACAGCCTGGAGCGCTCAGACCCTCCTGGCGCGCGAACTGCGGGCAGCCAGGGAAGCAGAAGCGCGCGACGGCATCCGCCGGGTCTTTCAGATCAGCGCGGAAGAGGTGAGGGCGGAAGTCCCGGCTTACGGAATGTTTGTAGATGAGCAGATCGCGCGCATGGGGCGAAATCATCCGATGGTGCGCAGCCAGTTTTTCAGTGAGGAGATCGATTTTGCCGGCGGCTTGTTTACTCCCAGCCGGCTTGGTTTGATGCAGGGCGCGCACGCCGCGCTCGAGAGCCCTTTGCCGGGCAGGCGCTACGCCTTGCTGATTGACCTGGCTGGCGAGGATGAAGCCTTGCGCCAGGGTGGAGCGAACGTCGCGCTGGATAATCCCGACCGGGATCTGACCGCGGTAACCGTCGTGGAGCTGGACTTTTCGCTGCTGGGTGAAGACCTGGTGGGTAAGCCCATTTATAAGGTGGTCAACCGCCAGGTCTGGCAGGGCGAAAGGCACAGCACGCTTTACGCGCGCTTGCTGCGCCTGGCGGAGCTCTGGCAGGTGGAAAAGATCGTGGTGGATGCCAGCGGTGTGGGAGCGGGCGTGGGGTCCTTCCTGCGCGACAAGCTGGGTGAAAAGGTGATCGCGCTGCAGTTCACGCGGCAGTTGAAATCACGCCTGGGGTGGGGATTCCTGGCGGTGGTGGATACAGG
>DJGU01000078.1 GCA_002432795.1 Anaerolineaceae bacterium UBA5838
AAGAGAGCGCCATTCCGCCCTACGGTTATGAACAGGATTCTTTTATCGAACAATAATTATTCAGTATGTCTGTCTACGCTTTTCCAAACGCGCCAACAATGCGTATGATATCGAAGCCTTCAGCGAAGGGTCGCTCTGCCAGGGCGCCGTGGCGGATGGCAGTAGCGCGCATAATATCCGGAGAGAAATAGTAGCGGCTCGAATAGGTCGCGTACTTGTTTAATGCCGCAATTTTGTTTTCCACAGCCTGCTCTGAAACTTCTGCTAAAAAGTGCGGGAAGAAGCCGTAGCTGCTGCGTAGGACGTCAAAGCCCAAAACGGTTGTACCGCGGAAGGCACGCGTGGCTTCCTGGGTGACGGTTTGGTGATCCTGGTGGATATCCTGCGCGGTGTGGACAAAGACGATCTCGGGCTGGTATTGGCGCCGAAGTGCCAGCATTTTCTCGAGGATTTCCTGCCTGAAGTCTGGAAAACGGCGGGTCTCGAACTGCCCAAGCTCGATCTGGTCATCCGTTAGACCAAGCTGGTGCATGCTGTCGTAGTGTTCGCTCACGAGATGAATCAGGTCGGGGTTTTTCTGGTTGTCTGAGAAGGTCATGCAATGAATGTCAGCTTTACCCACCATTTCGGAAATAAAAGCACCGCAGCCCAGTTCAATATCGTCCGGATGGGCTCCCAGGAAAAGCAGCGACGCGCCATAAAAGGTCATGTTTTTCATATTGTCTACTTTGTGGCGATGAAGCCGCCAACCACTTTGGTCATCACAAGGCTGCCATCAGTCTCAAGGCGTTTTTGAGCGACTGATTCAATCTGGTTCATGACTGTTTCAAACTCATCGTGGGTCTCAAAGAGTGAGTTCCACAAGCGGCGATCTTCCGACATTGAAGCGCGGGTGTAAACCATGAAGGGTTCGACCGATTCGAAGGTCAGGGGGTTCTCAAAGATGTGTTGTTCAGTTTTGCTAAAGAGCTTCTGCATGGTGTAATAAATGCCAGACGCATAGCGCGAGCTGCCGGGCATGGGGGGGATGGGTTTGCCGGTGGCTTCGCGGATGATGTCGTAAAAGACCTGTTTGTTGCTGGGCATGGGACCGGTGGTGAAGAGGCGTCCGCCTGGCTTAAGCACGCGGTGCATTTCGCCCAGGGTGAAGGGAATGTCTTGCGCGTAGTAGATGGTAAAGCAGGCGGAGACCAGGTCAAAATGATCAGACGGCAGGTCAAAAGGCTGGTTGAAGTCAAGATGCCTGAAATCCACAGCGTTGTCAATCGCCTTGTTCTTTTCACGGGCGTCAGCAAGCAGAGACTCGGAAACATCTGTGCCCGTGATCTCAGCGTTTCCATTCAGATGGTGGAAGAAGGAAAAGCACTGCTTGCCAGAGCCGCAGCCAACATCCAGGATTTTAATCCCGGGCTGCAGGTTGAGCACGTCCAGCATCCAGGCGTCAATATCTTTTGAACCGAAACGACTGTGAATGTCAATGCGCTTCGCAAGGTCGTCGGTGGTTTCTTGAAAATCAATCTTCATATTTTCCTCATTGTTGTGTCAAATGTTCGCCTAAGTATACTTTGCGGATGGGCAAGTTTCAAGCCGGGCTGCTACTTCACCAGGATAGCGAAGGCATCGGCAAATGCCTCGATGGATGCCTGGATGTCCTCAAATGTTGCTGTGGAGTTAATAGATGGCGTGCCTGCCAAAACCAAATACCAACTCTGCTCGCCGCAAGTAAGGATGCCCATGTCCGAAACGACGGTTGGAGCAAGCATCGTTCCCCGTTTGTTGAGAAAGGCACAGTCTGGTAAATGGTTTATAAGTTTTCCCAGCAGGATCTGGTCGTTTTCAGTGTAAGTACCCATTAAGCTCAACAAATACTGAGTGTTTTCCTGGTTGAGTGCTGTTCCTGTGTTCAGTAATCTCAATGAGGTGATGAGTTCAGTGGGGGTACTGGTTCGCGGGTTGTATTTCGTGTTGGTCAGACCCCAGGCATTCAGTTTCTTGCGCAGTTGGTTATCCCCACGGGCAAAGTATTCCAGCGCCTCAGCAGCGGATTCCTCGCTGTGAACGACCATGTCTTCCAATAGGGCGTCGAAGTTGCGGTCATTGATGCCAGTTGTTTTCAGATCTTCAAGCGTACGCCCTTGGTCCTCCATGATGCTCAGGACTGCCATGGCTGTCGGAATTTTGATCATTGAAGCCGGGTGAAAGGGTGTGTCGGGATTGCGTGCAAAAAGGATTTCGCCATTGTGGGCATCCTGGATGAGGACGAACCAATCCACGCCTTCGATGAGCTCGCTCGCAAGGCTCGAGAAATCCCGGCTGGCATTTTGAGCAGCCGTTGGTGAGGAGGTTGCTGTGGGTGTCTGACTGGCCGCTAGTTGGGTGGGCACGATCAGCGTTGGTGTGGCTGGGATGACGGGTTCGGGGTCCGAAGCAGGTGCAAGGGTTAAAGTGTTCGCCTGGCAAGCTGAAAGGGACAGAAGGAGAAGCAAAAGCGCGATCGCGAACTTAGGGCGGAAGGGCAACATGGGTACTTCCAAACTCAACAAATGCGCGGCAGCATCTCGCCGGCGAGCATTTCGAGCACCCTGGTGGTCCCAAAAGGCGTTTGGAGCCAGACTTGCCCTTTGGAGGGTTCAAGCACCTGACCGATCACTTTGGCTGCCTCACCATACCGAGTGATGTGCATTAAGCGCAATGCTTCCTCGGTTTGATCCGCAGGCAAAATCAGGATCAATTTTCCCTCGTTAGCCATATAAAGCGGGTCAAGCCCCAGCAGTTCACAAGTTTTGCGTACAGGCTTATCTATTGGGATATTTTCCTCTTCCAATTGGATGTTGACCTGGCTCTGGCGGGCGATTTCCACCAGGGTGGTCGCAAGACCCCCTCGAGTGGGGTCTCTGAGCACATGGACGTCCAAACCGGCGTCTAAAAGTGCCTTAACCAGGTGATTGAGCGGGGCGATGTCAGAGAGCACCTGGCTGGAGAAACCGAAGTTGCCGCGTGCTTCTGCCACAGCAATGCCGTGGTTGCCGATTGGACCAGAAATGATGACCGCGTCGCCGGGTTTGGCTTGTTCACCCCCTATCTGGAGTTGGCTGTCCGCCCAACCAAAACCGGTGGTGCTGATGAAGAGTTTGTCGGATTTGCCTTTTTCGATGACCTTGGTATCGGCGGCAATCAACTCCACGCCGGCTTCAAGGCAGGCTTCGGCGAAAGAATCCACAATCAGTTCGAGCTCTTGAATGGAAAAACCTTCTTCCAGGATGAAGGTGGCGGTTAAAAATCGGGGGTCTGCTCCGAGCATGGCGACATCATTGACCGTGCCGCAAACCGCCAGCCGACCGATATCGCCGCCCGCAAAGAAGAGGGGAGAAACGATATGAGCATCGGTTGAGACTACCAGGCGTTTTCCGGGAGGGGCGTCAATTATGTTGGCCGCATCATTGGCGGTGTTGAGGATGGGATTTGCCAGGCGGCTCTGGAAAACATCCCGAACCAGGTCATGGGTCATCTGCCCACCACTGCCGTGACCGAGCACGATCTGCCCCCGGTCAGCGATGGGAAGCGGGCAATTGGGACCTTCGAGTGCAGGAATATTTGATTGAGTCATCCAGGTATCCTGTGGTAACGGTAATAAGCAGCACAAGCCCCTTCGGAAGAAACCATAGGCGCGCCAAGAGGATGGGCAGGTGTGCACTCTTTGCTAAAAGCCGGGCAATCGAGCGGTTTGGCGATCCCGCTCAACACTTTGCCCGCGATACATAATGGCGATTCGTAAAGCGGGGTTTGGTCGAGTTCAAAACGAGAGGAGGCATTAAAGCTGGAATATTCTGGTTGCAACCCAAGCCCGGAAAGCGGGATGGTGCCGATGCCGCGCCACTGCCGGTCCACAGGCTCAAACACTTGTGAGATTATTTTTTGGGCAACCTGGTTGCCTTCGCGGGTAACAAAACGCGGATAAGCGTTTGTGACTTCATGCTGTCCGGCTTCGAGCTGTTGGACAGCCATCAAAATGCCAGTAGCCAGATCAACGGGCTCAAAACCAGTAACGACGATCGGTATCTGGTATTGCTCTGCGATTGGGAGGTATTCGTGGTAACCCATCACCGCGCAAACGTGACCTGCAGCAAGAAAGCCCTGGACGCGGTTGGTTGGGTTTGAAAGGATGGCATGCATCGCCGGCGGCACCAGGACATTAGCCGGGAGGATGGAGAAGTTCTTGATTCCATTTCTGCTGGCTGTCAGGATGGTGCTGGCGATGGTGGGGGCGGTTGTTTCGAAACCAATCGCGAAGAAAACAACCTGTTTGCCAGGGTTTGCGTTGGCAATCTTGAGGGAATCCAGCGGAGAATAGACCACGCGCACATCCGCTCCCTGAGAACGGGCGGTAAAAAGATCTGCCTGGTTGCCCGGCACACGCAGCATGTCGCCAAAAGTGGTGAAAATCACACCAGGTCGTGAAGCGATCTGCAACCCTTGTTCAATCGCCTGGAGTGAAGTCACGCAAACAGGGCAGCCCGGACCGTGGATCAGGGCAATTTCAGGGGGTAATAATTGGTCAAGCCCATACTGCATGATTGCGTGGGTCTGCCCTCCGCAAATCTCCATGATATTCCAGGGTTGGGTCGCGATGCGGCGGACCTCAGCCAGGATGGCTTTGGTCAGCGAAGCATCCCGGAGGTTTGCGGTCGGATCGGTCATTTGCTTTGATCTTCTTCAGTCAGGCGGGCATTGAATGTCTGCAAATCACGCAGGGTTTTGAGGGTTTCCTCAGCTTCGATGTCACTCAGAACATTCAAAGCGAAGCCAGCGTGCACCAAAACGTACTGTCCGAGCGCAACTTCGGGTGTCGTGGCAATGCAAACGGCCTGTTCCACACCGTCAAAATCGACTGCAGCCATCAGGATGCCGTCTTGTTCATGAATTTGCGTGACTTTACCGGGTATTCCCAAACACATGTTTAATCCTTCAAATTTCCGCTGACTGCCAGCGCCACTAAGGCCTGACCCAGCGATACGCCACCATCGTTGGTGGGCAGCTTGTGAGGCCAGAAAACCTCAAAACCTGACGCGCTGAGTGCGGTGATGGTTTGCCTGATCAGGGTCTTATTTTGCCACACTCCGCCGGATAATACCACCTCCCGCAAGCTGGTTTGAGATCTGACAGTCTCGCAGACTTTCACCGCACAAGCTGTCAAGCCGTTGTGAAAGCGGGCTGAGAGCACCGCTGGAGTGACGTTTTGCTTGATGTCTTCTACAATTGCCCGGATAACTGGTGAAACGAGGATTTGACCATCCTCAATCGGGAAATCGTAACAGGATTGCTCTTCAGGATCGGCAATGGTTTCGAGCGCGATCGCATTTTGGGCTTCATAGCTGATCTGCTGGTGGAGACCGATCAAGGCCGCCACACCGTCAAAAAGACGTCCAAGGCTGCTGGTTTTCGGGCTGTTGAAACCAGTGCGGACCTGGTTTGCAACGGCTGATCGCTCATCGGGGTCCAGTGCTTGATGAAAGGGGAAAGGAAAACTGTCCGGGTCAATGCCAGCATTGAGGAGCAGGCTGAGCGCTATGCGCGCGGGCTTTCGCACGGCCGCGTCGCCACCAGGCAGAGGTATATATTCAAGGTGATAAACGCGCTCGAAACTCTCCCAATTGGATAAGAGCAGCTCTCCGCCCCAGATAGCTCCATCGGTGCCATAACCTGTGCCGTCGAATGCCAGCCCGATGACAGTATCTTGGGGTTTTAGTCCGTTTTCTGCCATACAGGAAATGATGTGAGCATGGTGATGCTGTACCTCCACCAGGGGCAGGTTTTGTTCGCTTGCGCGCCTGTGAGCATAGCGGCTGGCAAGGTAGTCCGGGTGTATATCGGCTGCCAGGATTTCAGGTTTGATGCGGAAGATGTTTTCGTAATGCCTGATGGCGTCTTCAAACGCGCTTAGGGTCTCCTGATTTTCCAGGTCACCAATGTGATGACTAACAAACGCGTAGCGGTCGCGCACGAGGCAGAAAGTGTTTTTGAGTTCTGTGCCGCATGCCAAAGTTGGAACGGCGCTTGTGGGGATTTGGAGGGGTAAAGGCGCATAACCGCGGGCTCGCCGCTGAATGTGTGTGATGCCTGCAATTACTGATACGACGGAGTCGTCGATGCGGGTGTGGATCGGGCGGTCATGCAGCAGGAAGCCATCCGCAAGAGTCGAAAGTCGCCGTTTTGCTTCGGCATTGGAATAGGCGATGGGTTCTTCGCTCAGGTTGCCGCTGGTCATCACGAGCACTTTTGGGAAACCTTCGGCAGGTTCCAGCAGCAGTAGATGCAGCGGGGTGTAGGGCAGCATGAAGCCCAGGCGGTTTTGGTCAGGCGCAACCAAGCGCAACAGTTTTTTGCCCGCTGCAAGAGTCTCAAGCAGCACGACAGGCGCCATAGGTGAGGTGAGTAGTTTTTCCTCCTCCGGGCTGACGATGGCATATTCTTTTATCGTTTCAAGGTCGAAAGCCATCAATGCAAGGGGCTTTCCACTACGGCGCTTGCGCAGGCGCAAATTTTCAACGGTTTGCGGATTTAGGGCATCACAGACCAGGTGAAAGCCGCCCAATCCTTTTACAGCCAGAATTTTGCCCTTAACCAATGCTTTTCGGGCTGCCTGGAGAGCCGCTTCGTGTTCTGCCAGCTTTTTTCCGCCCTCCTCGTACCAGACTTGCGGACCGCAAACCGGGCAGGCGATCGGTTGGGCATGAAATCGCCGGTTGGCGGGGTCCTGATACTCCTGCGCGCAATCGGGGCAGAGTGCAAAACCAGCCATGCTGGTGTTGGGACGGTCGTAAGGAATGCCAGTCACAATTGAAAAACGCGGACCGCAATTGGTGCAGTTGATGAAGGGGTAACGGTAGCGGCGGTCGGACGGATCAAAAAGCTCGCGGCGGCAATCCGGGCAGATAGCAAGATCGGGTGAAACAGGCAGGAAATCGGATGGATCATCTTCGCTGTGGCGAATTTGAAATCCTGTGTGCACCTGGCAAGGCGCGTCTTCAACCGTAAAGCTGTCGATTACGGCAAGCGGGGGTGGGTTTTGCCGCAGGTCATGGATGAAAGCCTGTACGGTTTCTTCCTCACCATGCATTTCAATTTCAACACCTTGCGCGTTGTTCAGAACCCAACCGGTTAATTGAAACCTTCGCGCCAGGTTGAAGACAGTTGGTCTGAAGCCCACTCCCTGCACGATGCCGGTAATATGAAACCGCTTATTTACGATGGACATGCCTGCTTACTTTGTTATTATTTTATCGGTCAACCACGCGATCCAGGCGTCAAAACCTTCACCGGTCTTAGCGCTCAGGGCAAAAGTCTTCAGGCCGGGATTGAGCATCTCGACACCCTGCTGGAAATAATCCATGCGAAAGTCGATGTAGGGGCTTAGGTCAATCTTGTTGATGAGCAGCACGTCGAGCCCGCGATAGATGTTGGGGTATTTGTAGGGCTTGTCATCCCCTTCGGGTATCGAGGCAATCAGGACGTTGGCATGCGTGCCGAGCTGGAAAGCGGCGGGGCAAATCAGGTTGCCGACATTCTCAACAATGATTAGATTCAGCTCTTCAAGCGGGAGCTGCGCCAGCGCCAGTTCAATCATATTTGCGTCAAGATGGCATTCACCGCCGGTGTTGATTTGAACTGCCGGAATGCCCGCTGCTGTAATTTTGTCGGAGTCAATCGTGACGGGGGCGGTGTCGCCCTCTATCACGCCAAGCTTGATTTCGGCAGGCAGTCTTTTAATGGTTTCGAGGATGACACTGGTTTTTCCGGCTCCTGGCGAAGCCATAAGGTTGACGCCATACACTTGGTTTCGGTCCANNAGCCTGGTTGTTTTGAGCCAGGCGATCGTTGGAGTCCATGATCCGTTTTACAATTTCAACGCGTTGTTTCATCCTGGTTTGTTTCCTCTTTTATGATTTCGATATGATCGACCTGGAATTCTTCTCCACTAAGAATGATGACATTGATACTGCCGCAGGATGGGCAGGGGGTAAGGTCGTCAATCAGCGAGTAAGTTGTGTCGCAATCGAGACATTTCAGCGTCGCCATCACACGGTTAAAGTGCAATTTTGCATTTTCGCAAACGGTTCCCCGGCTGACGTAGTCCCAATAAAATTGGACCGAATCGTCAACGATTGAGGATAAGGAACCAATTGTAAGCGTGATGTCTGTTACGGCTGTGGCTTTGTTCTCCTGCGCAGACTCCAGCACAATCTTCAAAATACTCTCAGTGACAGGCAATTCATGCATGACTGGATTATACCCTCCACGCTATGGGAAAACGACCAATGAAACCAAAGCTTCAAAGCCAAAAACCGTTGACGGGCGTTATAATTGCCAGCGAGGCTTCATGGAATCGAATATCGATCATAGTTTAATCAGCCTGGTCATCCAAGCCGGAGGAAAATCAAGCCGGATGGGTGAGAATAAGACGCTTATGCACTTTCTGGGCGTCCCTCTGATCCAAAGAGTGTATGAACGGACAAAAGGCATTGCCCGGGAAGTTTTGATTGTAAGCAATGAGCCTGAAGAGCTGGCTTTTATGGATGTCAGCCTGGTAAGCGACAGCATTAAGGGTAAAGGGGCAATTGGGGGCTTGTATACCGCCATGCACAGAGCCAGCAGCGAATACGTGGCAGTGGTAGCCTGTGATTTACCCTTTGCGAGTGCCGCGATTTTAGATGAAGGTGCAAATTTGCTGGACCAAACGGGCGCGGATGTGGCAATCCCGAGGCTGAATGGCGATTTTTATGAGCCGCTGCATGCTGTCTATCGGCGAGAGTCGTGCAAAAATGCCATTCTGCAGGCAATCCAGGCAGACCAACGGCGTTTGATCTCGTGGTTACCTTCAGTTCGCGTTTTTGAGATGGATGAAGTCTTATGCAAACAATTGGATCCCTCAGGACTTGCTTTTTTCAATATCAACAATAAGGAAGATTTCTTGCTGGCTGAGCAAATTGAGCTTGGGAAGACAGATTAAAAAAGCAACCCCGCTGGTCATCAGCGGGGTTGCTGCAAAACAAACAATTAGTTGACTGCTTCAATCCTGACAGCGGTAACTTTGTACTCCGGAATTTTGGCAATCGGATCCAAAGCCGCTTTGGTAAGCGTGTTTACATTTGCCTCAGGGAAGTGGAAGGTTCCATAGATCAAACCTTCGGGAACACGATCTGTCACCCAGGCTCTGGCTGTGATGGTGCCGCGACGCGAGGTTACCTTGACGTGATTGACTTCTTCGTTCAGCCCAAGCTGAGCAGCATCTTCGTAGGAAACCTCAATCAGGGGCTCGCCATAGATTTCCATCAATTCCTTTACACGGCGGGTTTGTTCGCCGCTGTGCCAGTGGTAAATGACACGCCCGGTGGTCATCATAACCGGATATTCCTCATCCGGCAATTCGGAGGGATCCAGATGAATGGCAGGTAAGAAAGTGGCTTTTCCACGGGTGAACTTACCGATATGCAGAATAGGCGTGCCGGGATGGGTTGAAGTGGGGCAGGGCCAACAAAGGGTTTCGCCTGCATTTAAACGCTCGTGTGAAATGCCACCATAACTTGGGGTCAGGGCGGCAATTTCAGCCATAACCTCACCCGAATCAGCATAATCCCAGCCAGCATAAGGAGCAGCATCGATCTGGCGTCCGCCTTGAGCAATGACGCGTTTTGCGAGATCAGCTGTAACTGCCCAGTCTGGTCTGGATTCACCGCGGGGAGTGATGGCCTGACGCACCATTTGCACACGTCTTTCCGTGCTTGTGAAGGTGCCTGTTTTCTCAGCAAAGGTGACCCCAGGCAGGAGGACATCGGCATATTTTGAAGTTTCAGTTGGGAAGATCTCTTGCAGGGCAAGGAAATCCAACTCTTCAAGGCAGTGCCGGATGTG
Source organism: Anaerolineaceae bacterium UBA5838 (assembly GCA_002432795.1). GTDB lineage: Bacteria > Chloroflexota > Anaerolineae > Anaerolineales > Anaerolineaceae > Mesolinea. The sequence continues at coordinate 9,910 of DJGU01000078.1, forward strand.
GTTCGTGTCAGGATCTGTCATCATCGGGTTTTCACCAAGAATGTAGAGCGCCTTGGTGGTGCCTTCAAGGACACCCGGGATGATTTCGGTGACCGTCTTTCCGACTTTATTTGAAAGTGTCGTCCCCCAGGCTGCTTCAAATTTTTGCTGGGAAGCTTCAGCTGTGACAGCTTGATAGCCAGGGTAAACGTTGACGAGGCAGCCCATGTCGCAGGCTCCCTGAACGTTGTTCTGTCCGCGCAACGGGTTTACGCCTGCACCAGGTTTGCCAAAGTTGCCAAGCATCAATTGCAGGTCTGCAAGCGAGAAGACATTGTGGACACCAACAGTATGTTGGGTGATACCCATCGCCCAAAACACAGCCATAGGAGCATTGTGGACAATGATCTCAACCGCTTCATACAGCTGATCGACAGGAATGCCAGTGATCTTCGAAACCTTCTCTGGGGGATACTGTTTTACGTTTTCGACCAGTGCATCAAAGTTCTCAGTGCGTTCTTCAATGAACTGTTTGTCTTCGTAGCCTTTTTCGAGAATGATGTACATCAATCCGTTTACCAGGGCAATATCAGTACCTGGCTTTTGCTGAAGGTGCAAGGTGGCAAATTCGCAAAGCTCAATTTTTCGCGGGTCGGCAACAACCAGTTTCACACCCCGGTTCAAGACCGCCTGACGCATCTTAGCGCCAAAGACAGGATGTTGTTCGGTGGTGTTCGAACCAATAACAAAGATTGAGTTTGCCGCCTCATATACATCCTGCATGGAGTTGGTCATGGCGCCAGAACCGAGAGTTGTGGCCAAGCCAGCTACCGTGCTGGCGTGGCAGAGGCGGGCACAGTGGTCCACATTGTTGGTGCCGATCACCTGGCGGGCAAACTTGTTCATCAGGTAGTTTTCTTCGTTGGTGCATTTCGCGGAAGACAAAACTCCAATGCTGTCCGGACCATAGGTGTCGCGCGTATCGGCAAGTTTCTTTGCCACAAGGTCCAGAGCAGTATCCCAATCCGTCTCAACCCATTTGCCACGATCGGATTTTGAGGGTCGCTGGGTACCGTTCAGGAGATACTCCCGCACCAAAGGCTTGGTGAGACGATCCTCATGATGGATATACGAGAAGCCAAAGCGACCTTTGACACACAGGTGCATTCCGTTGGCGGGCGCAAGCGGGTTGGAAGTAACTTTTACGACCGTGTCATCGATGACATTGAGATCAAATTGACAGCCAACACCACAGTAGGCGCAGGTTGTTGTAACTTTCTTTTCGGCAGGCTGAACGCTGATGGTAGGTTTGAGTGATAACGCACCGGTGGGGCAGTAGGCAACGCAAGCTCCACAAGATTCACAACGGGCGTCGATCATATCTTCTTCCATGCCAGGCGAAACGTGGGCTTCAAAACCGCGTTCAGAAACACCCCAGACAAATCTACCTTGAATTTCGGAACAGGCTCTGACACAACGGGTGCACAAAATGCACTTGTTCAGGTCGACAAAAATGAAGGGATTTGGATCGGAATCAACCTCATAGCGCGGCTTTGAAGCCATATATTTATGGGGATCAAGACCGTAGAAGCGAGCCCATTTGTAGAGGTCGTTATCAGTGTCATCGGGCTTGTAACCCTGATCGTAATACACACTCAGTAAAAGCTTGAGCACAGAGCGCCTCGAGGAGGCCAAAACCTCGTTTTCGGTTTCCACTTCCATACCTTCTGAAACTGGTGTGGTACATGCCGTTGTCAGCCCTTTAGCTCCTTTGACGTTTACCAAACACATACGGCAGGCACCCGTAGGAGAGAGATCCTTGTGGTAACAAAGCGTTGGAATGGTTACACCGGCATGTTCAGCGGCTTTGAGGATTGTCCAGTTAGATTCCGATTGAACTTCAATTCCGTTGATGGTTAGTTTAGTCATTTGCCTTCCTCATAATTGAATAATTCGATTTGCTTTTCACAGTTAAGGCAGCCAAGTTTGATTGCTCCTAAAAACAGGCGACGCCTCTAATTTGAATAGCTAACCAATTCTACCCCAAAGGGGTTTTCTCGTACACTAATAATTGAGAAACTTATCACAATCGATCGATTTTACCAAAGTCTTATCCTGGAGGGAAATATTCCTGACCTAACAAAGAAAGAAGTCTGACATTTAACAAATTTGGTTGCCGTAACATTCTTTCTTTGCAATGATGTGGATTTACCTGACATGTTCATGATCGCATATTATGGCTTTGATCTTATGGCTTTGATCTTTACAAAAATCTGTCCTTAGAGAAACTGTCAACATTACCAGCTGAAAATTATATAACAACCGATCAAATTATATAAATCCAACCAGGCAAATTGAGAAAAATTTCACCTAGTATACTCCTTCTCATGCTATAATACTCGGGCTATGATTTTTGAATCTCATATCATTCCTAAAGGAGAAATCTTAACATGCAAAAATATCAACGCTGGATACCTTTTACAGGTTTTCTCATCTTATCCGTCACGGTCATCGTCTTGCTTGGCGCGACAGTTGTCACAGGACTGCGGTCTCAATGGATTGCTGGAATAGTCTCATTGATCGTTCTGGCAGGCGCACTTATTACAATTTTTTCTGAAGGAAAACGCATTTTAGCTGACAAGATGTTTAACGACGAACTTCCATTAATCAAACATGTTTATGAATTTTTGGGTGTAGCTGTCGGAGGTATTCTTGCCTGTATACTTTGCAGGGACTTCAAATTGGGTGCAGTGGTTGGAGCCAGCCTGGTTGGCATTAGTGCATATTTAGTTGTGCCAAAATATGCTGTACCTGTTTATTGCGGCGCCTTTGTTGGAATGACATCCAACGCACTTTTGTTTACTCGCTCCGAAGTCGCAATCGCGAGTGTGATTGCTGGTATTATCTTTGTTCTCAGCAGTTATGTCTTTGGTGGTTTTGGAGGAAAATTAGGAACAATTGCTTTTATCAGCACGATCATAACAAGTCTCATTCTTGGTAGAGAGTTCATTGTTGCACCGATTTTTGAAACTAATACAATTTTGCTGATAATTCTTGTTGCCCTGATAGCCACACCGCTTACCTACTATTTCAATGTCATCAGGGGACACGGCCCTGTCCTCGCATCTGGTTTTGTGGGTTTACTTGGCGGTCTGATCCTGCCAATTATTCCAGAGATCGGTGGAACTTTAGCAGTAGTTGCTATTTGTGCCAGCTTTGCGGGTATGTCGAGCAAGGCACGATGTCCTCATATTTGGATCTTGGTTGTTACGGGTTTATTCATTGGTATCATATATGTATACAGCACACCCATATTTGGAGGCGCCGGCGGCAAATTAGGTACCATCGCTTTTGGATCAATCCTGGCAGTTTATGGCTTCTTATCTCTTTTTGGAAAAAAATCCGAAAAGGAACCACTCAAAGCAAAATAGTAATAATCTGATTGAAAGAAGCTGAGACGGAACCTGATATCTGGATGTTTTGGATCAACCCTTTTTGATAATAATAATCGGCATTCTTGACACTTAACAAGAATGCCGATTTGTTATAAGGAAAAAAATATTACTCATAGCCTGTTTGGTTTTGTGGTCGGCTATGAGTAATATTGTGCTTAATTGATTTTGTTTTCCACGTTTATGACGCGCTCATTGGGCAAACACCGGTGGGACAAACCCCAAGACGGATGTGGGCTTCAACTTCCGCGCGGAAGTAATTCAACATATCCCGTAAAGGCGTACCCGCGGTTTGACCCAGTCCGCAGTTTGATAGTTCAAGCATTTCTTTGTTGAGGGATAAAAGCTCGTCCAAATCTTCGAGAGTTCCTTCGCCCTGGCTAATTCCTGTGAGAATGTCATACGCGCGTTTGGTACCAATGCGGCAGGGTGTGCACTTTCCACAGGATTCCACTCTAAAGAAGTTGAGCAGAACTTTAGCAAGATCGACGATACAAACCTCATCGTTACAGATGAGCAAAGCGCCAGACCCAAGCGAAACGCCGGCTCTTTTGTATGATTCAAAGTCCATGGGCGTATCCTGCAAACTTGCAGGAATGATGGAGCCGCTGGAGCCGCCAGTTTGGGCTAATTTGAAACTGCCAGATTTCATGCCCTTGGCATAAATTGAAACGACTTCCCGCAGGGTGATGCCCATTGGAACTTCGATCAAACCCGTTACATTGACGTTCCCCAGAACCGTGAAGACTTTCGTGCCAGGGCTGGAAGGAGTGCCAAGAGCTCGATACCAATCGGCACCGTTGCGAATGATGGCGGGGATGTTGGCAAGTGTTTCAACATTATTGACCAGGGTTGGTTTACCCCACAAGCCATTGGTGGTCGGATAAGGGGGTCGCGAACGCGGCTCGCCGCGTTTACCCTCAATGGATTCGATCAGGGCTGTTTCTTCACCGCAGATATAAGCTCCGGCTCCAACATGGACATGGATTTTGAAACTGAAATCTGAGCCGAAGATGTTTTCGCCAAGCAATCCGTACTCTTCCGCTTGTTTGATCGCAGTCTCGACGCGCTCAATTGCCAGTTGATACTCACCACGGATGTAGATGTAGCCTTCGTCGGCACCAACAGCATAAGCTGCAATGGACATCGCTTCTAAGATGGCGTGGGGGTCTCCCTCAAGTACGACCCGGTCTTTGAAAGTTCCGGGTTCACTCTCATCGGCGTTGCAGATTACGAATTTCTTGTCACCATAGGTCTTATTGACAAAGCCCCATTTGATACCTGTCGGGAAGCCAGCACCACCGCGACCTTGTAATCCGGAATTTTTGATAATCGAAATGACTTCGTCCGGAGTTTTTTCCAGGGCAATGCCAAGCGCTTGATAACCATCATTAGCAATGTAGTCATCAATGCTTTCAGGATCGATGATACCGACATTCTTCAGGACGACACGGTTTTGCGCAGGTAAGGTGCCTTTGCGGGCGGAAAGCCAGGCAACCTTGCCAGATAATTCATGCGCTGGAGCACGTTTTTCTTCAACAATGCGTCCTTTATACAAATGCTCCTCTACAATGTAAGGTACATCGTCCGCTTTGATGGGGCCATAGATAACTGCTTCAGGATAGACAAGCACAAACGGGGAGGCATAGCTATAGCCAAGGTCACTGACCATTGACAGTGAAACCTCTTCCATCAATCCATATTCCCGCAATTGTTGTTGAAAGGCTCTAAATATTTTTTCAGATCCCCGCGCATTACTCTCAGGATCATTCGACACCAGGATCATTGATCTTACTGTTTTCATGGAAATCTCCTATTCGTAACGGCTTAGAATTTCTTTAACTTGCTCTGGGGTAACATTCCCGTACATGTCAGTATCGATCAATATTACCGGTCCCATGCCGCAGACGCCCAAACAGCTGGTGGTCAGCAGTGTCCATTTATTATCCGGACTGGTCTGACCTGGTTCAAGGGCAAGCGCTTGCTTGAGGGTGGCGAAGACTTCTCTTCCTCCTACAACATGGCAGGGTGCGCTTTCGCAAAATTGGATGACATGTCTCCCCCGCGGCTGAGTTGAGAGCATCCGGTAGAAAGTTGCTACTGAATGGATCTCTTTGGTCGGAAGGTTCATCAATGCTGATAATTCTTCCATTGCCGGTTGGGAAATAAATCCAAACTCGTTGGTGACTGCCTGAAGCACAGGAATCAGGTCAGCACGGGTTGCGCCAATGCGTTTAACAATCCTCCGGACACCCAGGATGGTTTCTTCTTCATTTATTGTGACAGGTGGCATGAACTCTCCTCTTCAAATGATTTATTAACTAACATTGATTGCATCAAACTGGCACACTTGGTGACAAATGCCGCATTTGATACAAATGTCCTGATCGATTACGTGGGTTTGCTTGCGTTCACCAGAGATTGCACCCACAGGGCAATTGCGAGCGCAGACGGTACAGCCAGTGCAAGGACCATCTATGATCTCGTACTTGATCAAGGCACGGCATACTTTTGCCGGGCAGCGTTTTTCATAGATGTGGGCTTTATACTCATCCAAAAAGTGATTCAAGGTGGAAAGAACCGGATTGGGCGCGCCTTGACCCAAGCCACACAAGCTGTTCTTTCTGATCTGTTCGCTGAGCTCTTCCAGCTCTTCGATATCACCTTCTTCACCGTTGCCCGCACATATTTTTTCCAATATTTCAAGAAGGCGGCGGGTTCCAACGCGGCAGGGAACACACTTGCCGCAGGATTCATCCTGGGTGAATTCCATGAAGAAACGGGCAATGTCCACCATGCAAGTTCCTTCGTCCATTACGATCATACCGCCGGAGCCCATAATGGAGCCGGCAGCTCCAAGGGTTTCATAATCAACGGGAAGGTCTAAGTCTGACACAGGCAGACAGCCGCCCATCGGGCCGCCAGTCTGGACGGCTTTGAAAGCTTTACCGCCTTTAATCCCACCGCCGATATCATAAATGATCTCGCGCAAAGTTAAACCAAATGGGACTTCAATCAGACCGGTGTGGGCAACATCGCCGGCGAGGGCAAAAGTTTTGGTGCCCTTGCTTTTCTCTGAACCCATGCTGGTGTACCACTCCAGACCGCGATGGATGATCTTTGG
>DJGU01000064.1:0-12243 GCA_002432795.1 Anaerolineaceae bacterium UBA5838
CCCTATTTCGTGACCGACCCCGAGCACATGCTGGCTGAGATCCAAGAACCCTACATTTTGATCTACGACAAGAAGATCTCCGCTGCCAATGATATCGTGCCCCTGCTCGAGAAAATGGTGCAGGTCGGCAAGCGCGACATCGTCATCATTGCTGAAGACGTGGACGGCGAAGCTATTGCAGCCCTAGTGCTGAACAAGATCCGCGGCGTTTTGAACGTTGTGGCAGTCAAAGCCCCCGGCTTTGGCGATCGCCGCAAGGCTATGCTGCAGGATATCGCTATCCTGACCGGCGCTTCTGTGATTTCCGAAGAGACCGGCCGCAAGCTGGAAAACGCGACCATCGAAGACCTCGGCCGCGCAGAGAAGATCAGCATCGATAAAGACAACACCACCATCGTAGGCGGTAAGGGCGACAGCAACGCCATCAAGGGTCGCATTGAACAGATCCGCGTTGAGATCGAAAATACCACCAGCGATTATGACCGTGAGAAACTCCAGGAACGCCTGGCGAAACTCTCCGGCGGTGTTGCCATCATCCGTGTTGGCGCAGCCACCGAGACCGAGCTGAAAGAAAAGAAACACCGCGTGGAAGACGCGCTCTCCGCGACCCGCGCAGCCGTTGAAGAAGGCATCGTGCCTGGCGGCGGTGTGGCACTCGTGAACGCAGTGGAAGCGCTCAAGGACCTGAAACTCGAACAGGAAGATGCCCAGATCGGTATCAACATTGTTCGCAACGCCCTGACCGTTCCGATGAAGAAAATCGTCGAGAATGCCGGCAAGGATGGCTCTGTGGTGGTGGAAAACGTCCGCCAGAAACAGGCTGCCCAGAACAACAAACACATCGGCTTCAATGTGCTGACCGAAGAATACGGCGACATGGTTGAACTCGGCGTGATCGATCCCGCCAAGGTTACCCGCGGCGCGCTCGAGAATGCAGCTTCAATTGCTGCCATGATCCTCACCACCGAGGCTCTGATCACCGATATCCCCGCTCCCGAAGGCGCGGCTCCGGCCATGCCCCAGGGCGGTGGGATGTACTAAACCGAAAGGTTTCAACAAAATTACTCAGAAAGCCGGTCACACGACCGGCTTTCTTGTTCATATTGTTACTTTGAGCACAGTAAAGAATCTTCTCGCAATTTTGCCGGGCTCATCAGCCATGCGGAATGGCGCAAGACCATTCCCTACCGCGAGTCTTTGTCATTCTTAGCGCAGTGATGAATCTTATTGCGATATTGTCGAGCTCCGCCCGGACACAGGAAATCGCCAAAGGTGTTCATCTCCGCGTAGCGTTTAGAGGTGAAGCAGGTTGGGTTGAGGGGAGGAGCCTGTAAAGTTGAGGGGAAGAGCTTGTAGAGTTGAGGCCTGCCTCAACCAAGATAAGTTGGTGTGAAGGCGCAAGATGAGGAACAGGCGGACCTGTTCCCTGCGGGGGTAAAGTTGGCGGAATGGCGCCAATCTTAGCAATAAATGTGCAAAAACAACAAAAAACTGGCTAGAGTTTAGCCAGCTTTTTCTCTAATGCGAACGATTGTTTACGCATGTTGCGGGGTGTAATCCAGTGTCTCAATTAAATCCAGCAAACGATTCCTGAGGGTAGGATAGGAGAGACCATAGACTTCTTCCATACGATTGAGTTTGCCTTCACAGGTGATGAAGGTGAGGAGGAAATTGCGCTGTTCATTACTGAGCCTATGGATCGGATCCGCTTCAGGCACAAACTCTCCTTCAACAGTGACATCGCATTCCGGGCAGTAATAGACCAGCACGTTCATAGGACCTTGACAGACTGGGCAACGAATTGGTAATTTGGACATTGACGCCTCCATTATTATATTATTGTATCATTATATTATAACTTTTCTAACTCATTGTCAAGTATTTTTATAGAAGAACTCCAAAATTTTTTTATATATTCCCTAATTTCAACATTTATTGGAGAAATACGGATTCACTTTCATTTTTGAGCAAGGCAGCAGGAGGTGGGTATAATAAAGTATTGCTATCGAAGGAGAAGACATGCCCCCAAAAATTGTTGAATGTATCCCCAACTTTTCAGAAGCCCGGCGCCCGGAAGTGATTGACGCGATTATCGCTGCAGTCGCGAGCGTGAATGGTGTGCGTATGCTGGACAGGCATTCTGATGTGGATCACAACCGCACGGTGCTTACGTTTGTTGGTACGCCTGAGGCAGTAGAGGAAGCCGCTTACCTTGGGATTGCCAGGGCAGCGGAATTGATCGATCTCAACCAGCACCAGGGCGAACACCCACGCTTGGGTGCGGCGGACGTGGTGCCGTTCGTGCCGATTGCAGGGGTGACCATGCAGGAATGCGTCGAGATGGCGCGCCGCCTTGGCAAGCGGGTGGCAGAGACGCTGGACATTCCAGTCTATTTTTATGAAGACGCTGCCATCCGGCAGGATCGCAAGAACCTGGAAGATATCCGGCGGGGTGAATTTGAGGGCATCAAAGAGGCGATCACCAGCGACCCCTACCGCGAGCCAGACCTGGGACCCAAGCGCTTGGGCCCAGCCGGAGCGACCGTGATTGGAGCACGGCAGCCGCTGATTGCTTACAACATCTTCCTCAACACGCCCGATGTCAGCATCGCCCAGAAGATTGCCCGGCGCGTGCGCAATTCCTCCGGGGGTTTCCACTTCGTAAAGGGCATGGGAGTTTTGGTGGAGGGGTTGGCGCAGGTTTCGATGAACCTGACCAATTTCCACCGCTCTCCGATGGCGCAGGTGACCGAGTTTGTCCGGCGTGAAGCTCAGCGCTATGGGGTTGGCATCCACCACTCGGAAATCGTGGGGCTGGTGCCATCCCAGGCGATGGTGAATGCGGCCCGCTACTACATGCAGATGGATGGGTTTGAAAACGCCCAGCTGCTCGAAAACCGTTTGTTTGGTTTTGAGGAAGAGGAGCAGGGAGCCGCCAACGATAAACCTGATTTTATTGACCAGGTTGCGGAAGGCACGCCAGCCCCTGGCGGCGGTTCAGCAGCAGCCCACACCGCCGCGCTCGGAGCCGCACTGGCGCTGATGGTGGCGCGTTTGACGGTTGGCAAGCCCAAGTATGCAGACGCGGAAGCGGAATGCTGGCAGGTGATCGAAGATGGCGAACTGCTGCGGACCCGCCTGACTGAGGCGATCCAGCACGACGCGGAGGCTTTCGACGGCATTTTAATCGCGCGCCGCCTGCCCAGGGCAGATGATGCCCAGATCGCAGCCCGCAAAGAGGCTATTCGTGTAGCCAGCCTTTATGCCGCCCAGGTGCCGCTGGAAACGGCGCGAGACTGTGTGGCAGTGCTCAGAATGACCCTGCGCATGGCAGAAATTGGCAACATCAACGCCATCTCAGATGCCGCTGCTGGCGCGCATCTTGCCAAAGCTGGCTTTGAAGCCGCCCGCCTGAATGTCAGGATAAACTTGCTGGGCTACGAGCAGGATCCTGAAGCCCAGGTTTTACTTGAGGAAGCAGACGCGCTTTGCGCGGAGGTCGAAAACCTGATGCTCAGCCTCGGGGGCGTCCTCAAGGAGCGTGCCGGGCTGTGAGTGATCTGCGAATCGTTGTCGGCTCGCAAAACCCAGCCAAACTGGAGGCTGTCAGCGCTGCTTATGCGAGCTTTTTCCCTGAGGTCAGCTTCGGGGTGCAGCCGGTAAGTGTGCCATCAGGCGTCAGTGCTCAACCTTTGAGCGATGCTGAAACGCTATTGGGAGCAAAAAATCGTGCCAGGGCAGCACGCGAGTTTGAAGGAGACGCGGATTTCTGGCTGGGCATTGAAGGCGGGCTGCAGCCTGTTCCGGATGAGCTTGATTCCTATCTTTCCTATTGTTGGGTGGTGGTTTTGGGCAGGCAGCAAGCAGGCAGAGCCCGTTCAGCCAGCTATGAGCTGCCCAAGGCAGTCTGCGATCTGATCCGGCAGGGGATGGAGCTTGGGGATGCGGATGACCTGATCTTTGGGGTGTCTGGTTCCAAACGCGATAGTGGAGGCGTGGGCTTGCTGACAGACGGAAGAGTAAGCCGCAGCCAGTTTTATGCGGAAGCGGTCAAGCTCGCTTTGATCCCGTTCGTCAAGCCGGATCTGTTCCCCACAAAGGAGAGCTGAGATGGAAAAGGAATACTGGCTGCACAAAAAACTGGAGGAGATGACCCACGAAGAGTGGGAGGTACTGTGTGATGGCTGTTCAAAGTGCTGCTTGTTCAAGCTGCGTGAGCCTGGCGTTCCCGGCGTGCGCTTTACCAACGTGGTGTGCCGCTATATGGACATGGAAACCTGCCTGTGCACCGACTACGAGCACCGCCACGAGAACGTGCCAGAGTGCATTTTGCTTACCCCTGAGCTCGTTTATCATATCGATTGGCTGCCCAAAACCTGCGCCTACCTGCTTGTTTCCGAAGGAAAGGACCTTCCCTGGTGGCATCCCCTGAAGACCGGCAACCGGGATTCCACCCGCAAAGCTGGCGGATCAGTGTATGGCAAAGTGGTGAACGAAACAGAAGTGGATATGGACGATCTTGAGGATATGGTTGTCAACTGGTTTGATTGAACCCAGTAATTAAGCTAAAATAAGATAGGATCCTACGGGAGCAAGCTAATGTCTGAAAAAGCTCAAACCAATCAAAGAATGCTGCTGGTGATCGTCACTAGCCCAGACAGCGAGAATGTGGAGAATGCGCTGGGGAAGACCGCCTATCCCTTTGCCAAGCTGCCAAGTGTGGGTGGGTTGCTGCGTGAACGCAATGTAACCTTCCTGATTGGCTGCCCGGAGGAGGAAACTGATCAGCTCAGAAAGTTGCTGCAGGATGTCGCGGGTCGCCGGATTGGTTATGTGGCACCTGTGATCGACAATCTGCCAATGGGATCACTCATCCCAACCGAAGTGCAGATAGGTGGCGTGACAATTTTTGACCTGGAGATTGAACACTACGAGGAAATCGGATGAAAAAACTGATCATCGCAATTATCAGAGATGACGACAACGAACGCGTATCTGCTAAATTGACCGCTGAAGATTTTCGTGTGACCCAGATTGCGTCCACGGGCGGTTTTTTGCGCAGCGGGCGCAGCACCCTCCTGATTGGTGTTGAAGAGAGCTGTGTGTCTCGCGCGCTTGAAGTGCTGCGCGAGAACTGTACTGCTGCCCGAAGTCCACAGGAAAAGAAAGCAACGGTTTTTGTGCTCAACGTGGATGAATTCACGCAGCTCTAATTAGGTATTTCCCGCCGGATAACTGCCACAGAGGCGTTCGTTATTCTGTTCAGGATCGGCGGTTATAAGAGACTTTACATTCTTATTATCAATTTAAAAGGAAGAAAAATGAATTTTGCAAAAGCTTTTACGTACATTTTTGACGATCAACGTTGGCTCGAGAAATTGGTCATTCCTCTTTTGGTAACTCTAATCCCAATCATTGGTTGGATGGTAGTTGCCGGCTACCTGATGCGTGTCACCCGCAACGTGGCGGAGCATCAGGCGGAACCACTGCCTGAGCTTGAATTTGGAGCGGATCTAGGCAGAGGATTTAAGGTGTTTGTGGCGAACCTGCTCTACGGACTGCCGATTGTTCTGGTCAGTCTTCTACTGTTCCTGCCGCTGGCTTTGACGGAAAACAGTAATGCCGCTACGGCATTTGCGGTCCTATTAGCGATTCTGGGTGGGTTCGTGATCCTGCTTTACGCGCTCTTTATGACAGTGCTGATGCCCGCAGTCAATGCAAACCTTGCGGTTAAGGAACGGATTGGAGCGGCATTCGATTTCAAAGAAATTTTCCGCATGCTCAGAAACAACTTCACAGCCTGGCTGATCGTAATTGGCGGAATATTGCTCGGCAGCGCGATCATTGCCCCACTGGGTGGGATTGTGTTGGTTATTGGCGCAATTGTCACTGGTTTCTATTCTCAGCTGATTGTTGCCCATCTGACCGGGCAGGCTTACGCCCACTCACAGACTCCTGGCGGGCAAGGCGCCCCACTTTACTAAACAGTGTGCTTGACGAACAAAAACGACCCGATCAGGGTCGTTTTTGTTTTTCTTTAGATCAAGGTGTGTAGGGCGAAGCAAATTGCCCGGTGGAGGATTGGGGATGTTTAACATTGGTAAATAGATCAGATTACCCGTCCGCAATCCATCGTCCACCAGGCGCATTCCGATACAGCCATACTGTCAAGTTGAATTGCATTGGCGGATTGACAGCACGTCCAAGTTGCGGCTGATAAAGGTTTCAGTGCTGTCAATCACGCCCTACAAACTTTGTCTCGCTCCACGATTGGTTGCATCCATTTTAAACATGGCTTGAAATGGTATGCAACTACGCCCTGGTGAAACAAGGATTCTGGCCCAACTTTTGAACATCCTGAGCTGTTAAGCGGTATTGATTATTAAAAATTACCTCGCTTCTTCGAATTCCTCCACCTGGTAAACTTCCACCCGCAGTACGCGGCGGCGCCAGAGGTCGGGTTGGGCGCCCATTTTCTGGCAGAGGTGGCTGAGGAATTCGGCTGGGTCCGGAAGCTGCTCCCAAACCTGGGGCAGGAATGTCGCTTGGCGCAGTCCGTCCGAGAGCACGACTCCATCCACATGGGGGCGAAGCAATTTGGGCAGCTCAGCCGGCTCGGAATAAGCCAGGGGCTCAGGCTTGGTCAGGCGCGAAATTTCGATGTGGATGTTGTTCACTTCACTTGGGCGCACCTTGGGGAAGCGGTAATCCTGGGTGGCTGCCTGGGCTGCCCGCTGGCGCACATCTTTGGCGAGGGGCTGATAGGCTTCGAGTGTGCCGATGCAGCCGCGTAGTTGTCCGCGCACAGTCAGAGTGACAAAACTCGCGCCGACTTCGAGCAAGGCAGGGGGCAGATCTTCGGGTAAGGGTGTGGGAGGGCGGTTATTGGCGGCATCAATCAGGGACTGCCGGGCGATTTTCAGCAAGGCAGCCCGTTCATCATGGGTAAGTTGCGTTGGCATAGGATTTGCACCATTCCTTTCAAGCCTCAATCAGGCTTACTGTCATTATACAAAGTAATTCAGCTTCCCGCATATTTTGCGCGAAGAGAACAGGGTAAACCAGTATGTCCAGAGAAATGCACCAATTAGATGACGAGCCAAAACCGCGGCAGTCACGTTTTTCGTTTGAAAACCAAGGGACTGAGCCGGAACCTGAACAGGTACGCCGGGAAGCCAGTATTGATGCGGACGAAGCAATGCACAGCCAAGTCTGGACGCCGGAAACAAGTGGGGGAGGACTCACATCCAGGCGGGAGGCGCACCCCGAAGGAGCACCCCGCAGCAAGCAGGTATCCGGCAGTGGCAGGCTGTTTGCCCAGGTGATTTCCTCAGTTATTGGGGTAGGCGTCATAACCGCCACCTTGTTTTCGTTGTGGATGCCAGGGAGTTTGATGCCTGGCAATCTGCAAAACCGCATGGCGCAGGCTGCCAATCCCAGCCAGGCAGAGGCGCTTACTGCCACTCCGGCTCCCTTGCCATTGGGTTTCCCAGTCAAAAAAATCGGGATTGTGGTTGGTCACAGGGGTAGTGACTCAGGCGCAGTCTGCAGCAATGGGCTGACAGAACTCGAAGTTAACAGCAACGTCGCCACATTTGCGCAGATGAAATTGATTGATATGGGCTATGATGTGGAACTTCTGGATGAATTTGACCCGCGACTTAAGGGCTACCAGGCGGGCTTGCTCCTCTCGATCCATGCTGACTCCTGCGATTACATCAACGACTCGGCGACCGGCTTCAAAGTGGCTGCAGCCCTCTCTGAAACCAAGTCCGAAAACTCCAGCAGGCTTGTGCAATGTATCGCTGACCGCTATGCCAATATCACCGGATTAAGGTATCATTACCAGTCAGTGACAAATGACATGACCCGTTATCATGCTTTTTCGGAGATTGATCCCAACACTACCGCCGGGATCATAGAGATCGGTTTCCTGAATCTTGACCAGGCTATCCTGACCTCAAACCCCGAACTCCTGGCTGATGGCATCGTCGCTGGTATAAAATGCTACATGAATAATGAAGGAGTATCCGATCCGGGAACGCAACCATAAGCCTGGATCCTGGAGTTGATGGAAAGTCAGAGCACAAATACGCAAGAGCTGATAGCGCAAGCCAAACAGGCTGTTCTGGATGGCAATACCAAGCTTGCCCGGCAACTGGCTGAGCAGGTTCTGACAAGCGATCCGGAAAACATTGCCGCGATGCTGCTTTTGGCTGGGCTTTCTGAGCCGCAGCAGAGTGTGATTTGGCTGAGGAAAGTGCTCGATCAAGACCCCCAGAACCAGACCGCGCGCGAAGGCATGCAGTGGGCAAGCACTCAGTTGAGACAAGGCTCCGCGACTGGCTGGAAAAAGGAAGCGCTTCCGGCTGAAGCGCCGCCAGTAATTTCCCAGGAAGCTCCAAAGCAAAAATCCAAACGGCGGCTGGCTTGGGGATGGGCTTTTGGCGTTTTGTTGATAGCAGCCTTACTGCTCGGCTTTTATTCGGTCGGAATCATACGCTCCCAACCTTCCGCAGGCGCCCAGTTTCAACTGGTGGAGACAGACGCTGTGCCGCTCAAACCGAGCCTGACACCTACTAACACAGCTACACCCACCAACACCCCTACCTCCACGCCAACTCCGACCCCAACCAACACGCCCACGCCAACAGCCACGCCCACCGCGACTGCCACGCCAACTGAGACGCCTGTACCTACGGTTGAGGTAATTCCATACGAGCCGGAAGAGACCGAGCCCTATTACAACCCGGGTGTTTCTGAACCGCTCGGCGAAAAATGGATTGATATCAACCTCAGCCAGCAAATGCTCTATGCCTTTGAAGGCGAAACTTTGGTGGCTTCATTCCTCGTTTCCACTGGTCTGCCCAATACGCCAACTGTCACCGGGACCTATCATGTATGGGTTAAATTGCTCTATGATGACATGGCTGGTCCGGGTTATTACCTTCCCGATGTGCCATACGTGATGTACTTTTACCGCGGTTATGGCATCCACGGCACCTATTGGCATAGCAATTTTGGTTATCCAATGAGTCATGGTTGTGTTAACATGGAAACCAGCCAGGCAGGCTGGCTTTTTGATTGGGCTTTTGTGGGGATTCCAGTTCATATACACTACTAACCTAATGGAAAACATCAAACTAACACGTAGAAGTTTCTTGAAAACTATGGGGTTGGGCGCCTTGAGTATGCTCTTGCCCTCACCAGTTTCAGACGCATCAGCAGCTCTGATCGACCTGGACCCACCGCTTGCCCGCATCCTGCGTTATAAGCTCCTGATTCACGAAGAGCCCAATGCACGCTCGAAAAACAGTGGATTTTTCAAATATGATGATATCATCTCGCTGCCAAAACTGATTTACGTTGAAAACATCTTCAAGAAAAAAGTCGGCTGGTATCAGATTAGCGATACAGAGTATATCGAAGCTGCCTGGGTGCAGCCGGTGTTCAATCGCCTGAACCCGGTGCCAAGGGACCCACTGCCTGAAGGTGGAAAGCTCGGCGAGATCACCGTACCGAAAGTTCCGGTATATCTTAAGCCTAATGTGCGCAATATTCACCGCACTTTCTACTATGAAAATAACTTCTGGGTGCTAAAACTCGAACATGATGAATATGGTCTGCCCTGGTACGAGCTCTGGGATGACCTCAACGGGCTTTCCTATTACGTCCCTGCCAGAACGGTGCATTTGACCAAGCCAGAGGAAATTACACCGATCAGCCCGGATGTTGCGCCAGATGCCAAGCGCATCGAACTGGACCTCTACAAGCAGGAAATCCGTGCTTTTGAATACGACCGCCTGGTTTTTAAGACGCTCTGTTCCACCGGCATCCGGGATGGACTCACGCCGGTTGGGCGCTGGATGACCCACCGCAAGCGCCCTTGCCGACGCATGGTGAATGAGCCTGCCAACCCGAATGTGTATGATCTGCCCGGCGTTCCATGGGTCAGTTACATCACCATCTTTGGGGTGGCTTTCCATGGAGCCTTCTGGCATTCCAACTGGGGAAATGTGATGAGCAACGGCTGCATCAATATGAAAGCCGAGGATGCCAAGTGGATCTACCGTTGGACTACTCCCGCGGTGCCGTTTGACCAGTACTACCACACCGAGGAGACAGGCACGCGGGTGGATGTGGTGACTGGATACGGCGGGGTCTGAGTTTCCCCACAATTTATTGCCCTTAACCGGTGTACTTCCATCTCTATGAGTTCGATAACTTAGGTGTAGGTCAGGTTGCGCAGTTCAACCTGACGCTGGAAGCCCCCCCTTTGTTGAGGACGTTATTTAAGCACCATTCGTGACGTCAGGTTCAATAGAAGAACCTGACGTCTACACGCTGAATGATATAGATGAAGGGCGAGACAAAGTGCCCGTCAGGGTATTGAGGACGATGCAGCAGTGGTGAACACATACATTTGACCGTCCTCAATCCGCCGTTCGCGTTTATGGAGAGTTGTAAACGGCGGATTGGAAGCACAATAAGGTCACTTACAAATTATTGTTTCTGATGCTTCCAATACCCTGCTTCGCGGGCACTTTGTCTCGCCCACAGACATCTCGGGTCAGCATGGCATCCCGTAAGGGGAGGCTTTGCACTGCGTCGCCTCAACCAAGAAACTAATCCGATGCATATTGTATCGACCTCGTCTGAGTCTGCTAATGGCAGAATGGTTTTGGCTGTGTCTAAGTTTGTTAATCATTCTTATATAGTATTTCGCTATAATCATCTCAAAGAAGAAATAAGGATGGAAGAAGTGAAAAGAGCGCTTTTTGAAGGCTTGGTTTTTGATACGTTAGATCAACCTCTGTCGGTAACATGGGTGGGCGAAGACCCCAGCTATGTGTTGGACGATGGTGGGTTTTTGAGGCATATCCCCGCTGAGGAGGTTGACCGCCAGGTCTGGGATGCTCTGACGGCAGGAATAAGTGGTAATGAAGACTTTCTGAGCGAGCAGACCGCGAAAATGCTTGGTCAGGAAGATATTTTTTCGATTGCCGTCATCCGACAGCAGCTTGAAAACTCCCAGGGTCAATTTGAGCAGCTGCGCGACACTGGGCTGCCCCAGGATATGCGGAATTACCTGGGCATGACCGGCTTCAGAATCGTGGTGGATTATCACGGAGACGTGGTTGAGATCAAACAACCGGCGATCACTCCACCCGAAGATGAGGAGTAATTCTGATAGAATTAACTCAGGTGAGGGCATATGGCAGCCGCAAATATTATTGACATCAATGAAGACACTTTCGAGTTAGAGGTAGTAAATTACTCTCTCGAAGTGCCTGTGGTGCTGGATTTGTGGGCGCCGTGGTGTATCCCCTGCCGGGTGCAGTCGCGTGATCTTGCCAAGCTGGCTCACGAGGCAGACGGCGGATTCAGGCTGGCACGCATGAATGTGGATGACCAGCCCAAACTGGCTGCCCGCCTGAAGGTGCAGCAGCTTCCAGCGGTGAAAGCCTTTGTGGATGGACGGGTTGTGGCGGAGGTTGCTGGTGTGCTCAGCGAGCAGAACCTGCGCCTGCTTGTTGACCGGGTTTTGCCCAAGGCAGGCAATTTGCTGCTCGAGAAGGGCAAGAGCCTGATGCTGCTGGGAGATCTGGCAGGGGCGGAAGAAACCCTGACTCAGTATGTTTACGAGAGCCATGGCGAACCAGCCGGTTTGTTGGCGCTGGCGCGCGCTCTGCTTTGGCAAGGGAGAGGGCATGATGCCTACGCAATTCTAAATAGTTTCCCTGCCAGTTCGGATTTTAAGACCGCCAAAAACCTGCTGCCACTGGCAAAGGCTTATGCCAGTTTCGATTCACTACCCCAGATGAGCGCTAATCCGCTTGAGGCAGCCTATCGCAATAGCCTCCGGCTGGCACGCAGTGGCAAAATTGAGATAGCTTTGGATGGATTTCTGGATATCCTTCGGCAGGATAAGCACTTCCATGACGGTCAATTGCACGACATCTACCTGGCTCTGTTGGAAGTTTTGGGGGATGCTTACCCAAGCGTGCGCCAGTACCGCGATGATCTTTCGAACGTCCTTTTCTAAAGTCAAAGTCTGCTTTTAAGTCATTTCATCAATTGCGGGCGCTCTTGTGCTCATAAATCACTATTCGTAGTATGATTTCTGGCTGGCAGGTTTTACCACACGCAAAGAAATTAACATTGTGAGGACATTATGAATATTGGCATTATGGTTTTTTCAAAAACAGGTAATACATTATCGGTTGCGGAGAAATTGCGCGA
>DJGU01000064.1:12301-12971 GCA_002432795.1 Anaerolineaceae bacterium UBA5838
AATGACGTGGAAATGGATCCAAAAAAGGTCGTGCTTTCAAATTTGCCATCCACGCAAGGCTATGACATGCTTGTTTTCGCGGCACCCGTGAATGGGTTCAGGCTGGCGGCGGTGATGAAAGCTTACCTGCAAGGTCTACCCTCACTGGAGGGAAAACTGCTGGCTGGATTTGTCACGCAGGCATTTCCGTTCCCGTGAATGGGCGGTAAGCAGGCGATCAATGGCATGGAAAAACTGGTGAAGGCCAAAGGCGGCGAGTTGAGCCAGACGGGCGTGGTGAATTGGATGTTTGCCGGCAAGAGGAAAGCACTCATCGCGGAGACCGTCGAGAAGATTGCCGCGATCTGCCAATAGTCGAGGGGATGACTTTTAGCATTCCCCAAGCGCTTTGCCTGTAGATTCTTCACTTTGTTCAGAATGAATCACACTCTCATCCAATACTGCGTTGCTGTCTATTGGCTTGAGCAGCAGCGAATGGCCTTATGAAATAACAGTTTTAGATTCTTCACTGCGTTCAGAATGACAAGCGTCGGGTCATCCTGAGTGCAAGGAAGGATCTAACAAATTTTCTGTATTAGATTCTTCACGGCGTTCAGAATGAATCACATTCTACTCGTAGGTCGGAATGAGACCGCCAGATGATTAACTGCATGCCAACCCATTCCGCGGT
>DJGU01000079.1 GCA_002432795.1 Anaerolineaceae bacterium UBA5838
AGCGGCAGGCCAATCAGCGATGTTACCATAACCATCATAAAGGTGAGCCAATAACACACTGCTTCCATCGGGAGATTGCCAATTTAGCAGCGTGGGCGAGCCGTCCGGCACGCCGCGCCACAGGCAAGCGGTATCCATGTGAAAGCCATTCAGGATTTGCGGCAGCTGAGAGAGATGCCCAAAGGGGTCAGGGATGTAGCCAACCATCATGCGCTGACCAAAGATCTGGCAGATATCCTTGCCGATCAAGAGGTTGCGCACGAGCGACTCAGGAGAGACCAGGAATTCATCCGGTAAGACGTACCATGGGCCGATCAAAATGCGCTGATCCTGGATGTACTTCTGCAAGCGCGGCAGATTTGCCATGCGCACCTGCAAGTAATCCTCCAGCACGATCGTCTGCCCATCCAGCATGAAATGCAGGTAATCCGGGTCCTTATCCAGGATGATCAGGAGATTGTCCACGAGGTGGACGAGTTGCAGGCGGAACTGTTGAAAGGTCTTGTACCATTCACGATCCCAATGCGTATGAGAAACAACATGCAAGGTCTGCATAAGCTCTCCTTGAGGCTCAGATTTTCTCTAATTATGCCATAAAGGGGTAAGTTAAGGCGGTGTAGGCACCAGTTTCAGTACTACAACAGTTATGTCTTGACATCAGTTGTATCAAGCTATTGTTCTAACCTTACTTCCCCGCTAAGGAGCAATTCCTAATATTACTAGAGGAACTGCAGGAACACCCCGGCCTTGTCTTATGACATTATATAGCTCACCTTCATAATATGAAGGCCCGGAACTCATTTCTTTTTGCATTGATTTCATGGGAAGAATTTCGATTCCAACATCGATGTGATCACCGATGTAAAAAGCGAGATGCTTTACGAAGAGATCATATGCGACAAAGGAATATTTCCCAAATTGGACTTCTATCGCTACACGGTCTTTCACAAAATCTGTTTGGTTATAGCTTCTGATGGCTTCTTCACCTTCGGCTTCGATTTCTGCCTTTTGTTCTGCAGGCGACATCTGCAATGTTCTTCTAATAAGCTTTTCACTTCTAGTCACCCAATAGCTTACCCGACTCTCCTCCCATCCACAATCGCTTAATAACTTTTTAAAGGCGAAATTAATGTCTTTGGGACTATAAAGAAACTTACCGACCATTGTGATTTCTTTTGAGATTTTTGTTCGAAATCTATTTGCATCTACCCTCCCTATAACTTCCAGGATTTCATTCCAGAGTTCTGGTTTATGAACTAGTAGGTACTCCAACCCGTTTAAGTGAGAATAGGTTTCAATAAGATTCATAAAAAAGAGTCTCCTTATTGTTTTCTGATGGTGGAATATAAATTGGTTTATTCATTGGCCTAGTCTTAAGTACGCCAGCAAGCTCTTTTTGAACCCGATCTATTGAAATATCCACATACTTCTGCACTATTTCGCTGCCAGCTCCTTTTCTTTGATGCCTGAGAGCAGCTACGATAGTAGTACCAGTGCCTAAGTATGGATCAAAGACCCAGTCACCTTCATTGGTCAACGAAAGGACAAATCTTTCGATTAATTCGACTGGAAACTGGCAAGGGTGATCTAATTTTTCGATGTGATTATTCTTAACATTTGGAATATTCCATACATCCCCAGGGTTTTTTCCTAATGGGTTTCCGCTAAGTTTGCCAATATTCGGACCCTTAAAATGTTTCTTATTAGGATACTTTTGAGGGATACGAATTGGATCTAAATTAAATACATAGTTGTCAGTTTTAGAAAACCACAGGACGGTTTCATACCGACCTGAGAGTCGTTTAGTGCTGTGTAGCCCATGCTCAAAGTGCCATATAATTCGATTTCGAAGTTTTAGACCAAGTTGTTCAAATATTGGATAGATCATTATATCTAAAGGAATAATGGAGCCATTTTCAACAAAGTTGCCTGTTTGCCAACAAATGCTTCCTGTTGTACGTAAGGTGCGAACACATTCGTTAATTATTATTGTTTGTTGATTAATATATTCCTTTAGATCTACTTTCTTTTCATATTCCTTACCAATATTGTAAGGTGGTGACGTAATTATCAATTGAAAAGTCTCATCAGGTATCGACTTGAGGAAATCAATTGCGTCACCAGAGTAAACTGAAATTCTCTCATTTGCATCGAAATCCGAGCGAATTGTTTGAGAATCAAAAGGAATAGGTTCTTGCTTCATCATGATTAATGGTAATTATAACCTGATTGCAACATTCAGAACTGATGTCTCAGAACTGTGAAAGCGCCCATTGGGCTGCTTCGCGCACGACTTCATCCGCTTCGTTGGCGGCGCAGTCCATCAGGGCGGCTTTTGCCTCCTCAAGGCGGGCGTTGCCAAGCGCAATCGCGACATTGCGGCGGAAGCCCTGGTATTTTGCCCGCAAGACAGGTGTCTTGGCATAGCGAGATTTAAATTCTGCTTCCGTGAGCAAAAACGATTCGATCAGGTCTGGATGTGGATCGAGCGCTTGCGCATGATCAAATAGTGATGAGGTGTTTTGTAGATTTTGATTGGAGGGGCAAATGGTCTGGCAGGTGTCGCAGCCGAAGATGCGCTGACCGATCAATGGGCGAAAGGCAAGCGGAATAGGCCCGCGGTGCTCGATGGTGAGGTAAGAAAGACAGCGGCGGGCGTCGATCGTCCGGTTGGGAAGGATGGCTTTGGTGGGGCAGGCCATCTGGCAGCGGTGGCAATTGGCGCAATCGGTGTTGGTGAGAGGCTTATCCGGCTGGAGGGGCAGGTCAACCAGCAGTTCACAGAGAAACAGCCAGGATCCGTAAGCCTTGGAGGTCAGGCAAGAATTGCGGGCAATCCACCCCAGGCCGGCATTCTGAGCATAGTCTTTTTCAAGGATGGGAGCAGTATCCACACACACCATATGCTTGAATGCCTGGTCAGTCAGTTGGGCAATTTTCTGCGCAAGAATCTCTGCGGCAGCTTTGAGCAACTGGTGGTAATCAGGTAAAAGAGCATAAGCGGCAACACTTCCCTGGTTTTGTTGGGGTTTTTGGGTATTGGCAGGCGCAGGATAGGCTGCACCGAGGCTGATGACAGTGCGGCACCCCGGCAGCAGCCTGGTTGGCTCATACCGGGCTTCAATGGCGTTTGGTCGCGCCATGTAAGCCATTCCAGCATGATTTCCAGACTCAACCCAATCCAGGTAAGCCCCGTAATGGGGTGGAGTATCCGCGCGGCTGAAACCGCAAAGCACAAAGCCGAGACTTAATGCCTCGGCTTTGATCAATTCTTCAAGGGACATGCTGCCTGCTTTAGATGATGGTGTATTCAAACCAGAATACAGCAAAACCAACATCACTGGGGTTCACGATCATCCAATCGCTCTTGACTGCGCCGGTATCTGTGGGGGCGGTGAACTCGATCGTGATCTGCACACTCATATTTGGGGGCACATCGTAGGGCATATTGATCTTAGTAGGAGCGCCCATAGCCGGTCCGCCGGTGTGCATGATGTAGTAGCTCGTATTCCAGGTGGTTGTGCCGGTGTTCATCAAGGTGACAACCACGCTAAATTTTCCGCCAGCGGTGATGTTGGTACCGTCGGCTGGTGAACTGTAGGTCCAAACGCCGGCATCAACACCTGTTTGTGCTAGCGGCGGAGTGGCTGTGGCTGGTCCGGTGACAGTGCTGGTGGGAAGACCAACCGCGGCAGTTGGAATTGCAACTGTGGCAGTGGGGGGAGCCAGAGTGGGGGAAGGCGCCAGCGTTGGAGCGGGCGTTTCAGTAGGGCGCGCAATTTCGGTTCGGGTCAGCTGAACCGCAATGGTTTCAGCCACGTAGGTTTTCATCTGTTCAGGACCGGGCGTGCTGACACGCGGTCCGCAAGCGCTCAACGCCAGGATTGCCGCGCTGAGCCCCAAGAGTAGTTTAGGTAGTTTTGATCGTCTCATTATTCCTCCTGGTCTTTAAAAGACCGGGTTTTGTTGATAAACAATTGTCAAGGCGATTGCCTGTTTTGTCAAGCTTAGCCATGTGCATCAAGGCGCAATGACCGGGGCGAGCAGATGGACGGTGTCCCCCTGGGGGGAGCCATTCGCCTCAAGCTGCAGGATGATCCGAACGCTTTTTCCGGAAAGCGCGGACAGGTCCTGGCGGATACTCAGCAGCTTGCCATCGTGAACCTTCTGCCATCGCGCGATCTCCACCAGCGGCTTATCGCCCTCCTGGTAACTGAGCCGCAAAGTTACATCGCAGGAGTCCTGATCCTTCGCACAGCCAAAAATTGTGCTGAATTTAGCGTTTTCAGGTATCAGCATGACAGGTAATGTGCCCCGCAGTATGCCATCCTGAATCTGCTGAACACCGAGCCACATGGCCGGTTCGTTATCCTTAGCGCCATTTTCAAGCACTGGCGCAAAGTCCGTGTAGGCAAAGCCAAGCGTGTCAGTTGGCAGACCCGGGCAGGGAAGTTCGTCTGAGGCGTTGCTCCAGCGGATGCTGCAAGCCATGGCAACCAGGTCAATCTTATCGGTCATGACCTGGATCTCCACCCAAAAGGTCTGGGATGGATCCTTGAAGCTGAAAAGCACTCCGTCTGCATTGCGCAGTTTGAAATCCGCCCGGTAGCTGCCGCCAACCAGTGGGGAGGTGAAAGGGATGGAGATTGTCACACTGCTGCCCGGCGGAACGGAACTTTCGGTGAGAGGAAGGGCTGCAGGCGCATTCATAGGGTCGCCGCTGCTGAAAACGACATCATAATCCGCGTTCCAGGTGCAGGAGCCCGCGTTGCGCAGCGTCCAGGTCTTTGTGAAGACCATGCCTGGGGGAAATTGGCTGCCATCTGGGATGGTTTCATCAATAAATGCGGCCTGGTCGCAACTTCCGGAGGAAGTGGGCGTTTGCAGAGGGGCTGTGGTGGGAACTGCGGGATCAGTTGGCAGGCTGAGGGTGGGAGCAGGGCTTGGCTCGGAGCTTGGCAGAACCGGAGAAGGCACAAAGGAGATTGCTGCTTGGGTTTGAGCAGCCTGGTCCGTTGCCACGATATCGGTGGTGAGTGCCTCAACCGTGCGGGCAACCTCGGTGCGAACACTATCCAGGGGGTCTGTGGGGGTGGCAGTGTTGGGTTGGGGCTGACAGGCGCTGAAAAGCAGCACCACCAATGAAAAGAGTAGTAAAAATTTTTGTGCCTTCATATATTAACCTCGTTAATGGGAGGTGTTGCAAGTATAACGCCAAAAAACAGCAGACCGATCAGTCTGCTGTTTTTTTTTAGGGATGGGTCAAGCCCGGCGGTGACCGATGAAGACCGTCCGCAAAAACACACCGATATTCATCTTCTGCCCGCTGAGCAGATACTGAGAGCTAAAGAGATTTGCAACTCCCCTGATGACGATGATGACTGTGCCAAACAACAACGCCAAGCTGGTTATGAGCTGCCAGGCGGGAACGGGACCAACCGAGAGCCGGGTGAGCATCACGACCGGGGATGTGAAGGGGAAGAGCGTCATGAAGGTGGTAAAGGTTGAGAAAGGTGTCTCGATCAATTGGTTGATAGACATAACCGTGAAAATCAGTGGAAGATTCAGCACGAAGGTGGACTGATTTCCCTCCCGAAGATTGGGAGCCACAGCGCCCATGCCTGCCATCAGGCTGCCATAGAGCAGAAAACCGCCGATGAAGAAAGGCACGCTCGCCACTATCACATTGATAGGAATGCTGATATTTTGCAAGAAAGGCAGCGAAGTTTTGCCCACGTCCATCAGCAAAACCAGGGTGCCAAACCAAATAACCATCTGGAGCAGACTCAGCGAGCCAAATGCCAGAATCTTGCCAATGAAGAGATCCAGAGGTTTTGCGGAAGAGAGTAGGATTTCGATCGTTTTGTTCTCTTTATCCTTGGTGACAGCGTTTAGCATCACGCCAGAACTGATCAGAATGATCATGTAGAAGAACATGGTGACTGCGTATGGGACCCAATAAGTGGCGGCGTTGGACTGGTCGCGCGTGTCAGCGGTTTCGGGATTGAGGTATTCATAAGTAAAGGTGGTGGGGTTCATAAAGCGCATGAAGCGCTCCTGGTCAGCCCCAAGCAGGTTGTAATTGATCAGATCTTTGAGCAAATCCTGCTGCAGGAGCTCGGTGATCATGCTGATTTGAGGTTTGATGAAGCGCATGCTGCCAGTTTCGAGGTAGTCAGGTTCAATCACGTAAAACCCCTGCAACTGACCAGCAGCGGTCTTCTCACGCGCTTCTTCCTCTGAAACCTCCGGCACGAGTCTGCCTTGTGTCAGCCAATCGGGATACTCCTTGATCACGTTCCCCATGTCCACAACCCCAATCGGCAGAGGATTGGCGACTTCCTGCACAAATATCTCCTGAAAGGACAGGGATTCGTCCTGGTTGATGAGGTTTAAAACTCCCAGCAGCAAAGAGGGGATCAGGGGCACCAGGATCAAACTGAGGATAAAAGATCGGCGCCTGAGAACCGTTAGAAATTCAAATTTGAAGACTTTCAAAATATCACGCATTGCGGGTCTCCTTCTTGAAGATCTCTTTGAACCGGAGCCGCCTGCTGTATTGCAGCATACCGCGTTTGAAGACCACCCCTGCCAGCCAAAACATCAGCAGGGTGAATGTAATGATGGCCACGAACACTAACCCGATCTCCAGCGGAGAAACTGAGCTAATAGCCATGCGAAGAGAGAGCGCCAAGGGTGCACTGAGAGGGATAAAACTCAGAACTCTGGCGAGGATGCCGTTGGGGTTGCTGAGAAAGACGTTGAAAAAATAGAACGGAATCATCATTGGCAGCACCATCAGACCGATTACGCCCTGTGACTCCTCCGTGCTTGTCATGGCTGCACCGATAGTTGCCATCAGGGCTGCCGTGAAGAGGAAGGAGAGGACCATTAATGCGAGGCTGATCACCAGGTAGGAGCCTGAAAGATGAATGTCCGCTAGGAATCCCAATTTGCTGCGGAACAGAAATCCCGCGATGCCAAGCAGAAGCACCCAAACAACGATTTGAGTCAGACCCACTCCGAGATTGCCAACAATTTTGCCAGCCATGATCTCCCGCGAGGGGACAGAGGTGAGCATGATTTCAATCGTGCGGTTTTCTTTTTCTTCCACCAGAGCCTTGAGCAGATAACCGCCGCTGGTCATCACAACGATGAAATTGAGTATGCCAATGACAGCCGGCACAACGATCCGATGCCAGCCAGTTCCGTCGGAGGTCTGGGAGCCGTCCAATGATTGCAGACTGATGGAGCTGCCCTCTCTGATCCGATGTAATACTGCATAATCGATGTTCTCAGCAGCCATGAGATTCGCACTGATGAAGTCGGTGATCACTGAATGAACGCTGCTGTCGGGCTGCTTGTTGGTCCAGTAGGTCAACTGATACCGCGAAGCGTAATCTTCGGGGACTACAGCGAATCCCTGGATCTCACCGGTTGAAGCCGCAGAGCGCGCGGTGCTTTCATCAGGATAGACATTTAAATATATTTGCGGATTAAAGAAGGTTGATTCCTTCGAATTGTCCGGCTCGAGCTGGATGAGACTGCCATTATCCACGATCCCAACCGGACGGGTGTCAAAAGAAAACCGCGAAAGCAGCAGCGAGATGACAAGGATCAGCCCAAAACCAAGCGGAACGCTTACCAAAGAAAGCCAGAAACGTTTGTTGCCAACATGATGCAAGTATTCGTACCTGGCAACGTTCATGGTTTTATTCATGCTTACCGTTGCCTTCCTTAACAACCTGGATGAAGATTTCATCCAGGGTCGGCACTGCCACCTCAAAGGAATTGAGTTTTATGCCCTGCGCAAGCAGTTCATTGAGCAATTGGTGGGCAGAGAGACCTGCCTGCGGGGTGAGGCGGTAACCGCCATTGAGTTGCTCGATCCGTGAAACCCCATTGAGTTCTTCTGGCAGAGGATCGAGCGAGTCGATGATCACTTCATTTGTGCGGAATTGGTCGCGGACTTCTGAAAGTTCGCCTTGCAAGAGGACCCGCCCGTGGTCAATCAGCACCAATCGGTCGCAAAGCTGTTCCACCTGGTTCATCTGGTGGGTGCACATAACAATGGTTTTTCCGGCGTTGCGCTGTTCGATCAGCAGATCTTTGACCAACTGGGTGTTGACGGGATCAAGCGCGGAAAAAGGCTCATCAATGATGACAATCTCAGGGTCATGGATCAGGGCGGCGATAAGCTGACCTTTCTGCTGCATCCCCTTGCTGAGCTCTTTGGCTTTCTTTTTGGCATGATCTGTAAGATCAAACTTGGCCAGGTATTTTGGCAAGCGTTCCGTAATTTGCTCCTCAGTCAGTCCTTTGAGCGTGGCAAGGTAGGTCAGGCAGCGGTCAAGCGGCACATCCTGGTAGAGACCACGTTCCTCGGGGATATAACCGATCTGATTGAGTTTTTCGTTCGTCATAGGACCGCCAAGGATGGTCACGCTGCCGGAATCGGGTTGGTAAATATCCAATATCACGCGGATGGAGGTAGTTTTCCCCGATCCGTTTGGACCGAGCAAACCAAAAATTTCTCCTGGGCGAACCTCGAAAGAAACGTCTCTGACTGCCTGGGTCGCGCCGAAACTCTTGGCGATTTTATCTACAATGATGGCTGACATAGTGCTCCATTTCAATGAATTGAAAAATTTTACTATACCTACATCATAACAGGCATTGAGCACCCATTCCCAATAGATTATCTATTGCAATGGGAGTAAAGGCAGACTTGGTGCCCGAAGATCACCACCATTTTTGACAGGAGATGAACCATGACATGCTCAACCACAAAATCGCCAGAGTAACTTAGAATTAGGGCACCACGAATATGAGGGCATCATCTTGAGAACAGAACCTGAAGCAATTGCGAAAATTTCCACACGAACCTGGACTGTCATGATCGCCCTGGCTTTCGTTCGTTTTGATAAAATGCTGACTGTGAACAAGGAGCATAATGCCTGATTTGGTCCACAACAAACTGACTACCCCCTGGCAGGTCGATCGGCCGATTCCCCTGCCCGAGTATCCCCGACCCCAAATGGTCCGCCCAAACTGGCAGAACCTCAATGGATGGTGGGATTGCGCCATACAGAATTTGGAAGCCCCTGAGCCAACCTCTTTTGATGAAAAAATTCTCGTGCCTTTTGCCCCGGAATCAAGACTGTCGGGTGTGGAACACGTGCTGCAGCCGGATGAGAAACTCTGGTACCGGCGCAGCTTTACTGTGACCCATGCCAATGATGAAGTGGTGTACTTGCACTTTGGGGCGGTGGACTTCGCCTGCGAGCTGTGGGTCAATGGCGGCAAGGTTGGCGAGCACTGGGGCGGCTATCTGCCTTTCAGTTTCGACATCACCAGCTTTTTGGTTGAGGGGGAGAACCAACTGCTTCTGGCTGTCACCGATGCTACGGAAGCTGAGATGCACCAGAAGGGCAAACAGCGCCTCGAACCTGGCAGCATCTGGTACACCTCAGTATCAGGTATCTGGCAGACGGTCTGGCTGGAGGTCCTGCCCCGGCAGCACATCCGCAGCCTGAAACTGACGCCTAATCTCGATGCCAGCAGTCTGCTGGTTGAGATGGCCTTTTCCGAAGTAGTCGATTTATCGCAGGTGGAGTTGGAGGCAACAGCGTCGATTGAGGGGCGGGAAGTCACATGTAGGGAATGGTCTTGCACCATTCCGAGTGGGGTTGAGGCATGCCAAATGCTGCTGCACATCCCGGATCCAAAAAAATGGCATCCCGACCATCCGTATCTTTACGATCTGACGCTCAGGCTGAAAGTGGATGAAGTAGTGGTGGATGAGGTGGGGAGCTACTTCGGCATGCGCAAGTTCGGCAAAGTGCGCGATGGAAAAGGTTTCTGGCGATTCACGCTCAACGATGAGCCCATCTTTCAGTTTGGTCCGCTGGACCAGGGCTACTTCCCCGAAGGGCTTTATACTGCCCCAAGCGAAGAAGCGATGCTTTTTGACATCGAATATGCCAAGAAGATCGGCTGCAATATGATCCGCAAGCATGTCAAGGTCGAGCCGGCGCGTTGGTATTACGCCTGCGACCGCCTCGGCATGATCGTCTGGCAGGATATGCCCAATGGCGGGCGCACCACCAAGGATGCCATCGTTGCCTTTACCTTTACTTCGGGGATCCATCGCTCCGACATTCGCCGCTTGCACCGCTTTGGCAGGGAAGATCCCGAAAATCGCGAGGAATATCGCCAGGAGTTGAAACAGCTGATTGACAGCCTCTACCACTTCCCCTGCATCGCTGTTTGGGTGCCGTTTAACGAAAGTTGGGGGCAATTCCACGCTATTCTGACTTCCTACTGGGTGAAAGCTTACGACCCAACCCGCCTGGTGGACCATGCATCCGGTTGGTTTGACCAGGGAGGTGGGGATTTTCAGAGCCGGCATGTCTACGTGAAAGCCTTGAGCGCTTCGCAGCCGGATGAGCGCATCCTGGCTGTGACCGAGTTTGGCGGTTACACCATGCAGGTGGATGGGCACGTCTACACCGATAAGAAACGCTTTGGCTATGGTCACCACAAGGACGCCACCTCTCTCACTGCTGCCTACCTGCGCCTGCTGGAAGAACAGGTGAAACCCCTGATCCCGCTGGGGCTTTCCGTGGCGATCTACACCCAAACCACCGATATCGAAACCGAAATTAACGGCTACCTGACCTACGACCGCAAGGTCGAGAAAATGGACCCAACCCTCCTGCACCAGGCTCACCTGGAACTTTACCAGGCGATGAAAGAGTAAAAAAAATAGCCCGGAAACGGGCCATTTTTGTTTAAGCTATTTTAGATTATTTGCCGGTAGTCCAGTATTTCTCCATTTACCCGCATTTCATTGCACAAGACCTGCAATTATCACTCTGGCGGCTGGAAAAGCAGTAGGGTGTTGCTGGTGGCGTCGGAAACCCAAACTTTGCCGTCGGTGGTGGTGGCGATGCCGCTGATGACACCCATCAGGTAGCTGTTGTCAAACCCGCCCCACAAAACTTTGAAGTTTCCTTCCCCATCAAACCCAATCACGCGCCCGCGGTCGGGGTCGGTGATATACACATTGCCGTCTTTATCCAGTGCCAGGAAAGGTTTGTTGTCCAGCGAGTCCGAAGTCCAGGCGTCCACCTCCCACAGCCTGGCTGAGCGGAACTGCAGCCCGGTTGGGTCAGGCTCAAAGACCTGCACGCGGTAGTTCCAGGTGTCGGCGATATAAATCTTGCCATCCGGACTGATCTCGATCCCGACTGGTTCGTCCAGATTACCAGCTTCCAGCCCCAGGCTGCCAAATTGGGTCAGGTAGGTGCCGTTCGCATCAAAGACAACCACGCGCTGCTTGCCGGTGTCGGTCACGAAAACGCGCCCGCTTGCGTCAAGGGCAATCCCACGCGGACCCCAGAAGCCATCCGGCAGACCGTTGACTTCGAATACGCTCCACATCCGCAGGAACTGCCCGTCAGTTGTGAAGACCTGGATGCGGTGGTTCCAGGTGTCGGCAACATAAACGTTGCCGTCAGGACCAACCGCGACGCCCCAGGGTTCGTTCATGAGGCCCCCAGGGATTTGTCCATCCATCACGTTACCGTAGCCGCCAAAGGCATTCAGGAACAAGCCCTGCGAGTCAAGGTGCACAATGCGATGATTGCGCGAGTCCGCCACAAACAGGCTGCCGTCAGCGGCCGTGGCGATATCGCGGGGGGCATTGAAGGTAGTTTCGCCCGCATAATTGATCACGCTCAAGGGCTCAAGGCTGATGGTATTGCCGGCGTATGGGTCCACCCGCGGTTCTTCGGGCTCAGGGCTGACGCCGTACTCCCAGATCATGGCGGCCACATCTTTTTTGATGTACATGCGCGCGGTGTCGCTGGGGGACCAGGTGGCGAGGGTCAGCGAGGGGTTATTGAAGGCGATGGCGTACTGCGTGTAGTCGCGGTTGAACCAGAGCTGCCAGATGGCGGAACGTTTGGCGGGGTCTTTCCAATCGCGCAAAACACTGGCGATTGACCAATCACGATAAAGTGATTCGTTTGGCCACCACATGCGCTTGTAGTCATAGCGGTAGTAGCCATCGCGTACTACCGGCTCGATTTTCGAGAAATTCGATGAGCCGACCACGATGATGGGGGAGTCCTGCAAGGATTTTGAGACGTTGGTATCGAAATCGACCTTGTTGGGATAGTCGCGCATATACCACCAATAGGGATAGCGCACGTCGTTGTCGTAGGCGACCTTGATGGTTTTATCGCCGTAGAGCCGTTTCGAGATGGTTTCTATCTGCTCGACGGTGTCTTTCATGTCCCGTGTGGCATGCGCGTAGACCAGGAGCTCCATGGCGTTGTCGTAATTAATGTAGGCGGCGCGGTAAGCAGTTCGGGCTGTTTGCAGACTGAGCAGACCGAAGAATGCCAGCAGAGCGGCTTTCCAGAAGTTCGCGCCACCCCAGTTTTTTAGCAGGGCGAATAAGCCGGCGCCAGCGCCCAAGGTGCCCACAAGGGCAAGCAGGAAATCGCTGGTTGCCTGGAGCTGGAGCAAGTCTTTGCCCTGGAAGGGCGGCTCAGTGCCCAGCAGGCTGCCGAACAAACTGCCAAAGGCAATGAAGAAAACAGCGCTCAACAGCAAAACCAACCATCCGTGCTTTTCGCGCACCTCCTGCAAGTTGATTTTCTCGATCAGGTAGCCCAAAGCCCAGCCGGTGGTCAGGATCATAGGCATGGTGATGTGCGTGGTCAGCCAGGGCATGCGTTCGCCGGCAAAAGAGAATGCCAGCAAGCTCATCCCCGACCAAAAGAGCAGCAGGGCGAGAGTGGGTAATTCTTTGGCACGGCTTGTGTCTTGCGGCGGCTCGGTGAAGAATCGCCCCAGCCCAGCAGGGCGGACTGGTTCTTCCAGTTCCCCCTCTTCGTCGGGCAGTTCATCCTCTGGTTGCAATTTCTCTGAGGCGATTTCTGCTTGCGAGGACAGGGTGAATCCAGTATCCGTGTCCAAAACAGTTTCAATCTCGGTCTCAAGATCAACAATCAATCCCTCTTCAGACTCGATCGGAGTGGATTCAACGTGGCTGAAAGGTTCATCTACCTTGGCGCGGAAAAGCCTGCGGAAAATGCCAATAACGAGGGCAAGGATCGTTCCCAATGCCGGCAAATACTCGTATACAGGGATCTGAACCAAGGCGTAATAGTAGAGCGGCTGGGTGCCCCGCTCAACGGCTTGCTGCTGCATCCAGTAGCCAAGCGCGCCTACGATGCCCTTGAAGAAGCCTTCTCCGTGGCTGAAAAACGTGGTGTAAAAGACGATGAAAATTCCCCAGAAAATGGCCGCACTGCGCAGGAATGTTTTTCGGTTCCAAAGCGTGCCTAACACAAGCGATGCCAAACCCAGCAGGGAAAACGCGATCCCGGAGCGAATGATGCCATTCTGGCTGTAATCCGTGGCGTCAAAACCGAGAATTGACAACGGCAATGCAATTAACAGCGGAAGAATCAGGATCAGGGGCAAAACGATCAGGTCGAAAGTACGCGAAGAGCGGATTTGTTCCCAACCCAGACCCTGAACCAGGAAAACGATCGCGGCAACGGCCGAGATTGCCATTGCGCCTGCGGACGCAATCAAAGGCAGTTTCGAGTTGATCAGGTGAGTCGTTTCACCCGTCTGCATCGGTGCGGGGGTCCTGCCGAGCACGTACACACCGACGGTCACAAGAATCAGAGCCAGAGTGACCACCACGGCGATTTGAAAACGATTTTTGGAATTTTTGGACTTCCAACTGCGGCGCAGAGCTTCGATAATGAACAATAATGCCAGGAAAATGGAGGCTTCAGCAGTGAAGATATAGGATGTGGCTTTGTCGGCATAATGCATGGCAGTGATAAAAACTAACCAGTAAAGCCATTTTGACTGACCGTCTTCCATGTAGCGCAGCAAGAGCCAGAGCATTACAAGCCCCCAGAAAACGATAAAGATCTCGTTGCGGGTATAGCGACTGTAGAAGAGGATGTAAGGCGAGATCATGAAGAGCGTGGCAGCGCAAAGCGAGCCAACCCGACCCAGGTAGCGCCGCCAGGCAAAGAGTGTAAAGAGTACTACCCCGATGCCGAACAGCGCGGCGGGTATGCGGGCGGAAAAATCCGAGTCACCAAAGAGGAAGTATGAAAGCGCCAGGGCATGGAACTGAAAGGGTCCGTGTGTGACAGGATCGTAAACGTAATTCTCGATGGTGTAGGATGGAACGACGTGGTTGATCTCATCATGCGCCATGGTGCGCGCGCCGAGGTCGTAGAAGCGCGTGATAAGCGTGAGGAGGATGATAAGCGCGATCAGCAGTTGTTCGACTGTGAAGTTGGGCCACCAGGGAAAAACGGCTTTATCGAGCCAGCGGTCGTTGCGGGTTTTGAGGGGGGATGCCAGGCTTTCAACGGACATAAATTTGTCTCCGATATTGTTTCTCAGATGATTGTAAACTATACCTTGCCCTCTCGAAATCGGCAAGTTGTGGAGGGAGTAAACCCCATCTACACGATAATATTGCGCCGTTCAATCCGGCTCAGTTTGTCATTTGAGATGCCTGGAGGAGGGAAAAGATTCTTCGTACGGCTGGGCTTTGGTCCAGCCGGTGAGTCTGCCTGGCAAGCCGTTCGCGGAGGGAGTAAACCCCCTCCGTACGAAGATCCGCATTATCAAATTCTATCAGAGACCCTGTAGTGTATTTGGTATCACCTCAAGCATACAAGGGTGAGATTGGAAGCACCTGTTACCTTTTATTATCGTTTCGCCCGCCGTGCTTCCAATCCGCCATCAAACCTACATGTCTACTGTATAAACGGCGGATTGAGGGCACGATACGCATGTCTGGCTCCGTGGTCACAGTGCCCTCAATCGCGCCCTACATTTTGAACAAAACAGAGTTCTCAACTGGTAGGGCGGATTGGCGTCAGATAACTTTGGCCTTACTGAGCTTCGCGATAGCCAACCCACCGCACACAATTTCAATCCGTCGAAATTGCCGGGCGAGATTGGAAGTACTGTACACATCTTCATGGAGAGACTTTGGCGTGCTTCCAATCCGCCATTACTCTTTCGATCTCTTGCTATAACGAAGCCTCACCACTCAGATCATCATCGCTGGCGGATTGAGGGCACAATACGGTCATCCATCACATCGTTAACGGTGCCCTCAATCGCGCCCTACAATTAATTGTGCCTTCGAAACGCGATACTTGCTTTTTGCTTTGCATTACAATTCAGCTATGCACCGACGCCTGGTTTTTGTTCTACTCGTTTTCCTGGGGATGATTTCCGCCTGCATGCCGCCAACGCCGGCCTCGACTGAGCTTCCTCCCACCCCCAACCTGGAGCAACTGATGCAGACCTCGGTTTTTGAGGTCACGCAAGCGGCTGTGCTCACCCAAGCCGCCCTCCCAAGCGCCACCTTCACTCCTTTGCCAACCGCTACAAACACCCCAATCCCAACGGTGATTGCCACCATCGCCCGCACACCCACCGAAGTCGCTACCGCTACTTCAGAAGCTGCTTGCAATCGGGCTGGCATGGGCACGCCTTTTGATCTGACTATCCCGGACGGCACGCAAATCCCGGCAGGCGAGACCTTCATCAAGACCTGGAGGCTGGTCAATTCCGGCTCCTGCAAGTGGACGCGGCTTTATAAACTGGTGTTCTACTCTCAAAATCCACTTGGAGCCGCCTATGAGCATTTTCTGCCCGGAGAGGTGCTCCCGGGGCAGGCCATCGACCTGAGCGTCGAGTTTACGGCTCCACTTCTGCTTGGAACCTACCGCAGCAACTGGATGCTGCAGGCACCTGACGGATCGCTGTTTGGGCTGGGGATGAACGCAGACACGCCCTTTTACGTCTCAATCGTGGTGGTTGAGCAGTCCACCGCCACTCCCACGCTCAGTCCCACACCCTGATTTAAGGGCAAAAACAAAGCCAGATACTGCTTTTTAAGATAAGATTAGACATCAAACTAACCGGAGTGAGTGATGCCAGAAACAAATCCATATGATCCACAAAATATGAATGCCGCCATTGAAGCGCTTGGCGCCAACCTGGAATCAGGCTGGCAGCTTGGATTGCATTCGGCAATTCCTGAAGTCGGCTCCCTGCTGCAGATAGTGATCTGCGGCATGGGCGGGTCGGCAATCGGGGGGGATTTCACCACAGCCTACCTGGCAAAGCAGCTGCCTGTCCCGGTTGTGGCGCACCGCAATTATGGTTTGCCTGGCTGGGCACGCGGACCTGAAACCCTGGTTATATGCTCATCCCATTCTGGCAATACTGAAGAGACCTTGAGTTCCTTCAATGAAGCTCTGCAGTGCGGGTGCAGCCTGATGAGCATCTGCACCGGCGGCAAACTGGCTGAACTATCCAAAGAAAGTGGAAAAAATTACTGGATTTTCGACCACGTTGGGCAGCCTCGCACAGCCATCGGCTGGACAGTTGGGCTGCTTTTGGCGCTCTTTTTCCGCTTGGGGCTGATCGAAGATCAAACCGCGGCGGTGGAGGAGGCAGCGGCAGTGCTCGCGGATGGCATTACAAAACTTGGGAAGGAAAGCCCTGTTTCAAGCAATCCCGCCAAACGGCTGGCAGGGCAATTGCTGGAACGCAACATTGTCATTTATGGGGCCGGTGAGATGGAAGTGATCGCCAGGCGCTGGAAGTCGGAAATTAATGAACTTGCCAAAGCCTGGGCAGCCTTTGAAGGCATCCCGGAGATGAACCACAACGCCCTGGCAGGTTTGCGCCACCCCGAAAGCCTTTACGAACATACTTCAGCTATCTTCTTGCGCTCTGATTTTGATCATGAACGCAACCGCAAACGCATTGAGTACAGTCAGGGCTTCTTCCTGGAGGCAGGCGTGGGGGTGGACAGCGTCCAGGCGCGCGGTGAGGGTAAGCTGGCGCAGATGTTCAGCTTGCTTCAGTTTGGCGATTATGTTTCCTATTATCTTGCTCTGGCTTATGGTGAAAATCCTACCCCGATAGAA
Organism: Anaerolineaceae bacterium UBA5838; assembly: GCA_002432795.1. Taxonomy (GTDB): domain Bacteria; phylum Chloroflexota; class Anaerolineae; order Anaerolineales; family Anaerolineaceae; genus Mesolinea. Next base: position 17,007 of record DJGU01000079.1, read on the forward strand.
GTTCTCAACGAGCTGAAGAGACTTTTGGCGGATTAGTTACCCAGAAGTCCTTAAGTTCGACCCATACTGGTGAATTCCATGGGATGTTGGGCGAGAGCATTTTAAACAAAAAAGCAGTTGCTTTTAGCAACTGTTATTTTTGAACAGTGATTTTACTCGTCTTTCGGAGGTTGCCATTCCATCCAAACTTTACCAGCTAAGGCGGGTGAAGGTTTCAGGGTCTTGCCGCCCTCAGTCCAACCTGATGGCATGACTTCCCCAGTCTTTTGATGGTGCTGAAAGGCTTTGATCTGGCGAAGCAGTTCAGCTGGGTTTCGTCCAACTGGGGGACTTAGCACTTCAGCGGCTTGGATGACACCTTCGGGGTCGATCAGGAATCGACCGCGGAGGTTCACGCCGCCTTCTTCGTCGTAGACTTCATATAGTGTACCAATTTTTCCACCCTGGTCAGAGACCATCGGGAATGGCACATCATGCCCCACCATCTTGCTTAATTCAGTTTCGTTCCAAATTTTGTGTGAATGCACACTATCGGTGCTTACAGAAAGTACTTCAACTCCCAAAGCTTGAAGTTTTTCATAGCCAACGGCTATGTGGGAAATTTCAGTCGGTCAGACAAAGGTGAAATCTCCCGGATAAAAACACAATACTACCCATTTACCGCGGTAATCGCTCAGCTTAACTTTCTGATAGGTTCCCTGGTAAAAGGCTGTTGCCGTGAAATCCGGCGCTTGCTTGGTTACTAACATATGCAATCCTCCCTTCAAATATACTGGTTAGTTTGGTTAAGGGTATTATACTAAGGAAGATGTAAAACACAATTAATTTGTAAATTGTCAATTCCCGTGCATGGTTGCC
>DJGU01000112.1 GCA_002432795.1 Anaerolineaceae bacterium UBA5838
GCGGCTCCCCGTGATTTCTATTGGTAATCGTACCACGATGGAGGGGAAATTTCCATCACTTGTAAATCCGAAGTCCCGTGGTACGAATCGGGAAAAAACTTTGAAAACGCTAAAATCAATTGTGGTTTCAGACTTTTAGTGCAACAAGATTATTAAACACTTCATCTGGTTTCAAATAGTCCAGATGATGCCATGCGCACCTCCTACCTCGAGAACGTCGCGGCTAACAGAGAAATATTGGAAACATTTTTGTTTCGGCCCGACAAGCCTGATGCATAGATTCACCAAGAAATCCAAGGCAGGTATATTACAAAGTAGGTAAAATTGCGAGATGTCATAGGCAGGAAAAGCCTAAGCCTACATTCTGCTTATATAGATGCTGAAACATTTGTTTAAAAGTTAGATATTGCCGAGCTTGAATGGCCAGCTGCAAACCACAGTCGTCTGATGCCTAATAGTGGAAAAACAAACCGGGTTGAGAATTTCAACCCGGTTTGTGTCAACTTGCTTTAAAAACGATCGGGATTAACCGCCAGCCAGCAATTTGGCGATGGAACCGGTGATGATGCCCCACAGCGAGAAGTCCTGCCCGCCATAGACCAGCATCCAGTTGTTGATGGTATTCATGAAGAAGTAGGAACCAAGCCCTACCAGGAAGACCATGATGATGCCCGAAACTGCCGCGCCAACGATTGCACCGCGAATGCCGCCGGTACCGTTGCCGATGATGGCGGCTGTACCGATTTCAAAGAAGCAGGTAAAGGTCAGCGGAATGATGATTGTTGGGAACATTCCGGCAGTCAGGATGATTGTGATGGTGGAGGTTATCATTGCCACGATGAAGCCAATGATCAGGGCATTTGGCGCGTAATTGAAGAGCACCGGGCAGTCCAGCGCGGGGATTGCGCCTGGCACAACCTTGTCGGCGATACCTTTGAAGGCGGGCACGATTTCAGCAATCAACATACGCACGCCCAGAAGCATGACGGTGACGCCAGTTCCAAAGAAGAGCGATTTGGAGAAAATGTAAGTAAACGCGCCAGTATTACCAGCAGCGTAACCCCAAACCTCACCAGGAACTTGCCCATTCGCGCGGAGGATAAAGGACATCACGATATAGGTTAGCGCGATCACGATTGAGCCCGTGATCGAAACCTCTCTCAGGAAGCCCAGTCCCTTGGGGAATTTGATGTCTTCTGTTGACTTTTCTTTGTTGCCAATCAGCTTGCCGAGATAGCCGGATATAACCGAGAGAGTTGTGGTGGGGTGACCGATCGTAAAGCTGTCATCACCGGTCACTTCCTTAACCAGCGGTTTCATCAGGTTGGGGGCAACCACCAGATAAATGGCGGTCATGATTGTTGCCAGGATCACCAGTGGGGCGCCTTGCAGCCCGGCATTCACACCAGCGGCGGTGAAAACATAAGGGAACCAATACAGCATATGACCAGTCAGGAAGACGCTCTTCCATTTAGTAAAGCGTGCTACCAAAATGTTGATCAGGAATCCAATCACCATTGCGATACCGATCTGAGTTCCATAGACTGACATATCAATATCAGGCGTTCCGGTTGCGGAGGGCATGATGGTATTAAAGGCGGTTGCCAGACCATCAATGGAGTTGCCGACAATGATGCCGGTACCTTGGCTGAGGACGAAGAAGCCAATGGCTGTCATGGCTGTGCCGCGCAGGATCTCGCCAAAGGATTTCTTTTGCAGAATTAAACCGATCATGGCAATCAGGGCAAGAAAGATAGCACCCTGACCAAAAATTTCATTGATAATAAAATTGAGAATTTTCACGATGGCTCCTTTTATGAACGATATTCTTCTAAGAATTTGATTGTCTTTTCGGTAATTTCAGCAGTGCTCATGAAATTCCGAATTGGGATGACCGGGACCGTAGCACGATCAGCAATGCGGGAATAGAGATCTTCAGAGATGAAAATTGCGTCGCATTTGCTTGACAGGCAAGTTCCAACATCACCACAAAATACTTCTGCTTCAATATTTTGTTTCTTTAGCACCTCCTCAAGCTTCATTCTTAACATCAGGGATGATCCACATCCAAAGCCGCAGACAGTTTGAATTTTCATTAGTGACTCCATTTTGATTAATCGATTTTGCTAAAAGCAGCTTATGCAACATTTGCGCCAGGAAGTGGATGCCCGGCTGTCAGGTAGTTTCCTTCACCGCAGGCTATCATGGCCTCAAGGTCAGGTTGTTGAAAAAGAACGTGATAGAGTAGACAAATAAAGTATACCAATTGTCTTAATTCTCTGCAATAGAAAATGACAAGAAAATGACAACAATACACCAAATTTAGTAGAAAAATGGAAAATAATTCCTTTCTTGAGAGGGTTAACCGGTATAATTACTTAATACAACTTATTCAGCAGTGGCGGAAAGGAAGTAACAAGTGCCGAGAACCACAAAAACATCGCATGTAATGGAAGCTTTGCTCGCAGAAATTAACCGCCCGGAGACTCAGCATGGCGACTGCCTGCCCTCCGAACGGGAACTGGGGGAGCAGTTTCATGTCAGCCGGGTAGTTATACGTGGCGCTCTTGCCAGGCTGGAGCAGGAAGGGCTCATTTACCGCATGCAGGGTAAGGGGGCTTTTGTGAGCAAGAACAAGGTCAACCAAAACGCGTCCCGCCTGACAAGTTTCACGCAGGATATGCTTCAGCGCAATATGACCCCTGGCTCGAAAATCCTGGCAAAGGAATTTATTCCAAGCACTCCTTTCCTCAACAGCAAATTGCAGATACCCCGTGAAGAACCGGTTTTTATGTTGAAGCGACTGCGAATGGCAGACGACTCACCGATGGCAATTGAAGTCTGTTATCTGCGGGAATGGATTGGCAGACAGATTGCTGATCATATGGTTGATGGCGCTTCCCTTTACCAATCGCTTGCAGAAAAATGTGGAATCCGATTGAAGTATGCCATGCAGACAATTGAAGTTGGCACGCTTGAAAAGACAGAGCGCGACTTATTGGGTGGGAATTGCCCGCGCTGCACGGCAATTATCACCCGACAGACATTTGACGTGGACAACAACGTCGTGGAGTTCGTAGAATCGCGCTATCGAAGTGATCGCTACCTGTTTGGGATGCTTCTGGATATGGAAAAGCCAAATGGCAGCGTTTAGTCTGAAGTTTTTTTGGATGAAGTTGAGCGAATTCACGGATGGGACACAAAAAAGCTTGCGGCCACTTCGAAGGAGTGCTATAATTCAAATTTCACAGTCGAATACAGAAATAACTAGAAAACTATTGACTCATAGACTGCTTTGTAATATAATTATCGATTGCGCTTAATGCCTGAATTGACGCGTGGAATGCGTACCGCCCCACGCTTTTATCATGTTAGGAGATATGCATGACTGACCTGATGCCACCAAAAAACTATGCCAGGATCCCTGTAGGGTTGGAATTACCCCAACTTATCCAGGTCCAGCTAGATTCTTTCCAGCGCCTCAAAAGTGAGGGTCTGGGAAGTTTATTCAATGAAATCTCCCCAATTATCTCATATGGCGATGAATTGCGCCTGCACTTTCCTGGTGAGTCCGAGATTGCCAAAGAGTGGGACCTGCGATACTGGTTTGAACCACCCAAGAACACGGTTGAAGAATGTCTTGAGCGGGATCTGACCTATTCCAGTCCCTTATACGTCTCGGTTTTGCTGGAAGGCAAAGAGTTTAGTGAAAAGCAGAAGCAGGATCTCTTCCTGGGTGATTTCCCGGAGATGACTCCAAAAGGCACCTTCATTATTAATGGAACTGAACGCGTGGTTGTTTCGCAGTTGATCCGGTCGCCAGGTGTGTATTTTGAAGCGGAATTAGATCGCACCACAGGCCGCATGATGTCCACTGCCAAGCTGATCCCGGATCGGGGAGCCTGGATGGAGCTCGAGACCCGCAAGAACGACTTCATCATCCTGAAATTCAACCGCAAGCGCACAGTGCCTATCACTGTCTTTTTGCGTGCCCTGGCAATTTTGGACGACGGCATGCCCGAGTCTTTGATCAAAGAGGGGTCGGATGAAGAGATCCTCAGTCTGTTTGCTGATGTGGATAATAACCCGGATCATCTCTACATTCAGAACTCCTTTGACCAGGAACCGGATTATGATCCCGAAAGCAAACTCAGTATTGCTGAAGCTTCATTGATCGAATTTTACAAGAAATTGCGTCCGGGTGAACCCCCCACGCTTGATAACGCAAAGAATTATGTAACTGAGCAGATTTTTGATTCACGGCATTACGACCTTGAAAAAGTTGGCCGCTACAAGTTGAATCAAAAGCTTGATCTGCAAGATGTGATTGTTCCAATCGATGAGCATCGCACCATTACCAAGCACGACATCGTGCGTCTGATCCGCCACATGATCGAGATCAATAACGGCGTGCGTCCTCCGGATGATATTGATCATCTTGGAAATCGCCGCGTTAAGACCGTGGGCGAGCTGATCCAAAACAAGCTCAGAGTCGGTTTGCGCCGTATGGAGCGTGTAATTAAAGAACGTATGTCCATTCGCGATCAAAACACCTCTCTTTCGCCGGTCAGCCTGGTGAACATCCGCCCGCTGGTGGCGTCCTTGCGCGAATTCTTTGGTTCCAGTCAGCTTTCGCAGTTCATGGAAGAGACGAATCCTCTCTCAGAACTGCGCCACAAGCGCACAGTCTCAGCTCTTGGACCTGGCGGTTTGCGCCGAGAGCGCGCCGGCTTCGACGTGCGCGACGTTCACTTCTCGCATTATGGTCGCATCTGCCCGATTGAGACCCCCGAAGGTCCAAACATCGGTCTGATCGGTCGTCTGGCTGCCTACGCCTCTGTGAACGAATACGGTTTTATTGAGACCCCTTATCGACGCGTAATCCGCTCGATGAAAGGCAACGATCCGAACCTTGTGGATCACTTGCTGCGTCAAAACATTACGGATCCAAAAACCGGTGAAGTGATCTATGAAGCTGAGACGCGTATTAGCAAAGAAATGGCTAAGAAAATCAACAAGCTGGGAATCGAGAACGTACTGGTGCGGCCATATGTAACCGAAGAATACGTTTATCTTTCGGCGGATGCTGAAGATAAATTTGTCATTGCCCAGGCGAATGCGCCTCTGAACGAGTACAACGAGTTTGTGCGCCGCAATTCCTGCCGTTACTACAGCCAGTTTGCAATTTATGACTATGAGGACATCGACTTCATGGATGTTGCTCCTAACCAGGTTGTCGGCATTTCCGCCGCACTGATCCCCTTCCTGGAGCACGATGATGCAGGGCGCGCTCTGATGGGCTCTAACATGCAGACTCAGGCTGTGCCTTTGCTGCGACCTGAAGTGCCGATAGTATCAACCGGCATGGAAGCGGCAGCGGTTGCCGATTCCGGGCAGGTTGTCATAGCCGAAGAAGATGGCGAAGTGCTGTCTGTGACTGGCGATAGCCTGGTGGTCAAGCAGGCCTCGGGCGATCTCAGGCTCTACAAGCTTCGCAAGTATCAGCGCTCTAACCAATCGACCTGTATCGATCAGCGGCCCGCTGTTAAGCAGGGTGACATTATCCACAAGGGCGACGTGATTGTTGATTCCTCTTCCACGGATGATGGAAAACTGGCATTAGGTCAGAATGTAGTCGTTGCGCTGCTGCCATGGGAAGGCTTCAACTTTGAAGACGCCATCCTGATTTCGGAACGTCTGGTTGAAGAAGACCGCTACACGAGCGTCCACATCGAAAAGTACGAAGTGGAAGCCCGCGACACCAAGCTTGGTCCCGAAGAAATCACGCGTGAAATCCCGAATGTCGGGGATGACACCATCCGCGACCTGGACGAATCTGGCATCATCCGTATTGGTGCTGAAGTTGGCCCAAACGATATTCTGGTCGGCAAGATCACCCCCAAAGGTGAGAAGGAGCTGACCCCTGAAGAGCGCCTGCTGCGCGCTATCTTCGGTGAGAAATCGCGCGACGTCAAGGACACCTCTCTGCGCATGCCTCACGGCGAACGCGGAATTGTGGTGGACGTGAAAGTCTTCACCCGTGAAGAAAACAGTGACCTTTCTGCTGGCGTGGACAAAATGGTGCGTGTTTCTGTGGCGCAGCGCCGCAAGATCACAGCTGGTGACAAAATGGCAGGGCGCCACGGCAACAAAGGCTGCGTCTCGATGGTGCTGCCAGTTGAAGACATGCCCTTCCTGGAAGATGGAACCCCTGTGGACATCATCCTGAATCCTCTCGGCATTCCTGGTCGTATGAACATTGGCCAGGTGCTCGAAGCAGAACTCGGCTGGGCAGCCCGCAGCCTGGGCTTTAGGGCGATTACCCCGGTCTTTGACGGCGCTACTGAAGCTGAAATTGAAGCTGAATTGGCTCGAGCCTGGATGATTGATGAGGCTTGGCGCGTCATCGGCGAAAAAGGCTGGGCTTGGTTGAGCGAAATCGAACACGATCCTGAAATGATCCTGGATGACCAGGAAGTACGTTTACTTTACCTGGAACAATTACTTCAAGATCAGGGTAAGGACGTGTTTGCCATAAAAGAAAACGAGATCCTGGCTCGCCGGACGGCTTTGAATGAGTGGCTTAAGCTTGAAGGGTATGACCCTGCCACCATCACTGCCTTCCCAGAGGACAACATCCCCGTAAAAGGCCGGGAAGCCCAGGATGACAACGCGGTGAAAGCCTGCTTGTTACTCTGGAGTAAGAAACAGGGACAGGCGATTTCTGCTGATCTCGACCGCGCCGCTATTGAAATACAAGCCAGGCAGATCATGCTCGAAACGGGTAAGCCCATGCCAACGATTGGCAAACAGCGGGTACGCGACGGGCGGACTGGTGAATTCTATGACAATCCGGTCACCGTCGGCATCATGACCATGCTCAAGCTGCATCACCTGGTTGAAGATAAAGTCCATGCTCGCTCTACTGGACCCTACAGCCTGGTTACCCAGCAGCCTCTGGGCGGTAAGGCTCAGTTTGGTGGTCAGCGTTTTGGTGAGATGGAAGTTTGGGCGCTCGAGGCTTATGGCGCGGCGCATACCTTACAGGAAATGTTGACGGTCAAGTCGGATGATGTTGCGGGTCGCACGGCAACCTACGAAGCGATTGTCAAGGATATTCCCATCGAGGCTCCGGGTATCCCTGCTGCTTTCAGAGTGCTGGTGAAGGAACTTCAGTCCCTGAGCCTGGCAGTGGAAGCTATCATGGAAGATGGAGAAGTAATGCGGTTTGGCAAGGATGACGAACGTTCGCATAGTTCACGCGTGCCGACCGGCTTGCTGGATCAAGGCAGCGACTTCTTCAAGTCTTTAAAAGAAGTTGCTTGACGTAATCGATCGAGGCGTGATAGAATCATGCCTCGCCCTGGTAGGCAGGGTTTATGTTGACCCGCCTGGCGTTAGGCTGAAAACGCAAGGCCATCAATAAAAAGATGGCCTTGATTAATGAGAAGATAGAGTAATTAGTAGCACGGAGGCAAAAAAGTGCCAACAATTAATCAACTGGTTAGAAAAGGTCGCCAGACCAAAAGCCACAAAAGCAAGTCACCTGCCTTGCAATATACGCTCAATTCTGAGAAACAACGCCGCACCCGTCAACCGAAGGGTGCACCTCAGAAGCGCGGTGTTTGCACCATCGTCCGCACGATGACCCCCAAGAAACCGAATTCCGCCCTGCGGAAAATCGCTCGTGTGCGTCTCTCCAATGGTTTGGAAGTGACCGCATACATTCCCGGTGAAGGTCATCAGCTCCAGGAGCACAGTGTTGTGCTCGTACGTGGCGGCAGAGTGAAGGACTTGCCCGGTGTGCGTTATCACATCGTGCGCGGCACACTTGATACCACTGGTGTTGCAGACCGCAAACGCGCCCGTTCAAAATACGGCGCCAAACGCGCAGAGAGTTAGTCAATTGCATATTGGGCTGTCTGCCTGCCACCATTAGGGTTGGTCGGTAAGGCAGATCTGGATTTATTGAGGAGCAATTATGTCAAGAAGAATTAAACCCGAAAAGCGAGAAATCAATCCGGATGCACGTTTTAATAACTTGCATATCCAGATGATGATCAACCGCATCATGCTCAACGGTAAGAAGAGCACTGTGACTAGATTGGTTTATGATGCCATTGATCAAATCAGCCAGAAAACCGGCAAAGATGGTATCGAGGTTTTCGAGCAGGCGCTTAAAAACGCCAGCCCGATGATGGAAGTCCGCCCCCGTCGTGTTGGTGGCGCAACTTACCAGGTGCCGATGGAAGTCGCCCCGGAACGCCGCTTGACTCTGGCAATGCGATGGATCATCGCTGCCTCCAGGTCGCGGTCAGGCAAATCTTACTCTGAGAAGTTAGCCGGAGAATTGATGGATGCTGCTGAAAACCAGGGCGCATCAATCCGCCGCAAGGAAGAAGCACACAAGATGGCCGAAGCCAACCGTGCTTTCTCCCACTTCCGTATGTAAATAAGATTTGCACCTTAACTTATTATTGGCTTAACTATGACCCAACATCCGCTCGAACTATACCGCAATATCGGTGTGATTGCCCATATTGACGCCGGTAAGACAACAACTACCGAGCGGATTTTATTTTATGCCGGCAAGACTTATCGCCTTGGCAATGTTGATGACGGCACCACTGTCACTGACTGGATGCCCGAAGAACGCGAACGCGGCATCACCATCGTTTCCGCCGCTGTTACAGCGGAGTGGAAAGGCTACCGCATCAACCTGATTGACACTCCCGGTCACATCGATTTCACGGCAGAAGTGCAGCGCTCCCTGCGCGTGCTGGATGGCGGTGTGGTCGTGTTTGACTCGGTCCAGGGTGTGGAGCCGCAAAGCGAAACAGTTTGGCGCCAGGCTGACAAATATAGAGTCCCGCGCATTTGCTTTGCCAACAAAATGGATCGCACAGGGGCTTCTTATGAGCGCACTGTGGAGAGTATCCGCGAGCGCCTGGGTGCCAACGCGCTTGAAATGCAAATCCCGATTGGTCAGGAATCAGACTTCATAGGTTTTGTGAACCTGCTTGAGGAAAATGCCGTTACATTCTCTGATGAACTTGGCGTTGAGCCGAACATCATTGAAATCCCGGAAGAACTGCGCGAACTGGCTGCGCAAAAGCGCGCTACTCTTGTGGAGCGCATCGCCGAGACTGACGACGACCTCACAATGAAATTCCTTGAAGGTGAAACCCTCAGCTTGACTGAACTCAAGAGCGCTCTGCGAGCGGCAGTGCTTGCAAACAAAGTAGCACCGGTCTTTTGCGGCAGCAGTCTGCGCAACAAAGGTGTTCAAGCCGTGCTCGACGCGGTCATTGACTATTTACCTTCCCCGCTCGATATTCCCCCTGTGGATGCCACACTCATGCGCGATGGCAGCGAGGTTCAACGCCATGCGGATGAATCCGAGCCGCTTTCAGCACTGGTGTTCAAGATTGTCACGGACCCCTATATGGGTCGGCTGGCTTACATCCGGGTTTATTCGGGCAAAATCAAGCAAAATAGCACAGTCTACAATGCCTCGAAAGATAAAAAAGAACGCGTTGGGCGTCTGCTGCGCATGTACGCTGACCGCCGCGAGGATATTGAAGAGCTGGGTGCGGGTGATATTGGCGCGATCCTTGGTCTGAAATTTAGCTTCACTGGCGACACACTTTGCGATCCCACCAATCCGGTTCTGTTGGAAACCATCAGCTTCCCCAATCCAGTCATTTCGATTGCGATCGAGCCTAAAACCAAAGCCGACCAGGATAAAATGGCCGATTCGCTGATTAAGCTGGCGGAGGAAGATCCTACTTTCCAGATTCACCAGGACGACGCAACCGGGCAGACCGTGATCTCCGGGATGGGCGAACTCCATCTGGATGTATTGGTTACCCGCCTCCTGCGTGAGTTCAAGGTGCAGGCGAATGTGGGCAAGCCCCGCGTGGCTTATCGAGAAGCGATCACCAAACCCATCACCAAATTCAGTTACCGCTATAGCAAACAAACAGGCGGTCACGGGCAGTTTGGTCATGTGGTCTTCGACCTTGAGCCGCTCGAAAATGGCTCTGGAGTCATCTTTGAGAACAAGATCCGTGGTGGAGCAATCCCGAAGGAATATATTACGGCAATCGAAAAGGGTGTGCTGGATGCGGCTGAAAGCGGCCCTCTCGCAGGCTTCCCAATGACAGATTTCAAGGTCACTCTGGTCGATGGTTCTTACCACGAGGTGGATTCGAGCGAAATGGCTTTCCGCACAACAGCTTTGCTGGCAGTGCGTGAGGCGACAGAAAAAGCTGCTCCGGTCATCCTGGAGCCGATTATGAAAGTCGAAATCACGGTGCCAGAAGAGTACACCGGCGACATTATCGGTCAGGTCAATGCCCGTGTGGGCAATATCCTGGGCATGGAAGATCGTTTTGGCAACGCCAAAGCCCTGCATGCCGAAGTGCCCTTATCCGAGATGTTTGGCTATGCCACTGAACTGCGCTCAGCCACACAAGGCAGGGGAGTGTTCACCATGGAATTCAAACACTACTCCCAGGTCTCAGACGCTTACATGAAGAAAATTCTCGGTCGCTATAACGCCTGAGTTAAACAAGACATTTCCAGGAGCTTATGCTCCTGAATGAAAAAACAGAAAAAGGTAGAAAATGGCAAAACAAAAAATTAGAATTCGTTTGAAAGCATATGATCATCGCATCCTCGACCAATCCGCCAAGCGCATTGTCGAGACCGCTGAGCGATCAGGCGCCAAGGTGGTAGGTCCTGTACCTCTGCCCACCCGCATTGAGAAATTCACCGTGCGCCGCTCAACTTTTATTGACAAGGATTCTCAGGAACACTTTGAAATTCGCACCCACAATCGTCTGATCGACGTGCTGGAACCCGATTCAAAGACCATCGACATGCTCATGCGCCTCAGCCTCCCCGCTGGCGTAGATATTGAGATCAAGATTTAGTCTGATTTTTGCAGAACGGTTGTTTTGCCTTGTTGTGAAACGAGGGCAAAAGAATCCTTAAAACTTAGCCATTCCCGTCGGGCAGCACCTGCTCGTCTGGTCTTCATCTACCTTTCGCACGATGGTCGGCTTGCCCCCATCGTGTTTCGTTTAAGGGGGTAAGTGTACGTGGGAATGTTTCAATACATTATATTTTAGCCAAAATATTGCCTTGCTTGTAGCGACACAGATGCGACAATCTTCTCCGGAGTTTCTCATTTTAGTGCCCTGAAAACAGCTTCCCAACGAGAGAATATTCNNATATCGGAAAATGAGAAACTCAGGGGAAAAGGCATGCCTTTTCCCTACGGGTAGTGCTCATTCCGTTGGATAGATTGGCCATGTCAAGAAATGATTTTCTCACTTCCCCACCTGTCATCGCGAGGAGCGAACGCGACGTGGCGATCTCAACTATAGGTCATTAGTTGTAGGTCGGGTTGCGTTCCTGCCCTAGAACCGGAGTTTCTCATTTTAGTGCCCTGAAAAAGCTTCCCAACGAGAGAATATTTAATAAATATCGGAAAATGAGAAGTTCTGGTGAGCGGGCTGGTCTCCAGACCGAGCACGGTATCTAAATGCAGTTTGTATACAAGGGTGGGTTGGCGTCATAGATCCTTGAGCTTTGCTAACCTCGCGATAGCCAACCCACCAAAAATAGTAATTGTCATCGCCTCTTTTGCGAAGAATCTGAT
>DJGU01000022.1:0-528 GCA_002432795.1 Anaerolineaceae bacterium UBA5838
CGGGGGGCGAACTTGGGCAAGATTTTTACCGAAGGCAGCCCTGAACCCGACACAGGACGACCGGCAAAGGTGATGGGTTACAGCCTTGAAAGAGTGATTTACGCCCATCGGGAAGGCACCTTCAAAACGCTGGTTGAAATTGGCGACCAGGTTGAAGCCGGACAGAAGGTGGCGGAAATTGACGGCGAGCCCGTATTCAGCCAGATCAAGGGGGCTGTACACGGCTTGCTGCGGGATGGATTAAAAGTAAGGGCTGGGGTCAAGGTGGGAGACATCGAACCGAGCGGAGAGAGGGAACTCTGCTTCAGGGTTACAGATAAGTCATTAAAAATCGGTTCTTCTGTCGTGGAAGTCTTGCGGGATGTCGATAAGGCGGCATAGTTTGAAAATTATAGAGGCATTGCGCATAGAAAAAGGGGAAATAGTCGCAATTGTAGGGGCAGGGGGTAAAACTAGCCTGCTATTTGCGCTGGCTGGCGCGGCGTATAAACCTGTTTGCCTGACCACGACCACAAAACTGATGCGCGA
>DJGU01000022.1:596-1863 GCA_002432795.1 Anaerolineaceae bacterium UBA5838
AAGCGGGCGGAAATCTCTCTGGTCACAAACTCCTTGAATGAAGGCAATCATAAATGGCTGGGTTTATCGCTCAGCCGGGCTGCTGAGTTAATCTCAGCGTGCAAACAGGCGGTTGTCACTTGCCTGATTGAAGCCGATGGCGCCCGACACTTAGCTCTGAAAGCGCCGGCAGAATGGGAGCCGGTCATTCCGCCATTGGTGGATTTGGTGATTGTGGTTGTTGGGCTGAGCGCGATTGGCAGACCACTCAATAATGGAACTGTGTTTAGGGAGGATATCTTCAGCAAGCTGACTGGATTGCCTCTTGGAGAGCCGATTTTGCTTGAGCACATCCTCAGGATGCTTAACCACCCTCAAGGGGGTATGAAGGGCATACCTCCAAACAGCAGAGCTGCCGTCGTGTTCAACCAGGCGGATGCCTATTCATTGATGCCAGAGGAAAAGGACATGATTCGGGAAACTCTGCAAGGCAGATATTCCGCCGCGATTCTGACCAGCCTACGAACAGATTCAGAAAATTCTGAAGTGATTTTCATCCGAAAATGATCAGATGAAAAACTTTTTTTCATAGGCCGGATTCTTCTTTTGAATCCGGCTCACTTGACTATTCGTGCTAATGCCGGATTGAACAACGCAATCCGGCCTACGAACTGATTTATTTTTGCGGGAATCCCGTTTTTTTGAATCCAACTTAGTCAGTACAAATAAGCTGCTCCTCTCCTGGATCGACATTTCATCGGTGCGAAGTATCTTATACGAGAAGGTGTTGTGATTCGAAGAATTTTTGTAGGGACTCTTCGCCCCTACAACGGGTCTCTCATTTTGCAGGTTACAAGCTTATTTATTGAGCATTTATCTCCTTGCGATTACAATACATCCACTATTACAATCTGAAAGAGGTGTAAATGCTGAACGTAAATCCGATCGCGGATGCCTTGAGTCTCGTCCTCGATAAATTTGGAGGCAAAACAGGGCAAGTTGAATCTGTTGGTCTTGATCAAGCCTTAGGCAGGTACCTTGGGGCGGATATTGTTGCCCAGGAAGACGTGCCGGCTTTTGACCGCTCGACGGTGGATGGTTTCGCGGTCAGAAGTTCAGATTTGCGAGGCTGCTCGGACTCAATCCCGGCAATTTTGCAAAAGGTGGGGGATTCCGTCATGGGTCGCTCTTACGAAATCCCCTTAGCACCTGACACCTGCGTCTACGTGCCCACCGGCGGCGCAATACCCCCGAATGCGGACGCGATGGTTATGCTGGAATTCACGGA
>DJGU01000022.1:1934-3272 GCA_002432795.1 Anaerolineaceae bacterium UBA5838
AGCTCGGAGTGGCAGACATCGGCACTTTGGCTGCACTCGGCAAGACCGAGGTGCCAGTTTTCTCCCGACCTGTGGTGGGGATTATATCCACTGGTGACGAACTCGTCCCGCCAGGCAAAAGCCTGCAACCAGGGCAGATCAGGGATGTCAACTCGGATATGTTGAAGGCAGCAGTCGAGCAACGAAACGGTTTTGCCATCAGCAAGGGGATCGTGGAAGACGATTTTGATGCCCTGAAAAATGCCTGTTTAGAATTAATATCCAGGGTGGATATCTTGCTCGTTTCGGGCGGCACCTCTGTGGGAGAAAAAGACAATATGCCCAGGATCATGGCTGACCTGGGTGAGATGCTCATTCATGGTTTGGCTGTGAAACCCGGCAAACCCACCATTATTGGTGAAATTGAAGGCAAAGCGGTATTTGGCTTGCCGGGGAATCCAGTGGCGGCTTTCTTTATTTTTGATTCCCTGGTGAAACCTCTCCTGCTTGCGATGCAAGGTGGGAAGGCGAAAATCGAGCAGGCGGAGGCAAGGCTCACCCGGGCGGTTTCGTCCAATCACGGTAGAGAAGAGTTCATCCTGGTGCGCCTGGAGGGCAGCGAAGCAGAACCCGTCCCGAGCAAATCCGGATTGATCAGCACGGTTTCGCGCGCGAACGCATATTTCATCATTCCACGGGACCAGGAAGGACTGCCAAAGGGCGCCCTGGTCCAGGTTACACGATTGTGAGGTCACATGGCATTTACTTACTTATCTAACTACCCCCTCGAAGAAGCACGTGCGCTTTTTCTGAAAGCCCTGGATGAGGCAGGCTTGAAGCCGCGCGTGGAACGCGTTCCAACCAGCGAGGCCAATGGACGCATCACGGCTGAAGCCGTTTATGCCCGCATCTGCGCCCCGCACTACAACGCCTGCGCCATGGACGGTATCGCGCTGGAAGCCAGCCTGACCTATGGCGCCAGCGAAACCCGTCCGGTGACGCTGCCGGAAAACTCCTTTGTGTGGGTGAACACCGGGGACCCACTGCCGGAAAACTATGACTGCGTGGTGATGGTTGAAGATGTGATCGAAACCGACCAGGGCGTGCAACTTTTCGGTGCCGCCACACCCTGGCAGCACGTGCGCCAGATTGGCGAGGATATCGCCGCCGGTGATATGGTGGTACCCAGTTTCACTGTGCTCAGTCCTTCCGCCTTAGGCGCTCTCCTGGCGGCAGGCGTGATGGAAGTGCCGGTCTTTCGCAGACCAATCGTGGGCATCATCCCCACAGGCAATGAGCTTGTGGCACCCAGTTCCAACCCCAAACCAGGTGATATCATCGAATTTAATTCGACCATTT
>DJGU01000015.1:0-461 GCA_002432795.1 Anaerolineaceae bacterium UBA5838
GTTCCACCGCCCGCCAGGGTGGTGAAGCCCTGCAAGCCCCAGGCGTTGGGTGTGATCTTGTTGAGGATGGAAACCCACTCCGGGAGCAAGCTTATATCAAAGAAGCTGCCTCCCAGCAAGCCAAAAACCAACATGATTATCGATCCGAAGTTGGCAACCTGCGCTGGGGTTTTGAAAAGGGAGGCAATAAACGAACCCCAACCGCTGGCTGCAAAGGCGGCCGCCAGGATCAGCAAAACAACGCCCAAAGGTTCTCCCCAATCCAGGCGGAAAAGCAGGCTGGTGCCGCCGATCAAGATGGCAAGTTGGGTGACGGCAGTCAGGAAAATGCCCAACACCTTGCCCCCCAGGATCTGTGCTGATGAAGTCGGGGTCTGCAGCATGCGCGGCAGAGTGCCCGTGCGGTTCTCCAGCAAAAGCGAGCTCCCGCCGTAAGTAACCGCAAACATCAGAAACATCAG
>DJGU01000015.1:527-2498 GCA_002432795.1 Anaerolineaceae bacterium UBA5838
CGAGCTGCGTGCCCAAAGCCTCCCCCAGTTGGGCTGCCAGCTCAGGGGTGAGTTTGCCGGTCTGGGCAAGCTGGCTCAGGGTAACTTCGGCGCCGATCCTGCCCACTTCCACCTGGGTCAGGAACGAATCCAAGACCGAGCGCAGAATGCCAGCGTTGGTCGGTGCGTTGGAGTTTGCTATGAAATCAATCTGGATCATTTCCCCGCTGGTGCTGCCGAGTTCATCCGGGATGATGGACGCGCTGAAACCCGGCGGGATAATGACGGCAGCCGATGCCTCATCGGCTTCAACCAACCGGCGGGCTTCATCTGGCGCGGTGAGGAAAGTGGGGTCAACCAGGTCGGCAAGCTCTTCAGACTTAAAGACTGCCTCCAGCGCCTTGCCCAGTTCACCTTCGTCCTGATTGACGATCGCCACCGTGATGCTGCTGATCCCCGAGGTGGCATTTCCAGAAAAGCGCCCAGTGACCAAGCCCATGCCCAGGGTGATCAGGAAGGGCGCCAGCAGCATCAGGATCAGGGCTGTCGGGTCGCGAAAAATCAGTTTGAGATCTTTGAGAGCGATGATGAACAATTTTTGCATCGAATGCCTCTCAGTCGCGCAGGGCGCGCCCGGTCAGGTGCAAAAAGACCGCTTCGAGGTTTGGTTCGCGGATGTCCATTGAGAATATTTTTATCCCCATCGCTTCAGCAGTGTGGATTGCCGGGGCGATCAGCTCCTTGGCTGAGTGGGTTACGATGGAAATTTCATGATCGATCGCGTCAGCCCGGCGTACCCCATCGAGAGTCTGCAGGCGGTCCACCAGGGGCTGTGGGTCTTCGTTTTCGGCGATGTGCAGCACCAACGTGTCGGTTTCGTCCACCTGCCGGGTGAGTTCTTCCTGGGTGCCCAGGGCGATCAGTTTACCGTGGTCGATGATCCCGACCCGATCGGAGAGTTCCTGGGCTTCTTCCATGTAGTGGGTGGTGTAGAGGATGGACATGCCCTGCCGGTTGAGTTCCTTGACCGAGTCGAGGATAGCCCGGCGCGACTGCGGATCGATGCCGACCGTGGGCTCGTCCATGAAGAGCAGTTTAGGTTTGTGCAGCAGCCCGATGCCGATATTCACGCGCCTTTTCATCCCGCCGGAATAGGTCTTGACGCGCTGTTTGGCTTTGTCTTGCAGGCCGATCTGGTCAAGCACGTCGGCGATGCGGTCAGAGAGCGCCTTGCCGCTCAATCCGTACATTTTCCCCCAGAACTGCAGATTCTCAAGGGCAGTCAGGTCTTCGTAGAGCGCAAGCTCCTGCGGCACCACCCCAATGCAGCCTTTGACCGCCATCGGGTCCTTGAGGACGGAATGACCGCAGACGCTGGCATCCCCGCTGGTAGGGGCAAGGAGGGTGGAGATGACCGAGATAGTGGTGGTTTTGCCCGCGCCGTTGGGTCCCAGCAGGCTGAAGATTTCGCCTTCGTCTACGCTGAAAGAGATCCCATTGACAGCGGTAAAATCATCATACTTTTTGACCAGATCGCGCACTTCGAGTATCGGCGCCATAGTTGCCTCGCTTTTTTTAGATGATGAAATTATACAGGAAACCAAGCTGCACAAATGACAAAAAATCTGATTACGAAAGTTAGCATTTTTCACAAAAGAGGCTCAGAATTAAAGGCATTTGTCATCCTGAGCGCCAGTGAAGGATCTGATCTCTACTGACTAGATTCTTCGCAAAAGAGGCTCCGAATGAAAGGAATTATCGGGTAATCGCGATCGCAGAGTACGCGATTTTCAACCTGATATTGTTGTTGATGGTGGGTTGGCTATAACGAGGCTTAAACTGGTACATATCTTTTGACGCCAACCCACCCTACAATTATTCAGTCGTCAGCCGGGCTATCCTGACCCCCTCCCGGGAGGGGGAACAAAAGGGGGTGGGTTTTCGTAAATGAGGCTAAAAAAACAGTCGTTTGTCATCCTGAGCGCCAGCGAA
>DJGU01000015.1:2533-11153 GCA_002432795.1 Anaerolineaceae bacterium UBA5838
GCGAAGGATCTGATCTTTACTGACTAGATTCTTCGCAAATGAGGCTAGAATGACAGCCATTGTCTTCATGCACTAACCAAGCCTCGCAATGGGACCAAGTATGGGGTCTGACCGCCAGGTCTACAGCAGGAAATCTACGGACTTCCCAACCCCCTACGAGGAGGGGGATGAAGGGGGTGGGTCTTTTCCTCGTGAACTTGCAAATGATAAGGTTCTCAACTGACCAGATTCTTCGCAAAAGAGGCTCAGAATGACAGGGGCTGTGGGCTTGTCATCCTGAACGCAGTGAAGGATCTTGCTTTTTTCATCTTAAGATTCTTCGCAAAAGAGGCTCAGAATGACAAAGAAAAGAAAAGAGGACATTACAGGCCTCTTATAGGGCGGGTGGGGGTCGAACCCACATAGTGTCACCACCGACGGATTTTAAGTCCGTTGCGTCTGCCTATTCCGCCACCGCCCCGTGTCTGCAGTATTTTACCATTATCTCAGCGTTTTCGAATCCGAAGTTCCTCTTTTTATTCCCCTGCGGCAAGGGAATTTGGAAGCAACAAACCCACCCCCTCAATCCCCACTTCCCTTCCGCTGCGCTACACGGATCTTCGACCCTTCGCTTCGCTGGAGGGGGTCGAGCACAAACCGCATTCAGTCATAAAAGAGCTTCTGAATTATTCGCTCCGCTGAGGGGGTGAAGCACTGACCACATACAGATTTGCTCAAGTTTCTAAATTTTGCGCTTCGCTGGAGGGGGTGAAAACGACAGTATTGTTCAAAACCCTATAACTTTGCAAAATACATTTATAATGAAATGAATAATAGTTCAACAATTGAAGAGGTTCGTATGAAGTTTAAAACGTTTACTGTATCCTTACTGATCATTCTGGTCTTCTTCTCATTTTTACTGGTTTATAGCAACGCAGCAGCATTATCAACAGACCCTCAAAAATTGGGGGGCGTTCTCTATGTAAGACCTGGCAGCAATGGAAACTGCAGCTCCTGGACGGATGCCTGTGATTTGCAGACCGCTATTTATAATGCGGTTTCAAGTGACCAGATCTGGGTAGCAGCAGGCATTTACAAACCCACCACTACCAACGATCGAACGAAAACCTTTGAATTGTTGATAGGCGTTGCCATCTACGGTGGTTTCCCAGCTTCTGGTGGGGAGTGGGAAGAACGGGATTGGGTTTCCAATCTCACCATTTTAAGTGGAGATATAGCAGTACAAGACAGCACTGCTGACAACAGCTATCACGTGGTCACCGGCAATGGAGTGGATGGAACAGCAATTCTGGATGGTTTCACCATTACTGGCGGCAAGGCCAATGGCAGTGCACCGAATAATAATGGCGGCGGGTTGTACAACTCAGACAGTAGTTCTACGCTAAGGAATCTTACCTTCAGTGCAAACTCTGCCATTTATGGCGGAGGAATTTACAATGATACAAGCAACCCCACTCTGACTAATGTCACCTTTACCAGCAATACCGCCACAAATAACGGCGGCGGGATGTACAACCTGAATAGCAATCCAACTCTGACCGAAGTCAGTTTTTCTGGCAACAAGGCTGAGGGAACCAACCAAAGTACTGGCGGAGGGATGTACAACTCCGGCAGCAACCCTATGCTGACCAATGTCAGCTTCACCAACAATACCGCATATATTTTTGGGGATAACGGCGGTGGCGGGATGTTCAACTATCAAGGCAGCCCCACGCTAACCAATGTCACCTTCTCAGGCAATTCTGCCTCCAGAGGGGCTGGAATGTCCAACAAGGAAAGCAGCCCAACGATAATTGGCGGAACGTTTTCAGACAATTCTGCTTATATAGAAGGTGGTGGGATGTATAACGCCTCTGGCAGTGCGCCAACCGTGACAGATGTTACGTTCTCTGGCAATAGAGTGTATGGAGAAACTTCAAGCAGCGGCGGTGGGATGTATAACAAAAGCAGCAGTCCCATCTTGACAAACGTCACTTTTTCCAACAACCTGGCAAGAATGACCACAAGTCAAAGTTACTGTAACGGCGGTGGGATGTTCAATGAGTCCAGCAATCCGATACTGACAGATGTCGACTTCACAAATAATTCCGCTGGAAGAGGTGGTGGGTTGTACAACTCAGGCAGCAGCCCGATCTTGACCGATCTTACATTCACAGGCAATTCTGCTACTGGAACCGATTCTGGTTATGGCGGTGGTGGAATGTACAACTCAGGCGGAAGCCCAATTCTGAACGCCATCCTTTTCGAGAGCAATACTGCAGTTAAATATGGAGGCGGGATGTACAACCACAACAGCAGCCCCATCCTGGAATACATTGAATTTTCTGGTAACTCAAGTGTTTCTGGCGGAGGAATATACAACTCAGGCGGAAACCCCAAAATAACAGACGTTATCATTGATGGCAACAATGCTAATTATGGCGGTGGGATGGCTAACGGTGAATGCAACGCTACCCTGATGAATGTTACCTTCACTGATAATACTGGCAATGTACATGGCGGTGCAATCTATAACGCATGGAGCAGCCCTACCCTGACCAATGTGACTGTTTCCGGAAACACAGCTGCTTTTGGCGGGGGAATGTTCGGGGATACCGACAGTAGCCCCGTGTTAACGAATGTCACCTTCTTTGGTAACTCACTTAATGTTGATTATGGGGCAGGTGGTGGAATGTACAACCGTGGCACCAGCACTTCATTGACAAATGCCATCTTTTGGGGAAATACACCTGACCAGATCTCACCTGTCAATGTGACGATTAGTTACAGTGATATTCAAGATTGGACCTCCGGAGGCACCGGCAACATCAGCACCAACCCACTTTTGGGTCCTCTTGCTGACAATGGCGGTTTCGTTGATACTCATGCCCTTGGCACAGGCAGTCCGGCGATCGACACAGGCAGCCCCACGCTTTGCCCTGTTGTGGACGCGCGCGGTTACACGCGCCCAATTAATGGGGATAGCGTTCCTGGCGCGCGCTGTGATATGGGTGCTTTTGAATATGGATCTTCACCAGCGTCCTTCTCTCTCACTGTCAGTTTGGTCGGTGGTGGCACGGTTACCAAACTTCCGGATAAGCCGAGTTACGAATGGGGTGAGATAGTTTATCTGACTGCCTCAGATGGACCCGACTGGATCTTTGACGGCTGGAGTGGCGATGCCAGCGGCATGATCAATCCTCTCAGGGTGACCATTTCTAAGAACACCAACATTACCGCAAGCTTCTGGCTGGATGCCTTGACATTAACCACCATGGTATCGCCGGCAGGATCTGGAGCCGTAACTCGCACTCCCGATCAACCCACGTATCACACTGGTGACGAGGTTACATTAACAGCAGTACCAAATCCCGGTTGGAGTTTCACCAGTTGGACAGGGGATGCCAATGGCAATACCAACCCGCTGATAGTGACAATGACTACAAATAAGAGCATTTCAGCTAACTTTGCCCAAAATGAATATTCGCTGACGGTGTTAATCAGTCCAGTAGACGTTGGGGTTGTAACCAAATCACCAAACAAGCCTTTTTATCTTTACGGCGAGACAGTCATTTTGACAGCCTCACCTGATCCAGGCTGGCATTTTTCCAGCTGGAGTGGAGATGCCACAGGTGTAACCAATCCGTTGACCCTCATTATTACAGGTAACGCAAGCATCACAGCCAACTTCTCGGATGTTTACTCGATTTATCTGCCAATGGTGATGAGGAATTAGAAGAAACTCGATATAGGGCGGGTGGGGGTCGAACCCACATAGTGTCACCACCGACGGATTTTAAGTCCGTTGCGTCTGCCTATTCCGCCACCGCCCCATATGTGCAGTATTTTACCATCATATTGGCGCTTTCAGGCCAACAGTTTTCCCCTGGAAAGAGTCATCTTCCATACTCCGATCCACCTGATAAATATCAATACCGCATGGACTGTAGAGGTAAACCCCCGTGGTTACCTTGGGCAGACACAGGGGTCTGCCCCTACCGAAATACATGCAGATTTCCATGTTAGGACCACAATCCAAATGAAGCATTGGGAATGCCAAATTGAGAAACAGCCCCGTTTTTAGTGCAAGAGCTTATAATTGTTCCCCTATGGAACTGACCCTCGGCAACTGGCTGCTGTCTTTTCTGCCCATCTTAACTGTCATCATTCTCATGCTCTTCTTCAAATGGGGAGCTTTGCGCGCTGGTGCCATGAGCTGGTTGGTGGCGTTAGCCGTCAGCCTGATCTTTTTTGGCGGAAGCTGGCTGATCCTTGCCTGGTCGCAGGTGAAAGCCATGGTGCTGTCCGCGAATCTGCTTGTCCTCATTTGGGGCGCACTGCTGCTCTACAGCCTTGCCAGTGAAGCAGGCAGCATCCGCGCCATCTCGCTCTTCATCCCGCGTCTTTCCAACGACCGTTCCATCCAGCTGCTGCTGATTGCCTGGCTGCTCACTTCTTTCCTGCAGGGCATGGGCGGTTTTGGAGTGGCTGTGGCGGTGTGCGCGCCAATTTTGGTGGCTATGGGTTACAGCCCGATCCTCGCGATTGTGATGACCACCATCGGGCACGGCTGGGCGGTTTCTTTTGGCGGGATGGCATCCGCCTTTGAGTCACTGATCGCAGTTACAGGAGTGCCCGGCTTGCTCATTGCCCCTTATGCCGCCATATTGTTCGCACTCAGTTTCGTGCCGACAGGCATGATCATCACGCTGCTCGGCACAGGATGGAAGGGCGTGCGCCACGCTTTCCCCGCCATCCTCGCTGTCAGCCTGACGATGGGCGCCTCGCTCTACGTTCTCAATATCAATGGTTTCTGGAGTCTCAGCACAATCGGACCTTCGCTGGTTGGCATCGCCACGCTCGTGCTCCTCACCCGCCTGCCTGGCTATCACGGCACAAAAGATGCCATCTCAAATGGCGGTCAGGAGCTGCACACCAGGGATCTCCTGGTGCATCTGACGCCCTACATTTTGCTCGTGGTAATCGGTTTTGCTGTCGCTCTGATCCGACCGCTCAACGCTTTCCTCAACCGGGTTTCAATCAGCCTCGCCTATCCCGAGATCGTATCCGGATTGGGCTTCGTTACCCCGGCAGAATCCAGCCCCATCCTCCACCCCTTCTCACACCCGGGCACGGTGCTGTTTGTGACTGTTTTGCTTTCATACCTTGTGTTGAAACGTGAAGGCATGCTCAACCACAGCTCTCCCCGCCGCATTCTCAGCCTCACTTCCCACAACTCGGTTGACGGAAGCCTGGGCATAGTGGTTATGGCAGGGGTTTCTACGATTATGACGCACGTGGGCATGACGAGCACTCTCGCAAGGGGGATAGCCGAGACGATCAACGCGGTGATTTACCCGGCAGTGGTGCCCTTTGTTGGGATGATTGGGGCTTTCCTGACCGGGACAAACAATAACAGCAATATCCTGTTTGGCGCGCTCCAGGCAGAGGCAGCTGCTCTTCTCAAGCTCAATGTGCCGCTGATCTTAGCCGCGCAACACGCAGGCGCCTCGATGGGGAGTGTGATGTCTCCCACAAAGTTGATTGTCAGCTGTATCACGGTTGGTCTCGGTGGGCAGGAAGGTAAGGTCTTGCGAAAGATGATTGGATATGGTCTAATCCCGATAAGCGTCGTGGCAATTGCGACTGGTATCTGGTCGTGGCTGCTCAGCGGTGGAGCTTGAAATGAGCCTGAGCAAAGAAACCAAGAAATTCCGCATCAACATGCTGATCCTGGTGATCGAGGCCTTGCTGCCGTTCCTGCTGCTTTTCGCGCTCCGAAATGATTACACAATACTCGGCCGGATCATCTCCGCGATCCTGGTCCTGGGCATTATTTACCTGGTGGTGTTCAAATGAAAATCAAAAGACAAACTATTTTTCTCATTGCGGGTCTGCTTTTACTGGCTGTCAGCGGCTTTCTTTTCTCCCGGCGGGCTATTCCTGTCAGCTCGCAAAGCCAGGCTGTGGCCCTTTCCGACTGGATTTACAGGAGCGGTGGTAACCTGAACGTGATGGTGACCTACCCCGAAAAGCTGGAAACCGGTCGCAAGAATCTGATCACGGTGGCATACGAGGCTGATGATGCGCTTGAGAGCGTTTTGGCTGACGGAGTCGTTTTCGACTTACAGCTCGATATGCTCAAGACCGTCATCCAGCCGCAGAAACGCATGTTGATCCCGGTGGAAAGCGGAAGAAAAACTTTCGTCTGGGAAGTGGAGCCCTTCAACGCCGGATTTTCCGAGGCAAGTATTTCAATGGCACTTGGCGATAAGTCCCTGAGCGGCAATTACGCCATCACGACCCAGCAAAAAATCGATTTCAGCATGGAAATTGCCGAGTCGACTGCCGCCACCAGGGGTGAGTTAAGTACCTGGGGCTTCATCTGTCTGGGTGGCGGGCTGTTGAGCCTGCTGGCTGCTTACCTGCTGAATAAGAAAAAGCCGCCTGTAAAAAAGCGAAAGTAACTGGAAATGGACCAACCCATGCGACGCCGTTCACTCCGCTCTGTTTTTTCAGACATGCCACTGACCGCACTGGACCCCATCCCGCCAGTGATGATTACGGGAGTCACCAGTGACTCGCGCCGCGTCCGGAAGGGCTTCGCTTTTGTTGCCATCAAAGGTGAGAGCAGCGATGGCTTCGATTACATCCCATCAGCCGTTGCCAACGGCGCCCGCGTTATCCTCAGCGATCGTCCAGCGCCAGAGGGGCTTCCCATCCCCTACCTTCGCCTGCAGGGAGACCTGCGCTTTGCCCTGGCGTACCTGGCGGCGAGTTTCCAGCGCTTTCCGGCGCGGAAACTGCGCATGATCGGTGTGACAGGCACCGACGGCAAAACCACCACCTCGATGCTGATCCACCACCTCCTGACCAAATCCGGCATTTCTGCCGGTATGATCAGCACTGTCAACGCCCTGATCGGGGACCAGTCGCTGGATACTGGCTTCCACGTGACCACGCCGGACTCCCCCGACATCCAGGCTTACCTGGCCCAGATGGTGGCTGCCGGCATGACGCACTGTGTGCTCGAAACTACCTCCCACGGGCTTGCGCAGGGGCGTGTGATTGCCTGCGATTACGACCTGGCGGTTGTGACCAACATCACCCACGAACACCTCGACTATCACGGCAATTACGAGAACTACCTCCAGACCAAGGGCAGGCTGCTCGGGATGCTCATGGAAACCCCGCGCAAACGGATCGGCAACCTCCGGCTGGCTGTGCTGAACAAAGATGATCGCTCTTATGACATGCTTAAGCGCCTGTCGCCCCCCGGTTTTCTGACCTACAGCCGGATCAACCAAGCCCATTTTTGGGCGGATGAGATCACCAGCACCACCAGTGATCTGAGTTTCACCCTGCACACAGAAAAAAAGCAGTTACCGGTCCATTGCCCCATCGCCGGTTTTTACAACGTTTCCAACATTCTGGCCGCCCTCGCGGCAGTCACGTCGCTTGGAGTAGACCTTGAGCAAGCCGTGAAGGACCTTGAAAGTTTTGAAGGCATCCCCGGGCGCATGCAGCGCATTGAGCTAGGGCAAAACTTCACCGCCATTGTGGACTTTGCCCACACACCAAACGCGCTCGAAAACGCCCTGGTTACCGCCCGCGCCATGACAAACGGGCGGGTGATTGCCGTCTACGGCTCAGCCGGCCTGCGCGACCGCGAGAAGCGCCGCATGATGCCCGCTGTCTCTATCCAGCTCGCCGATATCACCATTCTCACCGCGGAAGATCCGCGTACGGAGCCGCTTGAGGGCATCCTGGAAGAAATGGCACAATCGGCGATCAAAGCCAGCGGCGTGGAAGGCGTGAATTTTTTCCGAATTGCGGACCGTGGGGACGCGCTGCGTAAAGCACTCAGCCTTGCCCAGCCTGGCGACCTGGTGATCGCCTGCGGGAAGGGTCACGAACAATCGATGTGCTTTGGAACTGAAGAGTACCATTGGGATGACCGCACAGCCATGCGTGCCGCTCTTGCCGAACACCTGGGGATTGAGGGTACGCAAATGCCCTGGCTGCCAACCAGTTCCACGCCAAAACCAGCGTAATGGATCCGGCTATTTCGGTTTTCGAGTGCGCAGGAACATTTCCCCCAGCGAACCGCCGTTAAAACCACCAAAAACTGCCATCAGGCTGACCAGCGCAGAGAGCAAGCCGCTCTTCCAGGTCATCAACCCGATCACAATCATCCCAGCCAGCCCGCCATAGACCCCGTAGGTTAGACCGCGTTTGTCTTTTGCGAGGACGGCAACCAGGAAAGCAACGGTCAGGGAACCAAGGAAGATGCCCAGCATCAAGGTCGTGTCCAGGCCGGTCACCAGATCCCCGTAGCGCGCCACCAGACTGTCCACCAGGCTGAAGAAAAGTAATGCCATGGCAATATTGCCAGCCATCGCCAGCATAAGGTAAGCGATCTTCGTCCCACGCAGGTCAAGTACTTTGCTCAGTTTCATGCGCTAATTCTATCAGGAACTTTTCGGAAGATAGGCTCTAACCGTGTCTTCAAGAGCTTTGTCCGGATCTCCTTTTGCGTAGCCGAGTTGCTCGCGGCTGTAGTTTGTGTCCAGGAAGGCATTGCGCGTTTGCAGTTCAACAAAGGGGACCATCGCAAGCCCACTTTGCTTGCCCAGCAGGT
>DJGU01000068.1 GCA_002432795.1 Anaerolineaceae bacterium UBA5838
GTTGGGAAGCTGTTTTCAGGGCACTAAATTGAGTAACTCCGGCGGCGAGAACGACGACTGCTACAGTTATTGACAGCCTGGTGATCAGCACGGAAAATTAAGGGGAATTCGCTGACGCATTTATCAGGTTCTTTGGATGAGCTTGAGTCGTAAAAAAGCCCGCAAGTAAAATCTTGCGGGCTTTGCCTTTAGGTTGAGATTCTTGCTGCAATTCAGGACTGTTCGCTAATTTCCAAAGCGTCGATTGCTGGAAGCTCATCCAGAAGCAAAGGCTTTAGATAACCATCGCTCATCTGCATGACCTCATCTGCTACCCTGGTGATCCCCAGATCATGCGTCACAACTATGACAAGGTAATTGTCATCATGCGCAAGATGCCAGAGCAAATCGACAATCTTCTCTCCGTTAGCGACATCCAGATTGCCAGTAGGCTCATCAGCAAGGATGACTTTTGCACCCGAAGCCAAAGCCCGGGCGATAGCCACGCGCTGTTTTTCTCCCCCGGAAATCATGCTCGGAAATCTCTTGAAAACTGATTCTGGCAGGTTCACATGCGCGATCTGCTCTTTGGCAATCACAGCCGCTTCTTTTGGGGTCTTGCCCAGCAGCTCCAGTGGAAAACAGACGTTCTCCAGGCAAGTCATCAGCGGGAAGAGGTTAAAACTCTGATAGACCACGGTCACATTCTGGCGCCGATACTTGTCCAGGTTGACCTCGTCGGTCGGAGTACCGCGATAGATTACCTGACCTTCAGTAGGCAGCGTCAGGCCAGCCATCAGGGAAAGCAAGGTGGACTTGCCTGAGCCAGACTTTCCAATAATGGCGTACATTTTCCCTTCATAGAAATCAACACTGACTTCTTTAACGGCATCGACTGACTGGTACTTGTTGCTATACTGGTAGCTTACATGATCAAGCTTCAGAATGGGTTCTGTGAATGTCATCTGATCCATAAGACTTCTATTCCTTGGTGAACAAAATATCGATTACCTTGGAGCGCCCCATCAGCCCGATGGCGATGACGATGCCCAAAGTGTATACAGCTAAGAATAAGTACAGGTTAAGGCCGACCGCCTGCAACCAGCCCGGCTGCGTCAGCAAAATCACTGCAACCGGTAAAACCCCAATCAACAACAGGAAAAATTGCTCGAGGAAGAACGCCAGATAAACCTGGAGCTTTTTAGCACCCACACTGCGCATCACCGCAAACTCAGGCAGGCGATTCCGCGTGAGCAAGTAAGACAATATGAAACCCATCAAGCCAGACAAGAGCAGCATAATTGGGATAATAAAATTCAGGAAAGATAGATGCTGCTGGATTGAAAGCAAACCATCCGCAAGAGCTTTATCTTCAATGACCACCGCCAGGCGATTGCTTCGGATGATGCCAACCTGGCTGTAACGATTTTCTTCCAGGTAATCCCGCAAGCCATCAAGATTACGTGGATCCTCCGGAATGATCGTGGCAGAGTCAACTGATTCCGCCAGGTATTCATTTGGCAAACCCGCAACCATGGCTGATTCCGGGTCTTCAGGATTTTCAGGCAGCATAATTCCCAGATCAGTGCCCATTTTTACTTCTGTGAGCAGATTCCAGGGAACATAGAGAACCGGAGATCGACTGCCCTGGAAATAACTTCCAACTACCTTGAAGTCAAAAGCTTCAACCAGCACCCCAAAGTTCTCATCCGGTTCGTACACTCCCAATCTGATAACATCCCCAAACCCCACTCCCTGCGCGTTCATCAAACGATCAGGCAAGACAACAATGTACTCCGGTTTGAGGAAATCCTCATCTGAATATCCTTCCAGCCATTGCACTTGGGACTCCCGAAATTTAACGGCTTCGCTGGTTCGGGTGACACTGTCGGTCAGAGCCAGAATCGGCATCCGTTTTACCTGGCGCTCCAACAAGTTGATCCCCAGTTGTGAAGCAATGGCAGATTGCTGACGATCAATCGTGGGTCTCTCAGGCAATCCAGGTGTGCCCGGGCTGCCATCTGCAAATTCCACCAATCCCATGTATTCGTAGTGCATATACCTGGTAAGCAAAAACTCTTTGATGACCGGGTTTTTCTCCTCAAGCTCAGCTCTGGCTGCCTGGATCTGTTCGCCAGTGGCGGGATATTGGAACATTCTCCACATCTGCCTGCCCTGGAAGCTGGTATCAAGCATTCTAAAGACATCACCTTGCAACTGGATGGGGAATTGCCTGTGCTGACCTAAGATTGTGGTGAGGTAAGCCGTTGTGGGAACGCGGTCATAAATTGTTTCAGATGCTTGCTCCTGATCCGCAACCGAGACCCCGATGATCAGGATGAACGCAGCCAGAAGAGTTACCGTAATGGGTACGATCAGACTTCGCGAAAAATTCCGTAGAATCGAACGAAGTGCAAAACGCAAACTCAAACCCGGCACACTTGCGAAAGTCATCGCGCGACCGCTCTCAGACTTGGGGGCAATGATTGCCTTTGCCTTTCGCCGCCTGGGCTTCCTGAGCGCAACGAACGAGGCAACCAGGGTGATCACAAAAACTAACACGACCACCAGCGCAGTCGTTAGCCAACGTACCCACCCAGCTGTGACCAACTCAGGCGCGAATGCCACTTGCAGTCCCAATGCTCGCTCGCTGAAACGCAGGTCCTGCATGATGCCGCCCTGCAAAACACCCCAAACGGACTGGGTTAAGCTCTGATCCACCAGGCTGGCAATATAAGTGCCTGCCAAACCCGCCAGGATGGCAATGATCATGATACCGATGATCAAGTAAGCGATCGTCTTGGTGCGACCTGTGCCCAGTTTCATCATGACATCCGCGGTTTCGCGTTGGCGAACGATGAAAAGATAAGCAAACAGGCTAATGACAGCTACCCCTGCCGCTATGCTGGCAATGGTCATATAGAGCGAACGCTCCCGCAGCTTCAGAATGGGGATAACAGCATTGCTATAGCCCTGGTCTTCCACCTGGAGCTCAACCATCTCAGGCAGGTAGGAATTGACATAACCCAGATATTCCTCAACCTGAGGGTTATCCACCCGCACGCGCAGAAAATCGTAATTATCCGGTGCTTTTTGCAGCCAATCAGGATAGGGAATCAAAATGGTATAGGTAAGATCCGCGGTGATCTGGAAGATTCCTGCGATCTGGCAGTTTTCTTCGTGAGTAAACCCTCTCTCGGCAGAGTATGTATATGCAGGGTTTCCCCCCGGATCATAATGGTAAGCCAGATGCCAACGATCACCAACCTCAAGTTCAAGCAAGCCCGCCAGACGTTCGCTGATGTAGCAGGTTCCAGCTCGGGACTCAAAACTACCACTTGTAAGCCAGATCTGTTTCATGTGGAAAGGAATCATGCTCTGAATATCGGAAGAGGCGATAACCTGGAAGGACTTATCAATGATATTCAATGCATCTGCCAGTTCGAGCCAGGCCTTTCCCTCTTCGCTTTCAAAGTAATCAGCATGATCCGTGATGTCGGTCAGCTCACCAATACGCTCAAGGCTTTCACTCGGATTTTGGACCAGTTGAGCCGGTTTTATCGGGGTCAGGGTCAGCCCGCTGCTTGCCACAGTTTGTGCGTAAGCAGCCATCAGGAATGTGCGCCCAGGCTGAAGTTGATCACTGATGTCCACTCCTGAGTAGCTTAAAGGGTTCACCCTCAGGAAAACCGTGCCGCTTACCTTGCGCCCAAAAATGGTGTCATAGGTCAGAGCTGTCCAGCTGCCATCATCCTGCGGCGCTAACAGACGTACCGTGACAATGACGTGATCTTTTAGCGGGGAAGTATTTTGCCAGACATTGGTATCATCACCCGCATAGGCTGAGATTGTGCGCTCCTGATCGACCGCAATGACTGCGGGATGCCGGAAAATAGCCGGGAAATCAATGGTGGACAGGTTTTTTTGAAAATTTTCATCCGCCCAGGCTCCATCCGGATCATGTAAATCACCGTATTTAAAGGCAATTACCGCGTTGAAGTGTTCATTCGCTTGATCAAGCATGCGGTTTGCAGAGTAATTCATACTGCTGCCCAGGTTGACAAAGACAATTGAAGCAGTTAACAACACCAGGAAAAGGAATGTTTTCCCTGGAGAGCGGATAATGCTATTAAAACTGTGCTTAAAGATCATATACT
Organism: Anaerolineaceae bacterium UBA5838; assembly: GCA_002432795.1. Classification (GTDB taxonomy): domain Bacteria; phylum Chloroflexota; class Anaerolineae; order Anaerolineales; family Anaerolineaceae; genus Mesolinea. Next base: position 4,137 of record DJGU01000068.1, read on the forward strand.
TACGGCCTCTATTAACCAACCAAGTATACCGGATAAGTAGGCAAACGGCAGAAAACCGAGCAGATCTTAGTTGTAGGCCGGGTTCCGCTCCTGAACCCGGCACTTTTTCAAGACCGATTTCCTCATCGCAATCGTCTACAAGTGTGAGCTTAGCGGCTGGACCAATACCCTGCTTCGCGGGCACAGGCGCCAAGCCCTACGGAGGGGGGTTAATCTCTATGCCAACATTGGCAAAGGCTTCCACAGCGGCTGGACGGTTGGGCTTTATATCAAGCTCGAATCGTCAGGTTGACCTGCGCAACCTGACCTACAATGTAACTTGTTTATGCAAAAGCAATAAAGATCACGATGAAACATGCATCGTAGGGAACGGTCTTGCACCGTTCCGCACCCCGATTGATTATTGATATAATTTCTACCGAGAATATTATTCCCAAAAGGATTGCCATGCCCCCTGATCACAAGCATTCCCTGACCCCACTTTCCGAAGAGCAGCTGCAACCAACCGATCCCTCGCCCTCCCCTGCTCTGGCTTATCTGAACACCCTCAGCCCTGCTGGTAAGCGCACGCAGTCTACCGCCCTCAACAATCTCGCTTACATTTTCTCGGATGGTAAAAGCTCAGATGCCCTCACCTTCCCCTGGCACCTGCTGCGCTATGAAAACACCAGCGGTCTGAGCGCTCACATGGTGGATATTGGCTACGCGAAAGCAACTATTAACAAACACCTGGTCGCTCTGCGCCGTGTGCTTGAAGAAGCCTACCGACTGGGTCTATATGCAGATCACAACGATTACTACCGTGCTGCTGGTGTGCGCTCCTTGCGGGTGGAGTCGCTGCCCCGCGGGCGTTCTCTGGCAATGAGTGAACTGGAAGCGCTCATAAGCGCCTGCCAATCTGACCATACCAATCCCCACCTGGGTATCCGGGACACTGCCATTATCTCCCTGATGTACGCGTGTGGTTTGCGCCGCCAGGAAACCGTGGATCTCAATCTGGCTGACCTTGACCTCGACAGCCAAAAAATCCGCATCCTCGGCAAGGGCAGCAAACAGCGCTTCGTCTATCTCTCTCAGGAGGCTGTCCCTGCCATCGAAGCCTGGCTCCAAATCCGGGGGCGGCAGCTTGGGCCGCTCTTTACGCGTGTCAGCAAGGGGGGCAAAATCAGCCTGAAGCGGTTATCCCCCCAGGCCGTCTATTACATCCTGAAATCCCGTCAAAAACAGGCTGGTGTGGCATCCTTCAGTCCACACGACCTGCGCAGAACCACCATAACTGACCTGCTGGAGGCTGATATCGACGTACTGACCGTTTCTGCGATCGCCGGACACGCCAGCGCGGATACCACCCGCCGTTATGACAAGCGCCCGGAAGACACCAAACGTGCGGCAGCTGAAAAATTGCGTTCGCCCTATAAAACAACCTGAGATTCAGGGGAGCCCCCTAACCTGCCCTGACCACTGGTTTCAATCGAACAAATTACTGATCTCGTCCCCAATGGAGCGGAACGTTTCTTTCACGTCCTCGCCAAATTTCTTGACTTTCGGGTCATTCTTGCCCTCACGATAAGCCTCCTGGAGGGCATCCCGGATCTGTTCAAGCCCGGCTACTATTTCCTTCTTTGCCTTATCTGTCCAATCAGGTTCGGGTTCGGGATCCATTCCAGCACGCTTTCTTTCCAGCTCCACGCTGAGATCTTTTCGCAAAAGATCTTCACAGTCGCTCACCAGCGGATCGGGGTGATCCTGGGAGACACAATCCGGACCGTCGTCGCGCTTGGCATCAAGTGGGTGAACTTGAGATTGCGTCGGCTCTGCGCCGGTTTGTGAGGAAGCATCTACATTAAATTGATCATTCATTACACTTCTCCTTATTATAAAAAATGTAACAAGATTGCTGCCTTAGCAAGACCGCTTTACGGAACACACCCTCCACTTGCCAAAGGAAACACTCTCATTTTAGGGTCAATAAAGCAAATCCAACAGTCCTGTATTCGTTAAATTTACAAAATAATCATTCACTTCCAACTCACTGAGCCGTTCAAGAATGGCTGAATGTTCATAGTGACAGCCTGCCAGAGTCGCTTCCAGCTCGGCCACATCCCGCTGACCAAAAAAATCACCATAGAACTTGACCTGGTTGATCACTCCTCCACGGCTGACATCCAGCCAGGCTTCAACGCAACCGCCCCCATAGCGGATCTCCCGCTGGATACCGAAAGCTGGCGACTTGCCAAAATTCCACTCCCAGGTTTGATAGCGTTCTTTCGAAAGCTGGTGAATGTTAGCCCAGTCAGTTTCGCTCAGAACGTACTCTTCAAGCGGATTCTCGCTATTCACGCCATCGATGATCATTTGGCGGAAGCTCATGATGTCGGGGGGATTTTCGGGCAAAAATTCAGTGATATTTGCCACGCGTGCACGCACAGATTTGATGCCCTTGGATTCAATCTTGGCTTTTTTCACGCGCAGCGCTTCACCTACCACCGAAAGATCCGTGTCCCACAACAGCGTGCCGTGGCTGACCATGCGCGGACCTGAAACATATTGGGCATTCCCAGATATCTTTTTACCGTCAACAAGGATATCGTTTCGACCGGAAAGTTCTGCCGGCACACCCATTTTCATCAGGACTTTGATTACAGGTTGGGTAAATTTGCGGAAATTGTGAAAATTTCCCGGTGAATTTGGCGCGATAAAGGAGAAATTGAGGTTTCCAAGGTCGTGATAGACCGCCCCACCGCCCGAAAGCCGTCGGACGACGATGATATCGTGGTCCTGGACATAATCCACATTAATTTCCTGGATCGTGTTTTGGTTCCGCCCTATGATTATAGAAGGTTTGTTGATGTAGAAGAGCAAAATCTCTTCCTTAGGGGCGACACTTTTGATCAGATATTCTTCTATGGCGAGGTTTATCCGGGGATCTTTGTTGGGTTCATTTTCGACGAACAGCATAATAACTCCTGAAACTGGTTAGAAACATTATACCTGTGAGATTTAACGGTTTCCATCATCGGTATAGACAATCATCGGTATAGACCTGCAGTGAGTAATCGGACAAAACAAAAACCCATGTCAGATGATCAAGCGACAGGGATTTGGATCAGGATCAAGCTTATTCGTATTTGAGAGCGTCAACGGGGATAAGGGTGGCGGCATTCAACGCAGGGTAGAGCCCGGAGATCAGCCCGATCAGGGTCGCAAAGGTGACACTGAACACCGGCAGCCAGAATGGGATTGAGGCAGCCAGCTGCGTGCCCATGCCGCCACCGGTTGCCAGCATGGAACCGCCTAATGCATTGATCACAGCACAGATTGCCCAGCCGACCAGCACCCCACCAATGCCGCCTAAAAAGCCAATCCCAGCAGCCTCCCCGAGAAAAATAGTCAGGATGTTGTTATTGGTAGCGCCAACTGCCTTCATGATCCCGATTTCGCGCGTGCGCTCCAGGATCGCCATCGTCATGGTGTTGGCAATACCGATAGCAGCGACAAGCAGCGCGATAGCACCCACCCCGCCAAAAACCAGCTGCATGGTCGAGAAGTAACTGTTAATACCTTCCACAGTGGATTGAGGTGTGTACGCCTGGTAACCCATGTCGGTAATTTGTTTCGCAATATCCACTACAATTTTTGGGCTCTCCACCTTGACGGAGATCTGGTTATAGCCCTCTTTTTTATAGTCAATCCGTTTGCCGGCAAACCACTCATTCCACTGCGTTACTTCATCCAGCGACATATACATGTTGTAGTCAGACTCGCCGCGCGTTTCCGCGAGAACTCCCACCACCTCAAGCACATACGACTTGGTGGAGGTGGTACCATCCTCGCTCCAACGCGTGAGCTTGATCTTGAGTTTTTGACCCATCAGATCAGGCGGGGAGAAGGGTTCTGAATTCGGGCGGGGATTAGGATCGTAGAAGTTATTATTGAAGGAAGAGCCCACCACCACCTTACCCTTGCTGATGGCAGTCACACCCTGGTTGGCTTCGAGACCAATGTCGTTTAAGTCTGTCAGGTTCACACCCATTGCGCTGCCCCAGGCTGCAAGTTTATCCAGCGAAATCTCCATCCCTCCTTGAACATATTGCTTTATGACAACCTGGGTAACCCCCGGGATGGCTTTGAAATTCTCAACCGCTTCCGGGGAAAGTTTTTTGATATCATCCTCGGTGATTTCTTTCACCATTGGACCGTCAACCATTGGATAGCCCGGATAGACCTCGATGCTGGTCAGGTCGTTGATGCCCCAGAGCTGGCTGGTGGCATTTTTTTGCAAGCCCACGCCAAGGGATACCAGCGTCACAACCGCGGCAGTGCCAATCACAACCCCGATTGCAGTCAACAGCACTCTTCCCTTGCGGCGGCTCAGATTATCGATGATCAGGCTGATAAAATCAGTAAAGCGCATGCATTCTCCATTTCAGTGAACCTCTTGCTGCGAAGATGCTTAGGGCAGCTTGCCGCCGCCACCGCCTTCGTAATAGATTTCTCCCTCCATGCCCGGGTCAGCAGGTTTCCCGGAAGTAACATCAGAACCAAAACCAAAGAAACTTTTAATGGCGTTCCAAATGCGCGCAAAGAAGCCGGGCTGTGAGGATGGCTCCTGGGGGTTGCCATCAGGGAAGGGGTTCATCGGGTCGATCATAATTGGGTTGCCATTCTCATCAAGCACCGGGTTGCCATTTTCGTCCAGCATTGGATAAGGCGTGGGCATTTCCATCGGTGGATTGACGTTAACACTCAACGAGCCATTATAGGTCCGCACCTGGTTGAAATCATCCGTGTAGCGGATTTCGAAATTGATGGTCGCTTCGCCTTCGCTAAACGGCATGAACATTGGGTCAAAGGTGAAGTAACCGCCCGGGTCAAGCGTGCCTACCAGAATGCTGTTGTTGCTCATCTCGCCGTTGGGACTGGTGGAAATGATATTTCCAAGCACCACACTCTTCCTGGATAGATTGGTGATCTGGATTGGCAGCATTCCCATCTGACCGGCCGTGATCATCCCTTCCATTGGCTGGTAAAAACTAAATTCCAGTTGAGGAAGTGAAAAGACCAGCAAAGTGATGACCTGGTCATCCACCATACGGACACCCTTGGCATCGGTATAAACAAAGGAAAGCTTGAGCGGATAGGCTCCAGGATTCGTGGTCACATTGACGATAAATTCCTGCTCAGGGCTCAACGTGCTGCCCATCGGCACATCGCCAAGTAAGATGACATTACTGCTGCCCACAGGCGCAAAGTTGCTCATATCTCCGCTTGCACCGCCAACGCCACCCGCCTGGGGTGTACCAAGAGGGTCGGTGGTGCCAGCAGTTGCCCCGCCGCCATAAACCAGGCTTACAGCACGCGCGTCAGCAGTGCCAGCGTTGCTGACCTTCAACCCCAGTTTGAATTGAGATCCGGGCTGAAGGGGATCGATATCGGTGGTGTAACTATTGACTACCATCTGGGGTCGCATGACAGCCGATGGAGTGGCTGTGGCAGCGGTGGAACCTGTGCCGGCAGTCTGGTTGATCATAATGGTGAAGATGAAAGTGTCGGAATAGGGAGTGCCACTTGGATCGGTGTAGGTAGTGACGGCCTGGATCTGCCCGGAATACTTCCAGGTAGACATATCATTGACCTTGAAGTTGTGAGTGTGGGTTTCATTGCCCTTGTTGTCAGCATCGACCTCGTAGAACGTGATGACGCTGCCGTCCAACGGATCGAAATCGGCACTGCTGAAGGTCATCACGATGTTGCGGGCATGCGCAGGGTCATTAGGACTGATTACTTCACTAGCATCAGGTGTTGGTCGTCCGTTGTTACCAACAGTGAAGGTCAAACCAAAAGTACCGTAGGGATTGACACTTTTGCCGCCCAGGCTGGTGTGGTAATCCACAATATAGAGCAAAGGTCGGTTGGTGACTTGTTGCACAATATTTTCAGGCACCCAACCAGATGGGTAAACCACGTTGCCGTTATCCGGTACCCAGCCCCACGGCACCTGGGTAGGCGCAGGGGTTTCGGTGGGGGGATCCACCCAGACCGAGTTCATGGCATGACCTTGCTGGTTGAGGCCCGGCAAGGCTGCTAACCCGAAAAGTATCGTAACGATGAGTGCAATTTGTAGATTCTTTTTCATTGTTCACCTTCTCAGCCAAGATGCTGAATTGATTCCTGATATTCTGCGTCGCTCACAAGTTTCCCATCGAGCAAATTGATCCGATGGGTAGCATAATTGAACATACGCGGGTCGTGGGAAGCGACGATAATTGTTTTACCAGCTTTGCTGAGTTGCTCAAGCAGCTGCATGATCACAATTCCGCTTTGGGTATCGAGGTTGCCGGTGGGTTCATCTGCCAGGATCAATGGGGGATCATTGACCAGAGCGCGCGCCACCGCCACGCGCTGTTGCTGACCGCCGGAAAGTTCAGTAGGTTTATGACCGATGCGGTCTTCCATCCCCACTTGTTTCATCAATTCTTCGGCGCGCTTCAGCCGCCGATCCTTCTTAATGCCCGAAAATCGCAGTGGAAACCCGATATTGGCTTCTGCTGTCATGGTCGAGACCAGGTTGAAAGTCTGGAAGATAAAGCCCAGCTTGTCCCGCCGGTAATTTGCCAGTTGGTTCTCGTCCATCCGGTCGATCTGTTCGCCATCCACCAGAATAGTCCCTGAAGTAGGCCAATCCAGACCGCCAATCATGTTCAGCAAGGTACTCTTGCCAGAACCTGAAGGACCCATCAACACGGTGAATGTACCCCGCTCAATTTCAAGCGAAACGTCATTCAGAGCATGGACCAGAGTGCTTCCCATTTTGTAGGTTTTTACCAAATCGCGAACGCTGACAAAACTATCACTCATAAATCACCTTAGAAGATGTAATACCCTGAGCCACCCAGACCGCTTAGAGCTGTGGAGATGACAGAAGGTAACCCCACCAGCACCAGTACCAACAAGAGTGCGACCGTCGTGGCAAACACTGCCTTGTTGGCACGTAATCCTGAAAGCGGGAGCGCTCCAAGAAAGAGAAAAACGACAAAAAGCAAACTATAAAAATCCACCTGCCCCAGTATTCCCTTCAGCCAGGCCATGATACCCGTGGCATCGCTGGCAACCAGGTAACTGAGTCCCGGTTCGTCGATCAGCTTTTTTGAACTGATGATAACGATTACTTTAACTAATTCGCGCAGCGCAAACGGAAGCATTGCCCAGGCAATGAGATTGCTGACTTTCTGATTGGTTGTTCGGCTTCCAGCCAGCGTTAGCGAGAGGTAGAGTAAACTCGAGCAGATCACCCAAAAGAGTAGATATCTTGCCAGGCCTGATAACAATGGGAAGAGGTACATAAACGTGGGAGAAGTCAGGTTTTGCTGCGCTTGCAGGAATTGCTGCTGGCGTTCCTGTGACCACCATTGAAAGTCTTCTGGGATTGTTGCCCCTGTTTGAATGTTGACGCGTTTGATGGGAGCAGCCACCACCACCGCCAGGAGGACCATGACAGCAAGGATGAGCATCGGAGCAAACCAAGCTGCTTTATCCTGCTCGTTGACACGTGCAAGCGTGCTGCGCGGTTTCATAAACAAGCGCAGAACCCATCTCCAATGATGGTCGCGTTTTTCTTTCTGTCTCCTGGTGCTTTTGCCGGTTTTCGCCGGTGATACATCTGCTGTTGGCTCTCGTCTCATTGGCAACCTCAACTAGTCTGCATTCAACAGACTTTAACACTGACGATTCAGGAGCAGAAAAGTTCCCGATTTCATCATCAGCGCCATAATCCTTATTAGTTTATCCTTAAAGCTGCTGTGCGGGTTGCCAGTGATGCAAGAACAAACACAAACCAGCTTAAAACACTATAATATTTATTACAGTTCAAATACAGGAGATCCAGTGTGAGAGAAAAAATCAAACAACAAATAGACCGGCTGAAAGCCAAAGGCGCGCACTATGTTGACGCCCGATGGTACCCACGGGAAGATAGCAACTTCCTCTTTATGTGGAATGGCAACCTCAAAGAAAACAATGCTTCCAGCCAGAGTGGCATGGGTGTGCGCGTACTCTATAACGGCGCCTGGGGTTTTTCGGCATCCTCGGACCTTACCAATCCAAACGCAATTTTTGACAGAGCGTTTGACAACGCGCGCATCGCTTCCGAACGCGTCACCTTCCCCATCCGCCTGGCAGAAAAAGAAGCCGTCGTAGACAGCTTCACCAGTCCCAATCAGATCGACCCCTTCACCATCGGTTTGGATGAAAAAGTGGCGTTCCTGCAAAAAATGGACGCCGCGCTCAACCAACCTGGCGTTGTTCAGCGCTTTGGCATGCTCGAGTTCGTCCGCAAGCAAATCATATTTCTGGATTCTGAAGGCTCGGAGATTGAGAAAAACATCATCGAAGTCTTTCCCTCCATCCACGCGATGGGCATTGATAAGGACGGTGGAATGCAGCGCCGGAAATACCAGCCAGGACGCACAGGTGCGACTCGCGGTTGGGAGAGCATTAATGAAACGGACTTCCTCGCCAACGCAGAACGCATTGTGAGTGAGTTGAACCAGGTGCTGGTCGCTGATGACGCCCCCAATGGCAAGATGTCCGTCATCCTGCTGAACGGAATCATGTTCCTTCAGACTCACGAGACCATCGGTCATGCCTTGGAGCTGGACCGGATCCTCGGTTATGAACTTTCCTTTGCAGGCGGCTCGTTTGTGCGTTTGGAAGACTTTGGCAAGCTGCGCTATGGGTCCGAAAAGTTGACAGCCCGCGCCAATGCCCTCGAACCCAACAGCCCAGGCAGCTTCGGTTTTGATGATGACGGTGTGCCTGCCCAGGACAACCTGCTGATCGATAAGGGCATTCTCGTCGGCGCGATTACCGGGCGTCAGATGGTGGAAGAAGCCAACGCAAAAGCAAAAAAGCAGATATTCGACGGTTCCAGCGGCGCAAACCGCGCCACATCCTTCTATCGTGTGCCGATCGAACGCATGACCAATATCAACATTGACCCCGGTACAGACGGCAGCCTGGAAGACATCATCGCCAATACCAAGTATGGATTGGTGCTGGACGGCGACAAAAGCTGGTCAATTGGTTCCAACCGGGAGCAGTTCCATTTTGCCTGCGACATTGGCTGGCTGGTGGAGGACGGGCAGAAAAAACAGGTGGTCAAGAATCCCACCTATCGTGGTGAAACCCTTCCATTCTACAATTCACTCACAGCTGTGGGTGATGAAAGCACCTGGAATGTCCATTATGTCGAGAACTGCGGCAAAGGTGCGCCCAACCAAATCATGCAGCTCGGGCACGGCGTGCCGGTCTGCCGCTTCGATAACGTACAGGTAGGAGAGTAAGATGAGCAACCAGGTCATTGACTTATTACAAAAATTGCGCCAGTCCGCCATAAAAAGGGGGCTCCAAACCTTCATCTCTTATCACGAAGAAGACAGCTTCCTGATGCGTTTCGCAAATTCGGCGATTTCGCTCAACACCAATGAGCACCTGATCTCGCTGGACTTCATCGCGTTCGACGGTCGGAAAAAAGTCAGCTATAGCATGATTACCGATCCATCTGATTTCGAAAGTATGGAAAAGGGCCTGGACACCCTGGCGGAAATGCTGCCTCACGCCCAGGCGCTCAGCTATGACCCCACCTTCCCTGTCTATGAAAAGGATGTGCTTGACGAGCGTGCCTTCGACCCGGCTTTAGCCGCTCTGACTAACGAAGAACGCCTGGCTTACTTCAACACCCTTGCGGAAGGTCTGGAAAGCGATGACGTGAAATTGAGCGGCATCTTCAGCAGCGGAACAACCACAACTGCTCAGATCAGCACAGCCAACGAGCACAGCCAAACCTTCCGCTCCACAGACGCGCAAATTACCGCTGTCTTATCCTCCGAAAGTCTGAAATGGGAAGTCAACGCTGAGCAAAGCGCCCAAAAGAAGAGCGACCTGGATGCAGAAGGCTTGCATGCTGATCTTGCCTTGCTGGTGAAGCATTATCAGGAAGACCAGAGCGTTCAACTGCCGGTGGGCAAGTATACGGTTGTACTTGGGCCGGCGGCTACCGCTGAATTGATTAACATCATGGCTTACTACGGCATGACCGGCGGTGCCCTCATGCAGGGGTATTCGTTCCTGAAGGAAGAAGATCAGGGCAAACACCTGTTTTCAGAAAAAATCAATCTCTTGGATGACCCACGCAAAGTTGAGATCTACGCTCAAAATGCGGACAGCTATGGCTTGGAGAGAAAACCCTTCCCCTTGATTGCAGAAGGACGCTTCCAGGCTTTTATGTGGGACCAGGATTCTGCCGACGAATTCGGAAAAACCCCCACTGGCCACGACGTCAGCCATGCCAGCCTGGTGATGGATGGCGGAGAAAAATCGGTCGCGACACTGAAAGACTTGCTCGAAAAGGATCGGGAAGAAGACCTCCTCTATGTGCCGTACATTCATTACATGAACGTGGTCAACCCAACCCAGGGCATGGTGACCGGATCCAGCCGCTTTGGCGCGCTGTTTCTGAAGAAGGATGGCAGCGTGCAGGTGCCCTATAACGTGCGCCTGACCCAGAAATTCAGCGATTTCTTTGGCGAGCGGGTGCAGTGGTTGAGCAAGGAGCAGGTTGCCTATAACGTCTCCAGCAGCTATGGGCGCCGTAACCCAACCGCGCTAAAAGTGCCGCGCTTTATCTGCGTGAAGGAGATCGAAATCTCGCACTCCAATCCATCATATTAGTGCTGTTTTCATAAGGTTTTTCGTATGCCGGGTTCCGCATTTGAACCCGGCAAACTTTTCTTGCACGACAATCATCGCTTTGGCAGATCTACATCCGAAATCATATGGGCGGGTTTGGAACACGCGCTTTTTTTTGGTTAGGGAATTCGTAGGTCGGACGAAGTGCCCGCACAGCAGGGTAATGAGACCGCTACGTAAGTTCTGAATGCCGCAAGCAATGCGCGGGCTCACTCCGACACAGCAGATGGTCGATTGGCGGAGTGCGCAATTGCGGCGCATTCCGCCCAACATATCACGCATAGTTAGGAAACCGGCGAGAGCCGTACGGAGGGGGCTTGCTCCCCCGACGCAGCGGATGATCGATGGGTGGAGTGCGCAAATTAGGCGCGTTTCGCCCTACAACCAAGGATTTTCTGACATTCTGAGCGCCAGCGAAGAATCTTAGCATTAAAGAGGTAAGATCCTTCGTGCCTCAGGATGACAAACACACCCCTTGTAGATCGGACGATGTACCAGCGACCAGTATGTAGGTCGGACGAAGTACCGGCGAAGCTGTGTAATGAGGCCGCCACCTAGGTTCTGAATGCCGCGAGCAATGTGCGGGCTCACTCCGACGCAGCAGATGTTCTATTGGCAGAGAGCGGCACAACCAGCTCTAAACCAAATTTCACTTGATGGTTATCTAAAAAGACAATAGAAAAACAAAGACTGGAACTGGGTTTGGGTAGTCCCAGTCTCGTATCACATGAAAACTTATGTTATTTCAGCGGAATATCTGGTGGTATGTTCTTGGGGATATTGGTTCGGTAAATCGGTCCACCCTCAACCACTCTCTTTGGATGTGTCTTTTGAGCTTGGGCTGCATCCGCACAAGGATCCGATAGCTAAATTTGTGGGTCTTCCTCAGTTTTTTGGATCGGTTTTTCCATGGTCAACTCCTATCTCTTTCAATCAGTATTCAAATTGAAATAAGAACTTTCCAGTTTTACAACGTTTGTATAATCCCTGTCAGATATTCTGCTCTGCCAGCACTTTGTTTAACCGCTCTGTCCCAATGGTCAGTAGCAATGCCAGCAAAAGCAGCCCGAATGGATAGAGCTGCAGACCGAATCGATCGACCGTTAGTCCCAATAGCGGCGGCATCAGTGTCAGCCCAACATAGGCGGTTGCCATCTGTATGCCCATCAGATTGGCTGAGTTTTCCGCGCCAAAGCGGCGTGGGGTTTCGTGCAACAGGGTTGGATAAATAGGCGCACATCCCAGACCAATGATCATCAGACCCGCAAGGCTCAATATAGGTAAGGGCAGGAACATCAGACTAATACCCAGCAAGATCATCGCCTGCCCACCCCGAATTAGGTTTTTTGCGTCAAAATGGGATGAAAGGAAACCGTTAAGGAATCTCCCCAGGGTGATCCCCAGATAGTAAGCCGAAGCCCCTCCAGCTGCCAAAACACTGCTGAGCCCGCGCTGCTCCACCAGAAAACTGGCTGCCCACAGCCCCGTGCTGGCTTCCACCGCACAATACGCAAAGAATGCCACCAGATTTGGGGTCATACCACGGATACGCTGTCTCTTACCCCTACCGGTAGCTGTCTGCGGCGAGGGTGGTGTGGGAAAACGCCGCCATAGGGGCAGTGAGATTGCAAGTATTGCGACCAATGTGAACTGGACGATCGCGACGGTGCGGTAGCCCATCTGCCAGCGACCCGTCTGATTAAGCATGAAAGCCATGATCAACGGACCAGTCGTGGCGCCCACACCCCAAAAGCTGTGAAGCCAGTTCATATGCCGCGCCGCAAAGTTGCGCGCCACAAAATCATTCAGCGCCGCATCCACCGCGCCTGCGCCTAATCCCAGCGGGAACGCAATAAGGCAGAGCCAAAGATAATCCTGGCTGAAAGAATATCCCAACAGTGCCAGGGCGGTCATCAGCACGCTCACAAGCGTTAGCTTGCCCGTACCCATTCGTCGGATTAACATCCCGCTAAACAGGCTGGAGATGATAGTGCTGCCTGAAACAATCATCGAAACCAGCCCAGCCCCCGCAAGCGGCAGCCCGAGCTCGCCCTGCATCACTGGCCAGGCAGCCCCAAGCATTGAATCGGGCAGCCCAAGGCTGATGAAAGCAATGTAGATGATGATCAGCAGCAAAGTAGTCATGGAAAAACTCCCACTGATTTTACCGCTTTAAGGTCACAGGATGTCAAACCTAACAAAAAAAGACCCCGGCTGTGCCAGGGTCTTTTGCTTGAAAAGGTGCTATTTAATCGTGGAAAGGTAGAAGGGCAGTGTCATCTGCTCAATCTGACCGATTTGCTCTTCAAAGAAGTCCACATGTTCTTCTTCATCTGACAGAATTTTTTCCAAGACCTTCTTGGTTTGGTTGTCTTTCTCAGAAACCACCAGTTTGATCGCTTCGTTGTACATTCTAACGGCATCAGTCTCCAGGATGAGGTCATTTTTGAGCATTTCGTCCACTGTTTTGCCGATATGAATGGCATCCAGCTCGCTGACGATCGGACGACCTTCCAGGAACAGAATCCGTTCAATCAGGGTCTCTGCATGCTTCATTTCCTCAATGGCGCGATGTTCTTCAGCTTCACCGAGTTTCTCATAACCCCAATCCTCGTACATCTCAGCATGGACCATATACTGGCTGATAGCAGTTAGCTCTTCACGCAGCAAACCATTTAATGTTTCAATTACTTTTTCAGTGCCTTTCATGCTTCCTCCGCTTACTTCACTGTGGTCAGATACTGCTCAAGACCCATTTGCTCGATTTGCTCAAGCTGTGCCTCGATGTAATCTATATGCTCTTCTTCATCCCTCAGGATTCCTTCAAGTAGTTCCTTGGTGCCGTTATCCAATAAGTCTGAGGCGAGTTTTATGGCTTCGTTGTAATCCTTGATCGCGTCTTCTTCAGCTTTTTTGTCATTTTCAAGCATACCCGGAACGGTATCAGCAATGTGGATCTTGTTAAGCTTATCTACCACTGGTGTGCCCCCAAGGAAAAGGATCCTCGAGATCAACTTCTCAGCATGTTTCATCTCACCGATCGAGCGCTTTTCAATGCTTTCGTGCAGGGCTTCGTAACCCCAATCTCCACATTCTTCGGCATGAACAAAATACTGGTTGACAGCTGTCAGCTCATCCGCCAGCAAGTAGTTCAGTTTTTCAATAATTTCAGGTTTACCTTTCATTCAAAACTCCTTTCATATGTTCGGTAATTTATTATAACCCGAACTAAAGCATGCTTTCCCCTGGTACAACCAAAATTTCTCTTTTGTCCGTTAAGATCTGGCACAAATTTGGTGTTGCTGAGCTTTTTTACCCTCCTCAACAGAAAACATCCACATCGAGTAAAATACTTGTGAAATTAAGGGCTTGCAACTATTTCAAAGTTTACAGGTTAATGTTTACATATTCAGGGTCTCCGGACTGGTGACGGCGAGCCCTTTACGGAGAGTTTAATAATGGGCACTTTTACCGACAATGTCATGGGGAACTACAACCAGAAGCTGGCAAATACAAAAATTGCCGACTTCCCGCGCTATGACTTCTTCAAAGAAGTCAAACCTCAAGCCAGATATTTGACTCCAGTCGCCTGGGCGCTCAGTTATCCTGACGTCTGGAAGCATAAGACGCACTTTTACCGTGATTTGCAGGGCGTCAAGCCTCCTTACTTGTTACTTTGCAACCATAACAGTTTTTTCGACTTTAAAGTCATGACCGCTGCCATCTTCCCAAAGCGCGCCAACTACGTAGTCGCACTAGATGGCTTCATCGGGCGCGAGTGGATCATGCGTGAGGTCGGCTGCATTGCCAAGCGTAAATTCGTCAATGACCTCGAGCTGATCCGCCAGACTGTCGAACTGCTCAAACAGAACCAGATCGTCGCTTATTACCCTGAAGCGCGTTATTCCCTGATCGGCACAGACGCGATCTTGCCAGAATCTCTGGGCAAAATGATCCGCTTTTTGAAAGTTCCGGTCGTGACCCTGATCTCACACGGACATCACATCAATGAACCCGCGTGGAATCAAACCAACCGCGGCGTTCCGACCTCCACAGAGCTAAAACTGCTGCTCACCCAGCAGGAAGTTGAAACGCTCGACGCGAAAACGATCCAGCAGCGTGTTGAGCAAAGTTTCGAATACGACGACTTTGCCTGGCAGTTTGAAAATAAAATCGTTCAGGACGCCCCTGACCGTGCTGAAGGGCTGCATCGTGTGCTTTATCAATGCCCCCACTGCCAGACGGAATACCGCATGAACAGTCAGGGAAGCGAAATTTTCTGCGAAGCCTGCGGCAAACACTGGCAATTAACAGAGTATGGTCAACTCCAGGCTGTTGAAGGCGACACGGAATTCCCCCATCCCCCTGACTGGTATGAATGGGAGCGGGCGAACGTCCGGCGTGAGATCGAAGCCGGCACTTATGCTCTGGAATGCGAGGTTCTGGTGGATTCCCTGCCCAACAGCGATGGTTTTGTCCAGATGGGTAAGGGTTGGTTGCGGCATGACATGGATGGCATCATCCTGCGCGGAGAGTATTTGGGTGAGAAATTCGAGGTCGTGAAGACAGTACCCTCTTTGTACTCGATCCACATTGAATACAACTACATCGACAAGAAAATGGACTGCATCGACGTCAGCACCCTGGATGATACTTACTTTGTCTACCCCACCACCCGCGATGCTTCGGTGACCAAAGTCTCGCTGGCAGTCGAAGAACTCTACAAACTCAAGGTGCGTGAAGCGCGATAGAGGCAAATCCGCGGTAGGGCGGTCTTCATTGAGGCTGAATAACAGCGGTTATTCAGGTGGGTTGGCCATGACCGAATCCTGGCAGGCTGCTATTCTTTAACGCCATGCTCTTGGAGCACGTTAACCTCCCCTACCAGCTGTGAGCTATTACCTATTAGCTGATCCTACGCCAAATCCTGACGTCCAATTTCCTTCAGATACTCCACAAAAGCCTTCACCTCTCCGGCATGAGCCATGTCGCACACCAGGAGTGCATCGGGAGTATCCACAATGATCAGGTTTTCCAACCCAATCCCAGCCACCAAGCGCTTGCCTGCAATGACCATTGAATTTTCTGAATCCCGAAGGATTACTTCACCACTTTTACTGTTGCCCTTCTCATCCGAGTCAAGCACGGTCTTGAGGTTGTTCCAGGTGCCCACATCGAGCCAATCCATGTCTGCCGGCAAAACGATCACCCGTTTGGCATTTTCCATGATGCCGTAGTCAATCGTCTGCTTGGCAATGCCCGGCCATAATTCGCGTAAAACAGCGTCATATTGCTCAGTGCCAATTGTGTCGGCTATGCGCATCAGGCGCGCATGCAGGTCCGGCATCTGCCTCTTGAATTCCCCCATGATCCGATCCACTTGCCAGATAAACATACCGCTATTCCAGGAGTACTTCCCCAGGTTAACCATCCGCTGCGCATTTTGGGCAATCGGCTTTTCCACAAAACGCTCCGCCTTGTATGCCTTGAAACCCTGTTTCTCCCCCAGAAGTTCTGCCTGCTCGATATAGCCGTATGAGGTCGACGGCCAGGTAGGTTTGATGCCAAGCGTGACGAGGTATTCATCCTTGGCAAAAGCCAGAGCAGAACTGATGACTGACCTGAAGACTTCCGGTTTGCCGATGATGTGGTCCGCCGTCAGTACCGCCATGGTTGCATCAGGGTCACGGGCTTTTAGGTGAATAGCTGCCAATCCAATTGCCGGAGCCGTACCCCGGCCTTCCGGCTCAACAATAAAGTTGGCCTCAGGGATGGATGGGACTTGCTCATGCAAGACCTGGTTGTGATCAGCGCTGGCTACTACCAGGATTTGATCCGGTGAGAACAGAGGCAAGAGCCTTTCGACCGCAATTTCAAACATACTTTTATCGCCATAAAGACGAAGGGCGGGTTTGGGGAGATGTTCACGGCTCAGCGGCCACAAACGTGTGCCAGCACCACCTGCCATGATCAAGGCATAATCCATTAAAAGCCTCCAGTATTCTTGTGTTTCTCTGATTATACCCTTGCCTAAGGGCAATCATTGGAATACATTGGTTGGAGTCTTTTGTCATTGCGACTGCTTGCGTACAGAGTAGG
>DJGU01000128.1:0-5740 GCA_002432795.1 Anaerolineaceae bacterium UBA5838
ATCAGATTGCGAACAACCTTAATGCCCTTGGCTTCGAGCAATTCCACTGCTTTTCGATAGACAATGTAAAGCTCAATCAAGGGAGTGCCGCCCATACTGTTTACAAACAGCAAGACTTCGTCGCCCTCTTTGTAGGGCAGGTCTTCAACAACAGGCTCAAGCAGCATTTCAGTGATCTTATCTGCCGATTCAAGCTTGATGCGATGTCGACCAGGTTCGCCATGGATACCGATACCGATTTCCATTTCATCTTCTGGCAGGTCAAATGAGGGTTTGCCCACATGTGGGACTGTGCAGGAGGTAAGCGCCATGCCCATACTGCGACCTTGACCATTGACCTTGCGTGCCAGGTCAGCACATTCTTTTAGAGAACGTCCTTCTTCAGCAGCAGCGCCAACGATTTTTTCCATCAGTACAGTTAGACCCACACCCCGTCGTCCAGCAGTCCATGTGCTGTCTTCGACAGCAACATCATCATTAACAACGACTGATTCAATATCAATTCCTTCGTCACGAGCCAAGTCGGCTGCCATTTCGAAGTTCATAATATCGCCGGTGTAGTTCTTAACAATATGCAGAACGCCTGCGCCACCGTCAACTGCCTTGGTGGCTTCAAGCATTTGGTCGGGGGTTGGGCTGGTGAAAACAGCGCCTGGGCAAGCAGCATCTAACATGCCTTTGCCGACAAAACCACCGTGCATAGGTTCATGACCGCTGCCCCCACCGGAGACCAGCGCAACTTTGCCTTGAACGGGAGCATCTGCCCGAACGATAAAATCAGGGTCATAGAAAACCTTGACCAGATCGGGATGAGCCAGTTCAATGCCTTTGAGTTCTTCTTTCACCACATCTTCTGGGTGATTAATCAATTTTTTCATATAGAGTATCTCCTTTCTTTACTCGGCACAAATTCATCTGAGCCAAGTGTTGATGTGACCAGCGGTCATTATTGGTCAGTTTGTATACTACTCCTTGTGGGCCAGGTTCTTTGCCACAACCATATCGTAGAGCCAGAAGCCGATAGGACCAGCGATTGCTGGAACCAGCACTGGTGGGATCAGCCAGTAGAGACCATCAAATAAGCCTGTTGTTCCAGCCAGGGCACCAAAAATGCGGGGACCAAGGTCACGAGCAGGATTGATGGAATAGCCGGAAGGACCACCGAGGGAAAGACCAACTGCCAGAACAGTGAAACCAACGATGAATGGACCGAAGTTATCTTTGAGACCCATGTTCTTCATGTCGCCACTTGCGGCGATACCCCAAATTAGGACCATTGTGCCGAACAGTTCTGCGATTGAAGCAGTCAACATGGTGTAGCTACCAGTTGCACCAGAACCAGCGGAACCCCACCAAGCTTGACCGAAGATTGAGCCGGGTCCGGTTGACCAGACATTGGGCATTCCAGCAGCCACGAGACCGTCGCGATAGATGAAGTAAACGGCAGCAGCACCGAGGAAGGCACCGATCATCTGAGCAACGATGAAGGGCAGAACTTTCTTCCAGGGGAAGCCACGGCGAACAGCCAAACCAAGGGTAACAGCAGGGTTCAGGTGAGCACCAGAGACACCACCAGAAACGTAAACAGCAATAATGACTGCAAACGCCCAACCGATGGTAATGGTGTTCCAGTTATAAGCGGTACCAGCAACACGAGGTGCCAGACCAACGTTAGCGACAACACCATCACCAAGCAGAATCAGGATGAAGGTGCCGAACACTTCGCCAATAAACTCTTTCATAGTACGATTTTCCATGAACATTTCTCCTTTTTATAGTTATATTGAAAAATTATGATATTTCCAGAAAAAACATTATTTTATCAGATCGATATGCACCTCCGATTCTGGTTATTTTCGCCGATTTTCAATTTCTTTCCGGGTACTCTTGGGAAATAAAAAACGCACCTGAATAAAGGGATTGTTCAGAACGATCCTCTCTAAATGACAGTTGCATTCTACGTAGGCTACTCACCTTAGTATCCTTTTATTCCCTAGAACCTAAAAGATTTGTCAAAATTAATATCGTTTTCTACTTACCTGATCGCCGATATTAACCAAGAATAACTATAACACAACTAATCTTATTTATTCAAAATTTTACAACTTTTCGTACAGAATGCCAGTATTATTCGATAAATAATCCGTTTATTTTTAGCGTATGCGTAGTATAATACCTCAAAATAAAAAAAAACACAATCATAACTTTGACAAAATGACGGCTGTTTTTTTTTGGAAATAAATGACCTTTACAGCTTAACCTTTGTGTAAAGGTGCTTTGCGACCATCATCTGATCCTGGAAAAAGATACCATAGAGGTATTATAAATTTTGGTCATCTCGAAATTTAAAAAATGGAGGCAAGTGTGCAAGAAAAATACGATTTTATAGTGATTGGAGCGGGGGTTGTTGGTTGTATGATAGCCCGCTGGCTCTCCCGTTACGAAGGCAGAGTTCTTGTAATCGAAAAGCAAGCCGATGTTGGAATGGGGACTACTGCCGCCAATACTTCTATTGTTCATGCGGGTTATGACCCGGTACCCGGTTCGCTTAAGGCGCGAATGAACGTAAAAGGCAATGCCATGTGGGATCAGCTAAAGGCAGAACTAAACTTCGCTTTTGTACGCAGCGGTGATTATGTAGTTGCCATTGGTGAAGAGGAACTCCCCGCTTTGGATACCTTAATGGTGCAAGGCAGAAAAAACGGCGTTCCCGGCATGATGATTATCAATGGTGCAGAGATGCGTGCCCGTGAGAAGAACATTAATCCGAATGTAAGTGGCGCGCTTTGGGCTTCCACCGGTGGTATCTGCGATTGTTTCCAGGTGAATGTAGCCGCCGGTGAAAGTGCTGCTATGAACGGCGTCGAATTTCGATTTAACACCGCCTTTGAAGATTTCATTATGGAGGGTGACCGCATCATTGGCATCAAGACCAATCAAGGCGATTTCCTCTCGCGTTGGGTGGTCAATGCTGCCGGACTTTATTCAGATGTGGTAATGCACAAAGCGGGTGTACGTCCTGAATTCAAGATACAACCACGCAAAGGCGAGTATTTTGTTTTTGATCGGGCTGACATTCAAATTGATAATGTGCTTTTCCCTGTACCATCGGATGCTGGTAAAGGAATCATGGTAACAAACACAGTCCATGGCAATACCATTATCGGACCGAATGCCCAAATTATTGATGACAAAG
The DNA here is from genome assembly GCA_002432795.1 of Anaerolineaceae bacterium UBA5838. Classification (GTDB taxonomy): domain Bacteria; phylum Chloroflexota; class Anaerolineae; order Anaerolineales; family Anaerolineaceae; genus Mesolinea. Next base: position 3,197 of record DJGU01000128.1, read on the forward strand.
AAGATACATCAACCACCATACCAGGCATGGATGAAATTTGGGAAGGTTCACAAAAACTGATACCTTCACTGGACAGGCGTCACGTCATTGCCACATTCGCTGGTTTGAGAGCAATGGGCAATGGTCCTTGCAAGACACCTGGTGTTAACTACAACAAAGACTACATCATCGAAATTCCGGAAAACGTGCGTGGATTTGTGAATCTGGGTGGAATCGAATCACCAGGCTTGGCTTCTTCCCCCGCTATAGCTGAAGAAGTCATTGATCTCCTCAAAGATGCGGGAGAAGACCTTCGTGAAAAGAAAGATTGGGAACCAATTCGACCAGCCAGACCACGCTATCGCGATATGTCACATAAGGACCGCCAACTGCTTGTGGAAATGGATCCGCAATTTGGTCGGGTTATCTGCCGCTGTGAAAATGTTACTGAGGGAGAGATCTTAGCGGAGATTCATGCACCCATCCCAGCTCTGACCTACGATGCTATCAAGAGGCGTACCTGGTTAGGGACTGGTAGATGCCAAGGTGGATTCGATATGCCCCGTGTCGTCGCAATTCTTTCAAGAGAACTTGGTGTCTCACCTATGGAAATCACTAAACGAGGTCATAGTTCTGAATATCTTGTACGGAAGACTAAAGATTTGGAGATCGCTGATGATAATTAAGAAGCAGTATGATGTAGTTGTGATTGGCGCAGGACCTGGTGGTCTAGCCGCCGCTATTGAAGCAAAAAAGGGTGGCGCGGATGATGTTCTGGTCATTGAACGCGATGTGGAATTGGGTGGTATTCTGCTGCAGTGTATCCACAACGGCTTCGGTCTGCAAACCTTCAAAGAAGATCTGCCCGGTCCGGAATATGCTCAGCGTTACATTAATGAAGCTAAATCTTTGGGCATCTCTTTCCTGATGGATACCATGGTCATGGATGTAACTTCGCAACGAAAACTCTATCTTTCCAGCCGGGATTTTGGTTATGTCGAAGTAGATGCCCACGCCATTGTTTTGGCTATGGGCTGCCGCGAACGTACCCGCGCCCAGGTGCGACTCCCAGGCTATCGCCCTAACGGCGTCTTCACAGCCGGCACCGCCCAGCGTTGGGTGAATGTGGAAGGATATATGCCTGGTGAGAAGTTTGTCATTTTGGGCTCTGGTGACATCGGCATGATCATGGCACGCCGTCTGACCTTTGAGGGCGCGCATGTTGAAAGGGTTCTTGAAATTCAATCGTACCTGTCGGGCTTGAGCCGAAACTACGTTCAGTGTCTAGAGGACTGGGGCATCCCTCTGCAGCTTAACCATACAATCAAAAAGATCATAGGTAAAAACAGGGTTGAAGCAATTGAATCCGTTGCAGTAGACGAAAAGTGGAATTTCATTCCCGGCACTGAGGAAATTATTCCCTGTGATACCCTGCTGCTCTCGGTTGGTTTGATCCCTGAAAACGAACTTTCCAAGAAAGCTGGCGTTGCTCTGGATCCCGTCACTGGTGGTCCATTCGTAGACGAACATTTTCAGACCAATGTTCCGGGTATTTTCGCCGCAGGTAATGTGGTGCATGTTTATGACCTGGTTGATTGGGTGTCACTGGCAGGTGTTGAAGCCGGACGAAGTGCCGCAGAATTTGCCCTTGCTGAAAAAGAGCGTTCTGCCCGATACATTCCACTTGTTCCTGGCAAAAACGTACGCTATATTGTTCCACACAAATTGGATAAAAAAGCCCTGGAAAAAGGTGATATCAGCCTTCAAATGCGTGTTACCAAACCAATTGAGGAAGATGTCTGGTTGGAAGTGCATGGAGAAAAAAATAGCATTGTACGACGTTCAGAGCGTTATGTGCGTCCTGGTGAGATGGTCACGATTGTGCTCAAGCCCAGAATGGCAGCCGAAGTCGAAAAAGCCGGCAGATTGACCGTTGATATTTATCCTAAATCGGAGGCATAAGATGGAAGAAAAGAATTTTATCTGCACTGCTTGCCCCATGGGCTGTAAATTGATTGTACGTATGGAAGGTGACGAAGTAGTCAAGATTTTGGGCCACCGCTGCCGTAAAGGCGAGACCTATGGACGCCAGGAAGCTATTGCTCCTCAGCGGATGGTTGCGAGCACGGTCAGAATCGCTAACGGTATCCATCCCTTACTGCCAGTTTATACCAAAGGTTCTATTCCAAAACGAAAGATCTTCGAAGTGTTAGAAAAGATCCGCGCAATCGAGGTGCCCGCCCCGGTCAAAGCCGAGGATGTCATCATCGCCAATGTTATTGGCACGGGCGTGGATGTCATCGCCAGCCGCGATATGCCGGAGAAGTAAAGATTCTGCTTTGTTAGGATTGATCTATTTGATGGCGGATTGGAAGTAAACAAAGAGCTTTGTGGGATTTTGTGTTTAGTACTTCCAATCTCGCCCGCGCGTTAAGCTCAACACATTACGCCTTGAAACTTGTGATAGGCTAACAACCAAACTTCGTTTCTTGGATAGCTGGCATAATTATGCTAATCGCAAGACGAAGTGCCTGTAGGGCGAGATTGAGGGCACCGTAAACAATA
>DJGU01000128.1:5816-9280 GCA_002432795.1 Anaerolineaceae bacterium UBA5838
AAAAAAACCCACCTGTTACGGGTGGGTTTTGTCGTTTCATGTGACTAATTTTCGCAATACTCAGCCTTGTTGGGCTGCCAGCTCCTCAGCCATCTTAATGCCGCCACTGGTGCCGATGCGGGTTGCGCCGGCTTCGATCATCGCCTGCGCGTCTGCCAGGCTGCGGATGCCGCCAGACGCTTTAACGCCCATTTCCGGCCCCACCACACTGCGCATCAGACGCACGTCTTCAACAGTCGCGCCGCCGGTCGAAAAGCCGGTTGAGGTCTTCACAAAATCTGCTCCAGCTTCCTTGGCGATCAGGCAGGCGGTAACCTTTTCTTCGTCCGTGAGCAGGCAGGTCTCCAAAATGACCTTGACAATCGCGCCCATTTTGTGCGCCACCCGCACCACTTCGCGGATATCGTTGGCTACTGCTGCCAGGTTGCCTGACTTCAGCTCGCCGATGTTTATCACCATGTCTATTTCAGTTGCTCCGTCTTTGATCGATTGTTTGGTGTCAAAAACTTTCGCTTTGGTGGACATCGCACCCAGAGGGAAGCCAATTGTGGCTCCGACTTTAACACTCGAACCTGCCAGCGCGGCTTTGCAGTAAGCCACCCAATAGCTGTTGACGCAGACCGCGCCAAAGTGGTATTTCAGGGCTTGCTCGCAAAGAATCTCCACCTGCTCAGCTGTTGCATCCGCTTTGAGAAGGGTATGGTCAATGATGCTCACCAATGGGATGGTGTGATCAGGGGCGGTGTCATCCATGCAGGCTTCAACCTTCTGAACGCGCCCTTTTTTGTCGAAATAGGTGGTCATCGTTTGCCCGTGGGAGCTAAGTGTCTTTTGAAAAGCGTAAATGGATTTGAAATCGTTGGTGGTCATGGTGTACTCCTTGGATTTATCCGGTTCTTCACTGACCGGTTTGATTAATTTTACCCCCTATAGGATACTCTGTGTGGCTGTTGGATAGGGTTGTGAAACAGTACGTAGTTTGCGTGTGCTGGCGATTGGACTGTTATGGGTTGTGTGGCAGACCTGCCCTTGAAGCAAAGACCTTGAGTGTCCGAACATTCTTGCCGTAGGGGCGAAGCTTCCTGAACGAGTAAGTTTATGATAGCGGAACTTTTATTTTGGGATGCTTCGCCCCTACCCGGAATCACAATAATGCTTTGGGAAACCAAAACAAAATAACCCTGTGTGTGCAAACTTTTCCGATGTCAGCTTCAACCGGCGAATACCCAGTACCCTGCTGTGCTCTTTATTACATAGCCATTATACAAGGGCGAAATGCACCTCTTGTGCGCACTCCGCCGAAAACAAGGTTCTGATGGAGATGGGTGTGTGGTTTCTCTCGCAAGAGCAGAAGGTTTCAGGAACAGTATGCAGGTTACTGATGGTGGCGAATGGTCGGTTGTGGGTTGTGTGGCAGCCCAGACCTTGAAGCAAAAAGCTTGAGTTTCCGAACTTTCTTGCCGTAGGGGCGAAGCTTCCTGAACAAATGAGTCTATGGTAGCGGAACATTCATTCTGGGATGCTTCGCCCCTACCCTGGGTCCCGATAATGCTTTGGGAAACCAAAACAAAATAACCCTATGCGTGCAAACTTTTCCTTTGTCGGTTCAACCGTGGATTACCCACAACGAACCATCCCACAATTGAATGTGTCGGAGTGAGCCTGCGGAATGCATGTGTGGGAGAAATCTCTGAGGCAGCCTCATTCCGACCTACGACTGCGAGACAAAAATGTAGAGCGGAATGCGCCTCATGTGCGCACTCCGTCGAAACACTCCGCCGAAAACTGCGTGTGTCGAACTGAGCTAAGCTATAATTCAAAGCGGAGAACAACATGCAGCCCGAATTCACCGCCATCGCCCATCCCAATATTGCCTTCATCAAATACTGGGGCAACCGCGACGACGCCCTGCGCCTGCCACTGAACGGCTCGATCTCCATGAACCTGAGCGGGATGGAAACCCGGACAACCGTCCAGTTCGATCAAGCGCTCGTGCAGGACCACTTCGAACTGAACGGCGAAACTCAATCGGGTCCGGGTCTGCAGCGGGTCAGCGATTTTTTGGATCACGTGCGCCGGCTTGCCAGCTCAAACCATTTCGCCCGCGTTTCCTCCTCGAATAACTTCCCCACCGGCGCCGGCATCGCCTCCTCGGCTTCCGCTTTCGCTGCCCTGGCACTGGCTGCCAGCAAGGCTGCCGGATTGGACCTCAACCAAAAAGACCTTTCGCGTCTTGCCAGACTGGGTTCGGGCTCTGCCTGCCGCTCGATCCCGGATGGCTTCGTGGAATGGCTTCCGGGTGAAGATGATGCCAGTTCCTATGCCGTCAGCATTGCCTCCAAGGACCACTGGGATTTGGTGGATGCGATCGCCGTGGTCAGCCAGGGGCACAAGCCGGTTGGCTCCAGTGCCGGGCACAAACTGGCGCACACCTCACCCCTCAACGCCCAGCGTGTGCTGGATGCGCCGGAGCGAATAAGAAACTGCCGTGAAGCGCTGCTCGGGCGCGATTTTGCGCGCTTTGCCGAAGTTGTCGAGCTCGACTCAAATTACATGCACGCTGTGATGCGCACCAGCAACCCGCCGCTGGTCTACTGGGAATCAGCCACAGAAGTGCTGCTCTGGCAGGTCTGGCAGTGGCGAAAAGAGGGGCATGCCGTCTGCGCCACCGTCGATGCCGGACCAAACGTGCATGTGTTGGCCCTGAAAAGTGAACTGGAGTGGCTCCAAAAAGCTCTGTGGGAGCTGCCGGGAGTGAAAAATGTACTGACCGGAGAGCCGGCTGAGGGCGCCAGGCTGGCAGTCTGATCCCTAAAAGGGTTTCATGCTGTCGCGGGCATTTTCAGCAAAATCATCCAGCGTGTCCGATATTTTTTCAACCGCCTTTGTCAGATCAGTCAGGCTGCGCGTGTGGGTCTCAAGAATTCCATTGAAGACGTTGAGATCAAGGATGTATTCCGCCTCGCGTTTATCGGATTTAATCCCACCAGTAAAAGTAACTTTCACGTGGTATTGCTTTGGTAAAGTTTCTGAGTTCAGGACGTTCTTCACTACATCCACGGAAGCACGAATCTCGTAATCAGGGGGCAGAGTCGGGATAACCTGGTGAATGAAAGCCAGCTGCTCAATATCGTAATTCTTGAGGGAGGTCTGCAGGGGTGGGTCAAAGGCAATCTCCACATTCCTTGCCGCTGTGCGGCCGGTATTCTTGATGACCAGGTCAAAAATCGGTGAATCGGTCTGATTATCAAAATAAACCACCACATACGGCGCGATCTGTTGATCGCGATCCTCCACCATCTCCGCCACGCTGCGGTCCATAGCCTGGGCGGACTTCCTGGTGCCTTCGGCTACCTCAGCAGTTTTGATCACATACACCACCAATGCAATCAAACTAAGAAGTTGAATTACAAACATAATGACATCAAGTGTGTCTGCTTTCATCGCGTCCCTCCTAAGGAAAC
>DJGU01000128.1:9395-17010 GCA_002432795.1 Anaerolineaceae bacterium UBA5838
CCGGTGGGGGCATCCTCACCCAGCACACGCGTGCTGCCCGGCAGTACCTTGAGGAAAACCTGGTCGTCGCACACAAAACCCATCACGCGGTTAAACATGTAGAGACCGTAATCGCCAAACATCTTCCGGGCTTCGATGCCTTCAATGTGGTCCAGGCACTCAAGCACATAGTCGATATATTCTTTGGAGCTTGCCATGTCAATTCACGTTTCTCTGCTCAAGTTAACCTTTTTTGATGGGCTTGTTCAACACCAGGTTGGCTATCCCGGCAATCAGCAGTGGGAGTAGAATGGCTGTCAGGAAGATCCAAACCACGTAAGAAGTCTCAGTCAGCTCGAGGAAAACCAGCACATTCAGGCTGATCAATGCCAGCAGGATGACCACCAGGTAGGTAAGGGTCGTCACATCAAGCAATAATTTCCTGCGTTGATTGGTATTATCTTTCGGCAATTCAAGCGAGGGTTTGGATGCGGAAGAAAGCTGTTTTTCCTTCATTGCCGAGGAGTATGCCAGCCAGGTGAAAACCGCCCAGTTGATAAAGATGACAGCAGCGATCAGATACATCGTCCTGGCTGAGCTTTCAAGCGTCGGATGGATCAGGACCTGGATAGCCAGTGAAAGCCCCGTTGCGATATTGATAAGGAATAGAAAAAACTTATTCAATGCTGAACCTCCTTCCCGGAAAGATATGACGAAACGTGTCTATGTATTTTACATGAATTCCTGAACCGATGCGGCATCCAATTACAGCCAGGCTTATCCCATGAACTTTTATGTGAGACATAGCGAAAACAACAACTTTCCTGGAAAAACGTATTTTTTATCAAAAAGTCGTCCTAAAATATGTATTAATAAGCAAAAAGACGTCCGTAAAAATGATGTATAATGCATAAATACAGACGCAATCAGGCTTAGTTTGCGAAAGAGGAGACGACATGAAAAGAAACGTAATGCAACAATTAATCGATTGGAAGCAGGATTCACAGCGAAAACCCCTTCTGATCCAGGGAGCTCGCCAGGTTGGCAAAACCTGGCTTATGCGTTCCTTTGGGAAAGAACACTTTCAAAATGTCGCTTATCTGTCGATGGATCAGAATCCTCGCCTGCAAGCCATATTTACCCAGGATTTTGATATTGATCGTATTATTGAAGCCCTGAAAATTGAATCGCAATTGCCGATAGACGAAAATACCCTACTCATCTTTGATGAAATCCAGGAAATTCCTCTTGCGCTCCAATCGCTGAAGTATTTTCAGGAACAACATCCCGAGTTGCCGATTCTTGCTGCTGGATCACTTTTGGGTGTGGCTCTGCACAGTGGGATTTCCTTTCCTGTAGGAAAAATCCACCTGATGGACATGTATCCCTTGAGCTTTCTTGAGTTTCTGGATGCTGTCGGTAACGAAGAACTTGCACTTTTGATACGGAATGCTGATTTCCAAATGATGAAAGTATTCCGGGACAAGTTCATTTTACTTTTAAAGCAATACTTCTATCTTGGTGGAATGCCTGAAGTGGTTCAAGAGTACATAAAAAACCGAGATTACAAAAAAGCCCGGAAAATTCAAAAAGATCTGATTCGGCTATATGAGTATGACTTTTCCAAGCACACATCGGGAATTATCTCTGAACGCTTGAGATTGGTTTATAACAGCATTCCAGCACATCTCGGACAAGAAAATAAGAAGTTCATTTATGGACACTTACGCAGTGGTGCAAGGTCCAAAGACTATGAAGATGCTATCCAATGGCTGGTGGACTGCGGCTTGGCGATTCGTGTTTCCCGTGTCAGCAAACCCGGTTTGCCCTTATCAGGATACGCTGAGCCTACTGCGTTCAAACTTTTTTTGAATGATGTTGGACTTCTCTCCGCCATGTGTGATCTTGATGCCAGGACTCTGCTGGAAGGGTCAAAGATGTTTGAGGAGTACAAAGGTAGCCTGACTGAACAATATATCCTGACACAATTGGTATCTGAATTGGGACTCAACCCGTTTTATTATTCAGAAGAGCGTTCGACCGGAGAAATCGATTTTTTGGTTCAATTGGCGGGAAGTGTGATACCTATTGAGGTGAAAGCAGCTGAAAACCTCCAGGCAAAAAGCCTAAAGGCTTATGCGGAAAAGTATAAGCCAAACAATGTGATCCGAACTTCACTTTCTGATTACCGTAAAGAAGATTGGCTGATCAACCTTCCTCTGTATGCTATTAGCAGCCTCAGAAGGATCCTTCAATAACTTTATCGCGCGTGGTTAAGAACCGTATAAAAAAACCGGGAGGCAATCGCTTCCCGGTGATGGTAAATTTGGCAGAGCCTAATTCATGGTCAGCGCCATGACGGCTTTTTGCACGTGCAGGCGGTTCTCAGCTTCATCGTAAACCACGGAATTGGGTCCGTCGAGGACCTCATCGGTGACTTCAACGTTGCGGTCAGCGGGCAGAGGGTGCATGTAAATGGCATCGCTCTTGGCGAGTTCCAGCCGGCGCTGATCCATGATCCAATCCATATGGGAATCCTGTAGTTGTTTTCCCTTAATCGGATCATCCGTGGTCAGCAGTGGTCCCCAGCTCTTGGCATAAATAATGTCGGCATCCTTCATGCCTTCGTCCATGTCGTGCACGATCTCAAAGGAGGTGCCCCATTTCTTAGCCTCATCAGCAGCTTGCTGTTCGATTTCGGGCATGAGCATGAATTCCTTGGGATAGGCAAGCGTGACATCCATGCCAAAGCGCGGCATCTGGATGATGAGCGATTGCGGCACGGAAACGGGTTTGAGGTAAGAGGCGGCATAAGCCCAGGAAACAACGATCTTCTTGCGCTTCAGATCGCGGCCTTTTTTCTCCATGATGGTCATCAGGTCAGCCAGGCACTGGAAGGGATGATAGACATCACACTGCATGTTCAGGACAGGCACACGGCAGTTCCTGGCAACTTCATTGAGGTAGGAATTGCCAATGCCCCAGTCGCAGTGGCGAATGGCGATGCCGTCAAAATAGCGGCCGTAGATCTCGCCGATTTCTTTGGCGGTATCGCCATGAGAAATCTGGGTGGTTGTGCTTTCGATGAAAGCGCCGTGCCCTCCGAGCTGTGCCATACCAGCTTCGAAAGAGCCGCGGGTGCGCGTGCTGCTGAAGAAGAACAGCATTGCCAGCACTTTATCGCGCAGGTAGGGGTGGGGTTCGTTGAGCGCGCGCTTGCGCTTGAGGTCCCAGGCGACGTCCAGAACGGTTTCGACTTCTTCCTTTGAGAAGTCCAGATCGCCAATCAGGTCACGACCATGTAGAAAGGTTTGCATTGTTACTCTCCTTGAGAATTCTTTTCTTGATTATACCTAGCAAGCCTTACTTTGACCATAAGAAATTGAATACTGACAGTTTTTTGTTTGGGCTGAAAGAGCAACTTTCCTGTCTCCCAAACAAATCGTCAAAATCATGCCAAACTCTAAAACAAAATCATGCCAAACTCTAAAATAAAATCATGCCAAACTACCGAAATCGGATAGGACTAAAGCCCATCCGTACGGTTTTAATCCAACCGCCAATCTCTATTCGTGCCAGTCCACATAAAAAAGCAATTGGTTTTTATCTTGTTTTCCGGGCTTACAAGCACCATCTTTTTCGAATCAGGCCTTGCAATCTTTCGGCTGCTAACGGATCTTTGAGGGGAAAAACCAGTAGATGACGATATAATAAAGCTATGAGATACCAACTTTCAAGCGAGTGGAGCATCGACGTGCCCGAAGATTACCAATGGCGCAAGGAAGATGACCACGTGATTTTCTGGCGCAAAGGCGCCACGATCCTGACGACAATTTTTGCTTACGGTGGTGAGAAGAATCGCCACATCCTGCTGGCAAACCTGAAAGCGCGGGCTGAAGCAGAGCAGCTGGAAGTGATCACGGACTTGGATGGCGATATAGAGCGCTTTGGCTACTTTAAAACCGAAGACATCCAGCCGGGGCATATGCGCCTGGCACTGCATGCCTTCACCACCGCTCCTTACGGCTGCCTGCAAACCTCCTTTTACCTGGACGACCCGGATGAGCTCAGGGAACACCTGCAAATCTGGCAAACTGCGGCCTATGAACCGGAGAGAGAAGTATGACCCAAATACAACCTGCCACCGGTTTTGTGGGGTATTTTGACATCCTGGGCTACACCCAGATCATGCTCAACAATAACATCCACAAAACTGCCCAATTTGTGTCTGATACCCTGATCAATATTCCCCAGGATATGATTGATTCTCTGCGCTTACCCTATCAAGACATCCGGCCATTGGAAGTGGCTCCGGAGTCTTCCGAACGGGGTGAATGGAGCCAGATCCTGGACCGGGTAAGTTGGATTATTTTTTCCGACTCGATCCTGATCAGCCTGCCCTTTGACCCAAGCCTGCCGGAGCCAGGTCTGGTGTGGCATTACCTGGCTTTCTCAACCGTGTGTGCCTCGTTGATGAATCGCTGCTTTACGGCGGGCTTTCCACTGCGAGGAGCAATTTCGGTGGGAGAGTTCTTCATCGAAGACCGCTGTTTTGCCGGCAGACCGATCATCAACGCCTATTACGCCACGCAGCAGCTCGAGTTTGCGGGATGCGTGTTGGATGAAGCGGCCAACAGCCTGATCAGCGAATGGCGCAAGCATTTGGTGAAGAAGGGCGAGCGGATTCTGCTGGACAAGCTCGACCAAACGACTATTCTCTACATGGTGCCGCTGAAAGAAAACCTGGATGAACGCCTCAGGGCCATTAACTGGGTCTTGCTGGACACTCCTGGATTTTCGCCGATTGCTGGAGATATTCGCGAAGTGACCACTCGGTCCTTTTTGATGCATAACAAAATTGCGGTACCTGCCGTGCAGGGGAAGATCAACAATACGGAGATGTTTATCCGGCATGTGTTGACGAACCTGCGAAGGGAAGCCGCGCAGGAGTAGCTCGAAGGTGATTGCTGATAGCTGATAGTACGTGAGAACCACAATTGTTCCGCGTCAATTTTTGGCATGGTTGGGTAATTTTGCCCAAAATGATTTATTGTTCTCCTGGAGTTTCATCGTAGGGCGAGATTGGAGGCACCGGATACATTATTGGAATATGGCTTCTCCGTGCGTCCAATCCGCCATATCAATTCTCTCCACTATTGCTGACGGCGGATTGAGGGCGGGCAAAGGAACGTTTATAGAATATCATTATCGCCCTCAATACCCTGACGGGCACTTTGTCTCGCCCAATGATTTTGTGCCGCCTTACAACTATCTTTTTGACCAACCTCAACTAACAACGATTTTAAAGCATTCCGGTCTTTTTGCGCTGCCTTACACGCATGCCTACGTAGACTGAGATGAAACACAGTAGCAGTTATCATTAGGTTTCGCAATGTCAGGTTGAAAATCGCAGCCTGACCTATGCCTACAGGAACTCGTAAAAATTGCGACAATGAAAAGGAAAACCGCCCTAGACCTCCAGGGCGGTTTTGAGTGACAGGCTGGATGCTTATTCCTCGATCGTGATTGCGACTTCAGGGCATTCTTCCGCGGCTTCGCGGGTGGCATCCTGAAATTCCTCAGGGATGGGGTCCAGCAAAACTTCCGCGTAGGGTTCATTCTGGAGGCTGAAAACCTCGGGGACGATTCCTTCACAAATACCACAACCGATGCACAGGTCCTGATCAACAATTGCTTTCATTTCAAAATTCCTTTCAAGATCATTATTAATTATTGATTCCTCAACATCATCCGCGCTATCTGCGCCAGATGGCGTTGGTGTATCTGATTCTTCGCCATTTTCAATATTAATGGCGCTTTCGGGGCAATCTTTTGCTGCCATTCGGGCATCTGCTTCGAATTCCGACCCCACTGGATCCATGATCACCTCTGCGATAGAGCTGGAGGCAAGGCTGAAAACGTCGGGGGCGTCGCCTTCGCAAATCCCACATCCGATACAAAGATCGGGGTCAACATGTACTCTCATCACACTTCTCCTTGTTCGAGTAACATTCTGGCAAGCCAACTAAAAAATTACGCCGTAAGTATAACACGCCTTACCTCTCTGACCCATTAGAAAATGCTTAACACGAACCCGTTTTCAGCTCTCAATCACGCCTTTTCTCCCCAGAAGGCTTTCACGCCGGTTTCAATCAGGTCGATAAGTGAACCCAGCAGAACCCCGCCGAATATGATCAGCAGCAGGAGCGGCATGCGGCTGAGATTCTCAGGGAGCCACTGCAAGGGCGCCCAAACCGCGGGGGCAAATAAGAAGGGAGCAAAGTTGTCCATGAGATCAACAAAGGCAGGGTTAAGCGCGTTTGGCGTGCCAAACCAGGTGAACAGGACCACCACGTGCAGAACATCCTCGAGTAAAGTAGCCAGGAAGACAGGCAGTGCGTGACGGCGGGTGAGAAAACGAATGGACAAGTTCAAGACAGCTGCTGCAGATGCCGCAATGAAAAGCCAACGCAAACGGATCAGTATTTCCGGATTGAAGATCGAAATCAGACCTGAGCCCTTCCATGCTAATGGGAGATTAACCTGCGGCACGACGACGAACAAAATCAGGAAAAGGATTGTGAAGATAAAACTGGCGATAATGTCGCCAAGTTTGATTTGCTGACGCTTTTCAGGCACAGCAGGCAAATCGTCCAGGTCTTCCGCGTCGAAATCGAGCTTGACATCTTTTTGATATAGGACGGCAAAGATGATGGTAACCCAGGCGAAAGCGCCGAGTAAACCTTGCCAGATGTTGCTCAGGACGGATGCGAAGAACTGGAAAACGTTGCCTTCAAAACCGGTGACTCCTTCGAGGAGGGAGGCAATTGCCATGCCAAGTGTGACAGCCAGCAGCACGATTTTCAAGACCCGCAGGTAGACTGAGAAGTGCGGCTGACCGATGAGCGCGTCTTTGGCGTGAGGATCATACTTTGCGGCCAATTCCGCCGGACGACCCAGCTCCAGAAGAACAGCTTTAGTGTCCGAGTCGGCAGCCTGCCCGTCCTGGCTGCGCTCAGCCAGTGTTTCTTCGATCAGGCTTTCGAGTTCCCGACCAACATCCTGCCTTTTGTTTTCGGGCAGGTGTTTCGTGACAGCGTAAATGTAGCGTTTGATTAATTCCTTTGATTCCATCTCATGCCTCCAGGATTGCTTCGATATTCTTGACAGAGTCGCGCCAGTAGCTGGTGATTCGCGCCAGGAGCTGACGCCCTTTTTCGGTGATTTGATAATACTTACGCGGTTTATCAGTGCTGGTATCCCAGTCGCTGCGCAGTAAGTTCTGATCTTCAAGCCGGCGGAGGAGCGGATAAACCGTATTCGCTTCCAGGGGGATGCCGCTTTCGGAAAGTTCTTTGACCAGTTGGTAACCATAGGTTGGCTGTTGGCACTGATTAAGCACCACCAGGTTGGTGACCCCTCGCCGGAGTTCAACCACAAAATTTGCGTAAATATCTTCCATTTCGTTCATACTTCTCCTTGAAATATTGTAGAAAGCATTATAGTGTGTAATACACAGTATGTCAAGAGAGAAAGAGTAATTTGGGGGATTGGATTTAGCAATCGGTTGGTAATTATTTTCCTTGGCACGATCAGTTCCTGTCCCCATCCATGGGAGGGGGAATTAAAGGGGCGA
>DJGU01000009.1:0-2984 GCA_002432795.1 Anaerolineaceae bacterium UBA5838
TTCATATTGAGAATTGCTGGTCCTGAAATATTCATTTTTACCCGTAAATTCGTCAATTTCGACGAGGGGTGGGAAACTCAGGTGTGAAAAATACTTGACACAACCACTTAATCCACTGTACGAGATGTTTACCCCGTACTCATCCTCCAACACCTCCTGCATGTGCATGTAGTTGTAATCTTTCAGGGTATCTCTGGCCAGGCTTATCACGGTCGTCCGCGTTTCTTCAGGCAGGGCATTATAAGGTCTCTTGCCGCGATTCCCATGCAGAACCGCGGTTGCGCCACCTGCTTCGGCTTTCCGCTTCAGCCGTTGTCCCTGTCTGATTGATCGCCCTAACAAATGGGCTGCTTCTCGATTATTGAACTTTCCTTTTCTGGTTTGCTCTATAACTGCTATTCGTCGTGCTTCTTGGTTATCCATCATTATTTTCATTCCTTCAGATATACTTTAGTTTTCTGAAGGGGTGACATATTCGCTGACTAATAACACAGAATCCAGATATGCTCAGACCGATGATATCCAGCAACTTATGCCGCTTTGTCCTGTCCACTCGCGGGTCGGTCAGGTCACTGAAGATGATTGAAAACTTGCTTTCTGCCATGGAGCACCTCTTGCTCTCTCCATATGCAGGTTCCTTGCCAGCTATTTAGATGCAATTGCCCTGGCCAAGCGGGGAGAAACCTGAGCATATGCTCGGCGGCGGTCACAACGTGTGTTAAAATGCACTCATGTCTTGGAATCTCCTGGGTCACGAAACAGCTATCCAATTTCTGCAAATCCATTCCCAACCTGAGAAGATTCGTCACGCCTATCTGATTACTGGCGCGGAAGGAGTAGGGCGCGAAACGCTGGCGCTGGCGTTCGTGAAGGCGCTGAATTGCGCCAATCCCCCATCCAAAGGGAAGTTTTGTGGAGAGTGCCAGCAATGCCGTCAAATTGAAGCGCGGGCTTTTCCGGATTTGGAAATTTTGCGGATTGCTGAAGGAGCCAGGGAACTAAAAATTGAGCAGGTGCGCGCCATGCAGCAGTTATTAGCGCTTGCTCCTTATCAATCCAATTTTCGCGTCGTGCTCATCCCGGACTTTCAAAGGGCAACGACAGGCGCTTCAAACGCCCTGCTCAAATCGCTTGAAGAACCGCCATCCCGCGCGATCCTCATCCTGACGGCTGACGCGCGCGAAAGCCTGCTTGAGACGATTGCCTCCCGCTGTGAGGTGGTGCGGCTGCGTCCAATGCGCATCGACGACCTGGCAAAAGAGCTGCAAACTACACATGGGTTGAGTGAGGGCGAATCACGCAAACTGGCGCAGCTTGCTGGTGGACGTGTGGGTACTGCGATGCACTATCTGCGGGATGAGGATTTGCTCGATAAGTACCATGACTCACTCGATCAGCTTGAAGAAATACTGGGCATGAATCTGCGCGATAGACTTAAATACGTTGAAAAATTACAGAGGGTAAAGGGGCAGGCGCGCGAAACTTACAGATTTTTGATCGCGACCTGGCTGACCTTTTGGCGCGACGTTTTGATTTGCAGTGAGGCGGGCGAGGTGCCCCTGGTTAACCTGGAGAAAGAGGAACTGATCCGGCATACCGCAGCTGCTTTAAACCTGCAGCAAGTTGCGGGTATTCTGCAGCGGCATGAAGAAGCGCTCACCATGCTGGACCAGTATGTTAATTCCCGTCTGATTCTTGAAAACCTGCTGCTGAATTTACCCCGCCTGGAGTCCTGACATTGAACGAAGAAACCATTTTGATGTCTGAGGATGCTCAGCTTGAACAGATACCGCTGCCAGAAACACCATCCAGTGGATCCGCAGAACAAAAGCCAGCCCCGCTAAAGAAGAGACTGATTGAGTTGATGCTGGTGAGCCTGAAAATCGGCAGCACCAGCTTTGGCGCTCCCACGGCCCACATTGCCATGATGGAAGATGAGTATGTGCGCAAGCGCAAGTGGGTCACTCCCGAGCATTTTCTGGATCTGCTGGCTGCTGCCAATCTGATCCCAGGTCCGAATGCCAGCGAGACCTGCTACCACGTGGGTTATGTCTATGCTGGCTATCCGGGTCTGCTGGTATCGGGATTCAGTTTTATCCTGCCCGCCTTTATTGCCAGCATGTTACTTTCCTGGGTGTATGTGCAATATGGCAGCCTGCCTGAGCTTGAGAGCTTGTTCTACTTTTTGAATCCGCTGGTGCTTGGCATTGTGCTGGTTACCACCTGGCGTATCGGTAAGAGTAGCCTGGTGGGTTGGCAGCAATTCCTGCTCTTTGGTCTGGCTCTGGTTGCTAAACTGGTAAATATCAACGAGGTTTTGATCATGCTTGGCTGTGGAGCTTTGGCTGTGCTGCTGCATTATGGCATCAAACATAAGTTTCGAACACCACCGAACCTGCTTTTGTCCTTCACACCCTTACCTTTTTTCGGCATTGCTCTGAAATTGATGTTTGAAACTGTCAATGAAAGTGCGTGGCGTATCTTCTGGTATTTTTTGCGCACCGGAGCGGTGCTTTTCGGCTCATCGCTGGTCTTGTTTGCCTTGATCGAAGAAGATGTGGTCAACCGCTTTGGCTGGCTCACCACCCAGCAGCTCACCGATGCCATTGCTGTGGGGCAGATCACCCCAGGACCCGTGCTTTCTTCGAGCACTTTTGTGGGTTTCCTCTCAGGCGGCTTCTGGGGCGGAGTGGCTGCAACCGTGGGAGTATTCTTACCCTCCTTCATCATCGTGGCAATAACAGCGCCGCTGGTCAAGAAAATGCGCGAAAACGGAATAACAAGTTCCTTCCTGAAGGGCGTGAACGCGGCAGTGGTGGCGCTGATCCTGATGGTTTGCGTCAACCTAGCGCAAAATGCCCTGGTGGATATCTGGACCGTCCTGATCCTGACGGCAGGATTTCTTGCCATGCTGCTGCTAAAAGCCCCTCCTTATATGCTGGTGCTGGCGGGTTTATTGATGGGGTTATTGTCCGCATTGATTT
>DJGU01000009.1:3002-5565 GCA_002432795.1 Anaerolineaceae bacterium UBA5838
TGTCGGACGATCACGTAGGGAACGGTCTTTTGACGTTCCTCTCGTTGAATTTTACGGAAGGGGTCAAGCCCCTTCCCTACTTTTGACCCCCTTTGGTACAATCATCTTCCTATGAATGATTTACTCGATCTTCTCAACCCGCAACAGCAACACGCCGTGGCGGCGGAAGCCGGACCTACCCTGGTTTTGGCTGGACCCGGTTCCGGTAAAACACGCGTACTTACATACCGGATCGCCTACCTGATCGGGGCTCTGAACGTGCCCGCCTATCGCATCCTGGCGGTGACTTTTACCAACAAAGCCGCTCGCCAAATGGAAGACCGCGTGCAAAAACTGATCGGCGAGCAGGCGAGCGGTTTGTGGCTGGGCACCTTCCATGCCGTCTGCGGCAGGATTTTACGCCGCGAAGCAGATCTGCTCCCCGTAAACCAGAATTTCGTCATTTTTGACGCAGATGACCAGCTTTCCCTGATGAAGGAAATCGTCCGTGAGAACAATCTCGATGAAAAACTTTACCGCCCGGCATCCATGCTGGACGCCATCTCACGCGCCAAGAACGATCTGATCGAGCCCGATAACTACCCGGTCAAAAACTTCCGTGATGAGCAGGTGCGGCGCTTTTTCATCCTCTACCAGCAGCGCCTGGTAAAAAACAATGCCATGGATTTCGACGACATGCTGGTCTACACTAACCGCATCCTCGAAGATTTTCCAGTGGTGCGTGAAACCTACGGGCATAAGTTTGAGCATATCCTGGTGGACGAATTTCAGGACACGAACCTGGCACAGTACGCCATCTTGCGTCTGCTGGCGCAGAAACATCGCAACCTCTACGTCGTTGGCGATGAAGACCAGAGCATCTACCGCTGGCGCGGCGCGGATTACCGCAATATTTTACGGTTTCAGCAGGACTTTAAAGACGCGAAAACCATCCTGCTCGAGCAAAACTATCGCTCCACGCAAAACATTCTGGACGGAGCCATGGCGGTCATCGATCACAATCGCAACCGTACAGCCAAGAAACTTTTCACAGAGGCGCTCAAGGGTGAAAAGATCAACCTGCTGATCGCCCAGGACGACCGCGAAGAGGCTGAGTTGGTTGCCACCACGATTGAAAGGGCGATCACCCATCAAAAGATAAGTCCTGGTGCCTTTGCCATCATGTATCGCACCAACGCGCAATCCCGCCTGCTCGAAGAAGCCTTCAGGCGAGTGGGCTTAAGCTATCGCCTGGTGGGCGCGCAGCGTTTCTATGGACGGCGTGAGGTTAAGGACATTATCGCTTTTATGCGCCTGATATACAACCCGCTCGATGAGATCAGCCTGCGCAGGGTGATCAATTTGCCGCCGCGAGGTATCGGTGATAAGACTGTCGAAAAAATTGTGGCTCTTGCTGCCCAGGAGAACCTGAGCGTGGGTGAAATCCTGCTGGGTCTGGCGCAGGGCAACCCGGAATGGCGGGAGGTGTTTGGCAGAGAATTAGGGCGCTTGGAAAATTTTGGGCGCATGCTGCAGGGCTGGCGCGACTGCGCCGGGAAAAACCAAATCACGGTCTTGTTTGACCGCATCCTTGAGGACATTGGCTACCAGGCGCATATCCAGGACCAGAGCGAAGAAGGGTTGGACCGTTGGGAGAACGTCATGGAGCTGCGAGCGGTGGTGCTGGAGTATGAGGAGCAAGGCTTGCAGATCTTTTTGGAATCCATGGCCCTGGTGGCAGACCAGGACACCTTGCCCGAAAACGTTGACGCTCCAACCATGCTGACGCTCCATGCGGCTAAAGGACTTGAATTTGACCAGGTGTTCATCACCGGGCTGGATGAAATGCTTTTGCCGCACAGCCGATCAAGAGAAGACGAAGAAGACCTCGCAGAGGAACGCCGCCTGCTTTACGTGGGCATCACGCGCGCCCGCAAGCGTCTGACCCTGACGCGCGCGCGCCGGCGCCGCAGTCCCTATGGTAGTTACGAAGAATCTATCCCCAGCCGGTTTCTGGACGATCTCCCTGCTGAGCTTTTACAAGGCAGCCCGCGAGACCTGCCGGGACGTTTTAGTTATGGACGCGAAAGCGGCTATTCCAGGTGGGAGACACCCTCCTGGATGCGCAGTGCACCCACCCTAAAAGAAGCGCCTATCACGCGTTTCAAGGCGGGCATGCAGGTGAA
Source organism: Anaerolineaceae bacterium UBA5838 (assembly GCA_002432795.1). Classification (GTDB taxonomy): domain Bacteria; phylum Chloroflexota; class Anaerolineae; order Anaerolineales; family Anaerolineaceae; genus Mesolinea. Next base: position 5,168 of record DJGU01000009.1, read on the forward strand.
ACATGACAAATACGGGCGCGGCGTGGTCAAGACCAGCAAGCTGGAACACGGCGATGAAACTGTGGAAGTGTATTTTGAGGGGTTTGGCCTCAAAGCGCTGGTAGCTTCGCTGGCGAAACTCGAGATTTTGTAATATTTTTTGTAGGGCGGAATGCACTTTTGCCTGCCCTTGTGGCGAANNAGGGTTGCGCACTCCGCCAAAGAAATTGATGCCGATATTTTATTTGTCGGAGTGAGCCCGCAATACGCCTTGTCTTTTTCATTATCTTCTGGCGGTCTCATTCCGACCTACGACTACTATGTCCGACTTTCGCATTATGTTTGTCATTCTGAACGAAGTGAAGAATCAAATTCATTAATCGTAGGGCGGAATGCGCTTTTGCCTGCCCTTGTGGCGA
>DJGU01000009.1:5594-6001 GCA_002432795.1 Anaerolineaceae bacterium UBA5838
TTGCGCACTCCGCCAAAGAGATTGATGCCGATATTTTATTTGTCGGAGTGAGCCCGCAATACGCGTTGGCTTTTTCATTATCTTCTGGCTGTCTCATTCCGACCTACAAATACTCGATCAAACAAGACCATCCTCCCCGCCTTATAAACGCTATAATTAATCATGGAGGACGATGCTATGGAAACAATTTACACCTGGTACGGGCACGCGACACACGGCTTAACGGTGGGTGAGAGCCAATTGCTGATCGATCCCTACTTCACTGGCAACCCTGCCACCACGCTCAAGCCGGAACAGGTCAGCGCTGACTATATCCTTATCACACATGGTCACGGCGACCATATCGGTGACACGCTTTCAATCGCCAGCCGCACAGACGCTCTGTGCATCAGCAATGCCGAGATCAG
>DJGU01000009.1:6091-6326 GCA_002432795.1 Anaerolineaceae bacterium UBA5838
ACACAGGCACTTCACGGTTCAGCCCTGCCCGATGGAAGCTATGGCGGCAACCCAGCTGGGTTTCTGCTGACTACACCCGACGGGAAAAAGATCTACATCGCGGGTGACACCGGCTTGTTTGGGGACATGAAACTCATTGGGGATGAAGGGCTCGACCTGGCTGTGGTCCCGATTGGAGATAACTACACCATGGGTCCGGATGACGCTTTGAAAGCTGTAAGGCTGCTGTGCCCCA
>DJGU01000009.1:6389-9422 GCA_002432795.1 Anaerolineaceae bacterium UBA5838
GCCCGTGTCGAAGCGGAAACTGGAGCGAAAGTAATCGTTTTGAAACCCGGCGAAAGCCAGAGTCTGTGAGGGTAGGATGTTTAAAAAGTTAGACCCTGGAACAAAAAAGCGCCTGCCGCCGGGGCAGCACCTGACGGATCGTTTTCCAGTTCTGCATTATGGTCCGGTACCGCGCTTGAATCTGGAAAGCTGGACTTTCAGAGTCTGGGGAGAAGTCGAAAAACCTCTTCTGCTAACATGGGAAGAGTTTAAAGCACTGCCACGCACCAAACTGCACGTGGATATCCACTGCGTCACCACCTGGAGCAAACTCGATACCACTTGGGAAGGCGTCAGCCTGAAGACCCTCCGCGAACTGGGGCTGGTGGTGCCAAAGCCGGGCGCGCGCTTTGTGATCCAGCATGCCGAGTTTGGCTATACTGCCAACCTGCCGCTCGCGGTAATGGACGCGGACAACTTCCTGTTGGCGACTTACTATGAAGGGCAGCCAATTAGCCTGGAACACGGCGCGCCTTTGCGAGGTATCTGCGGAGCAATCCCGGGGAGGGATGACCTGAAGGATGTGTATTTCTGGAAGGGCGCAAAGTGGTTGAGGGGGCTGGAATTTTCAAAAACCGACGTGCCGGGCTTTTGGGAGCGGGCAGGCTATCACAACGAGGGTGATATCTGGCTTGAAGAACGCCATGCCAGAGATTTTTGATTTTTCAGTTTCGATTCGACTGTACAAGGGCGAGATTGAGGGCAGCTTGAATGATGTGATATATAAGCGTGTTGTGCCCTCAATCCGCCGGCGATGATGACCACGTGATGACCCTAATCAGCATAACGGCGAATTGGAAGCACCCAAAGGTTCTTTGTGGTGATGTAAACAGAGCTTCCAATTTCGCCCTACGAATAATAAAAAAACAGGACGCAAGTCCTGTTTTTTGGTTTTAGAGATCAGCTAAATCTTGCGTGTCCGCCACATGTAAAACGCCAAACCGAGCCCTGCCAGCAGGACGAGGCCGCCAATAATGCCGAGCACTGGTGAGCGGCGTGCTGAATCGGGTGTGATCACGCCAGCAGAGGGAGCAGATTCCTGCGCGCCAAAATCAATTGTGGCATCTTCACCCGCTTTGACTTCGAGGGCGTAGTTTGTGATGGTGGTAGCGTTAAAGCCGTCCGGGATGGCGACGCTGACATTGTATGAATCCTGAGGGAGGTCAGGGAAACAGCGCGGCTGAGCCTCGTCCGGGTTTCCGGCAACGGTAGTGCCAGTAAGCGAGACCGAGCCATCAGGATTGCTGACGCTCACTTCGCCGCCGTAGAGATAATCCTCGCCGATGGTGCGCATGCCATTGCCATCCTTGTCGTGGAAGAGTACCACGCAAATGGTGGCGGTGCCGGGAGAAGGCGTGGGGGAGGGCGTGATCAATTCCGGGGGAATAGTGGCGGTTGGCATGGCGGTCTGGGTGAGCACCACAGGTTCAACTCTGCCGATCACGATATCCTGTCCTTCTAACAATGAGGAGCAGGCAGCATCATCCAAGCCATTTAAGCTCTTGATGGTTTCGATGGGTACATTCGTCAGGAGTGAGATGCTGATGCAGCCATCTCCTGGGCGAACCTTGAAAATTATGTCACCGTTTGCGTTTGGCGTAGGTGTTTGGTAGGGAGTGCCCTGTGCGGATGCGGGCAGGCGCCACGTGCTGAGGCTTAAACCCAGGGCGATCAGGAGCAGTATTAAAAGGGGCAGCGTTTTTGACTTTGTGTTCATAGTTACCTCATAATTTGCATTATAACATTGTCGACCACAGGCGTTTTATTAACAGCCAGAACCGAATCGCAGCTTTTTAGTAAAATTGAAATATGCCAAAAATCAGCTGGTTGCTTACTTTGTCCTTTTTACTGTTGGCTGCCTGTGCGGGGCAGACAGCAGAAATTACTCCGACTCCTGAACAAGAGCCAACCCTGGTGCTGTCGCCCAGCCCCACCGTGGACTGGTTTCCCAGCACGCCGACTCCCACGCGTATTGCCACGGAGGCTGGAGGTTTGCCGACACAGATTTCTGAGGTTCCGGTGACTTGGCCTTTAACAATTTCTGACAATTTCAGCGTTCCGAGCCACTGGAAGGAAACCAGCAGCCCCACGGGAACGGTCGCATACGAGGCAAGCGCGCTCACGCTGGCGCTGCCAGCAGGCAAAACGCCGCTTGTCAGCATGAGTGACCACATCCTGCCGGGCGATTTTTACCTGGAGCTCACCATGGACGTCTTGATGTGCAGTGATGCGGATCAGTATGGCTTGATACTCTGGCGCAACAGCACATCGGGAACCTTTCAGATCTGGTTCAATTGCCAGGGTGAGGTCATGGCAGAGCGGCAGATTGGCGGCAGCATCGGGCGGCTGTTGCATTGGCAAACTGCCCGCAAACTGCAGCCTGGCGCCCCTGCCAGCAATCGGATCGCGGTTTGGGCAGAGGCTGGGAAGCTGCGGGTTTTTGTGAATGGCGCTGAGCAATACAGCCTGCAGACCCGCAGTGATCTGAGCGGCGCTTTGGGGGTGATTGCCCAGGGTTCGGGCAGCAACGCAGTTACTTTTTCGATTTCCGATCTGCTGATTTACACACCCTAGGCTTTTGAGCGGATTTTCCTATCCATCCATAAGCCTGTTTGCAGCATTAAACGGTGCCTGACTTATGTGTTGTGATAAAGCAGCACGGGTACAAACTGCCCGCAATGGCGGCTTAATTGACTCCTTTTACTCGATAAGGATATAATGAAAATAACCACATAAAAAGTGGAAAAAACTAAGGAGGGCAGTCATGTCTGACAAACTCAGCATCATCATCCCAATGGCAGGTTTGGGCAGCAGGTTGCGCCCCCTCACCTGGAGCCGCCCAAAGCCTTTGGTGTCGCTGGCGGGTGCCACTGTGCTCGACCACCTGTTGTCGATGTTCAAATCGGTTGCGGATCGGGATGATGTTGAGTACGTTTTTGTCATGTCACCCGGACAGGAAACCCTGATCCGTGCTCACATGCAGAAAGTTCATCC
>DJGU01000009.1:9521-14442 GCA_002432795.1 Anaerolineaceae bacterium UBA5838
CCCAGCTTGAAGCCATTGCATGGGTCAAAGCCGTGCCCGACCCACGCCGTTTCGGAGTTGCGGAGGTCAATGCTGGCGGGCAGGTTTTACGCCTGATCGAAAAACCCAATGACATGAATAACAACCTGGCAGTTGTGGGCTGCTATTACTTCCCGGATGGGAGCCACCTGGTAAAGGCAATTGAAGAACAGGTCCAGAAAAAGATCTCCTTAAAGGGAGAATACTTCCTGGTGGATGCAATCAACCTGATGCTTGAAAAAGACCTGCCGATGCGGATCGAACAGGTGAAGACCTGGCTGGATGCTGGCACATCGGAAGCATTGTTGGACACCAATCGCCACTTACTTGAGAACGGGTGCGACCGCGAGCCAACTCCAGGTCAATTGGAAGACACAATCATCATTCCGCCGGTTTTTATCCACCCTGAAGCTCGGGTGAGCACCTCCATTATTGGCCCATTCGTTTCGGTGGGGGCAGGCAGTCTTGTGCAGCATAGCTCCATTCGCGACTCCATCCTCAGCCCTGGAGCCCACATCACTAACGCAAACATCGAAGGCTCCCTGCTTGGCTACGATGTGGTTGTGAATGGTTTGATTGGAAAATTTAACCTGGGAGATAACTCCTGGGCAAATTGGTAGAAAAAAACAACTGAATAAAAAAGGAGAGTGCATGGCAATCAGATTATCTGAAAAGGTAGCAACGTTGAAACCATCCGGCATCCGCAAGTTTTTTGATATTGCGGCAACAATGAAAGATGTGATCTCACTTGGGATCGGCGAGCCAGACTTCAGTACCCCTGAACCGGTCATCCAGGCGGGTATCGAAGCCCTGAGGCGGGGTGAAACTCACTACACCTCCAACCACGGACTGCTCGTGCTCCGGCAAGCGGTTAGCGACCATCTCAAACGCCTCTATGACGTTGAGTACTACGCCGAGTCCGAAATAATTGTGACAGTGGGGGTTTCTGAAGCTCTCTACCTCGTTTTTGCGGCAATGCTGGATCCTGGTGATGAAGTCATCATCCCCACACCATGCTTTGTTTCCTATCAGGCAGAAGTCGCGCTTGCGGGCGGCGTGCCGATCGAAGTGCCAACGTTTGCTGAAAACAACTTTGTACCCCGAATCGAGGATCTGGAAGCTGCTATTACTCCAAAAACGTGCGCGATTTTCATCGGCAGTCCCAGCAACCCAACCGGTGCGGTTTATCCGCGCGAATTTCTCGTGAAATTGGCTGACCTGGTACGGGAGCGTGACCTGATGGTCATCTCTGACGAAATATACGATCGCCTGGTTTATGGCACTGAACATGTCTGTTTTCCCAGTTTGCCTGGGATGCAGGAGCGCACTGTGCTGATGGGTGGTTTCTCGAAAGCATATGCCATGACCGGCTGGCGCATCGGCTACGCTGCTGGACCAAAAGAAATCATCTCGGGCATGGTGCGCGTGCACCAGTATTCCATCATGTCCGCGCCTACGGTGTCGCAGTATGCCGCATTAAATGCATTGATAGTCGGTGAACCTTTCGTGCAGGAAATGCTGCGAGAATATGATCGCCGCCGCAAATTGGTGGTCAGCGGACTGAATTCCATTGGACTAAAGACTTTTGAGCCCAAGGGCGCTTTCTATGCCTTCCCGGACCTGCGTTCGACTGGGCTGAGCGATGAGGAGTTTTGTAACCGGCTCTTAAAAGATGAATTTGTGGCAATCGTGCCGGGCAACTCCTTTGGGGATGCTGGCACTGGATTTGCGCGGGTTTCATACGCTACTTCCTATGAAAAAATTGAGGAAGCCCTGGTGCGAATCGATCGTTTTGTGAAGCGCATTGGGTGAGTTTGCATAATTTGCCTGTGGGAAACAGGGTTGACTTTTGATAGGGCTCGTTTATAGAATAAAAACACGGAGTGTGAAAATAGTATGTCTCTAAATGACTTGCAAATAAAACCCCTTAGCCCGGAAATGGCGGACCAGTTCACTTCCTATTTGAGCGAGATGGATTACAGCCATGCTGAACACTGGCATTTTTGCTATTGCCAGTATTACCATGTGGATTGCAGCAGCACTGAATGGCGCGAGCGCACCGCCGAGCAAAATAAAGCCCTTGCTGAAGAAAATATTAAGAGCGGGTTGATGCGAGGTCTGGTTGCTTTAGACGGCGAACAGATGGTCGGTTGGGTCAACGTCAATGACGTCAAAAATTTCGCCCTGCTAAAGAAAGATGAAGAACTTCATCAATTCCCTGGGCGTAGCGCGATGGTGGTTTGTTTTGTGATCCATCCGGAGTATCGCGGTAAGGGCTTAGCCAACAAGATGCTGGCAGAGGCGGTTGAGGAAAGCCGGCGGCAGGGATTCGACCGAATCATCGGCAGACCTTTCCTCTGGAGTGCTCATCCCCAGCGCCAGTACCACGGCGTACCAAAAATGTACGAGAACCTTGGATTCAAAGAGGTCTCAGAAACAAACGGCGTGCATACCTATATCTTGGAATTGAAATAGTGTTATTGGTCCACGCCAAACAGCCCGGGAATCACTCGGGTTGTTTTTATGCCCTTTAAAGCTCAATAGTAGAGTGGTATCAGACGACCAACTGGTATTGTTGTTTTCACACCAGTTGCTTGACCAAAAGGGACATTTGGGATAAGGTTAAGATACCAAAATAAAGAGGAATTTGATGTCACACAGGCGTGATCAACAACCTCATCTAACCTATGACGGGCATAGCATTGGCTTTGTGCGTCATTTTTGTTTCAAATTCCAAACAGGATAAAAAAGGAGAATTTTTATGTCAGGAAGTACAAACGCTTTTGAAATGGCTCAGGCTCAATTTGATAAAGTTGCCGATCAACTTGAGCTCAGCCAGGAAATCAGAGATTTCCTGCGCTATCCGGCACGGGAATTCCACTTCCGCATCCCGGTGCGCATGGACAACGGCACCATCAGGGTCTTCCAGGGTTTCCGCGTTCAGCACAACGATGCCCGCGGTCCGAATAAGGGCGGCTTGCGCTTTGCAGCCAACGAAACCGCTGATACTGTGCGCGCGCTGGCAATGTGGATGACCTGGAAATGCGCGGTTGCCGACATTCCCCTGGGCGGCGGTAAGGGCGGCGTTGTGGTGGACCCCTCCACGCTCTCTGTCGGTGAAAAAGAACGCTTGGTGCGCGGCTTTGTGCGCGTTATGTGGAAGAACATCGGTCCCCGACAGGACGTCCCCGCGCCGGACGTTGGCACCACTCCCCAGATGATGGGCTGGATGATGGACGAGTATTCCACAATCGTTGGCAACTACACCCCCGGCACGATCACCGGCAAACCCCTTGGCGGCGGCGGTTCTGAAGGCCGTACCGAAGCCACCGGTTTTGGCGTGATCTACACCGTGCGCGAAGCGATGAAACACCTGGGCATTGACCCCGCCACGACCTCGGCAGCTATTCAAGGGTTTGGAAATGTTGCTCAATATGCTGCTCTTGGTTTCCGCCAGTTCCTTGGCGGCAAAGTAGTTTGTGTTTCTTGCTGGGATCGTGAAGACAAGAAATCCTATACCTTCTGCAAGGAAGAGGGCGTGGATGCAAGGTTTCTCATGACCATTACCGACCAGTATGGCACTATCAACAAAGACAAGGCTCAGGACGCCGGCTATACCATTGAAGATGGCGAGGCGTGGATTTCCAAGGATGTGGATGTGCTCATTCCCGCCGCCCTTGAAGGTCAGATCAACGCTGAGAGTGTCAACAAGATCAGCAAGAATGTCAAGATCCTGGCGGAAGCTGCCAACGGACCCACCACCCCTGAAGCGGATGTGGTGCTGGAACAAAACGGCATCTTCGTCATTCCTGACTTCCTGTGCAACGCTGGCGGCGTGACCGTTTCGTACTTTGAAGGCGTGCAGAACGATCAGAACTTCTACTGGAGCCGCGAAGAAGTCCTGGAACGCCTGAATCACAAGATGACGGATGCTTTTAAATCCGTGCTGGATATGTCGCTCCAAAAGAAAGTCTACACACGCGACGCAGCCTACATGGTGAGCATTGACAAAGTTGTCAAGGCGATGAAACTGCGCGGCTGGATATAGTTTTTGGTTTTCGCTTCAAACCCCCTCGTGCTTTAGAGGGGGTTTTTTGTTTTCTCTCTACAGCATATTGCACTGCCGGTTGGCTTTCGCTATGATAAAAGCCAATAAGAAATTGAAAAAGGAGCACATCATGGCAGATAGAAAAGCAAGCGCAATTTGGGAAGGCACCCTCAAGGCTGGCAAAGGCAACATACATTTTGGCAGTTTTGACGGACCCTTCACTTTCGCTTCCCGTTTTGAAGAAGGAAAAGGCACGAATCCTGAAGAATTGTTAGGGGCGGCACACGCCGGCTGTTATTCTATGGCGCTCAGCGCTGGTTTGACAGAAGCGGGTTTTCCGCCAGAGAAGATCGAGACCACCGCGCATGTATCACTGCGAAACGTTGATGGTAAGGCAACGATCACCCGCAGCCACCTGGTGAGCAAGGCCAAAGTTCCCGGGATATCCGTTGAGAAGTTCCAGGAAGTTGCGCAAGCGACCAAACTGGGCTGCCCGGTTTCACGGGCACTCGGAGGTGTGGAGCTCTTGCTCGAGGCGGAATTGGTCGATTAAGGTTGTTTGGGCGAAAATAAGGTTTTTGCCGTAGGGAACAGCCGCCTGTGCCCGCGAAGCAGGGTATGCGCCGTTCCGGGTTTGAAGTGGAATTGGACAAATTGTAGGGTGGGTTGGCGTCAAAAGATATGTACCAGTTTAAGCCTCTCTAAAGCCAACCCACCTTTAACGGTATTGTCGGGTTGAAATTCGCGTACTCTTCGAACGCTATAACCCGATAATTCCTTTCATTCTGATCCTCATTTACCAATACCCACCCCCTTCTGTTCCCCCTCCCGCGAGGGGGTCAGGATAGTCCAACC
>DJGU01000009.1:14474-14651 GCA_002432795.1 Anaerolineaceae bacterium UBA5838
GATATGAACCAGTTTAAGCCTCGTTATAGCCAACCCACCATCAACCACAATGTCAGGTTGAAATTCGCGCACTCTTCGAACGCTATAACCCGATAATTCCTTTCATTTTGAGCCTTATTTACCAAAACCCGCCCCATTTTGTTCCCCCTCCCGGGAGGGGGTCAGGATAGTCCAACC
>DJGU01000009.1:14673-21155 GCA_002432795.1 Anaerolineaceae bacterium UBA5838
GATATGAACCAGTTTAAGCCTCGGTATAGCCAATTCACCATCAACCACAATGTCAGGTTGAAAATCGCGCACTCCTTGAGCACTATAACCCGATAATTCCTTTCATTCTGATCCTTATTTACGAAAAACCACCCCCTTTTGTTCCCCCTTCCGCGAAGGGGTCAGGATAGCCCGGCTGACGACGGAACAAATTGTAGCGTGGGCTGGCGTCACATAACATTTGCCGATTTAAGCATTGGTATAGCCAACCCACCATCAACGGCACTGTTGGATTGAAATTTATGTACCCTTGGGTCATCATTGCCCCGGCTGTGGAATCACCCCTGCCAAAACCCACCACCCTTTTTTACCCTGCAGGGAGGGGGCAGGATTGTGGAGACGCTGGCACGATCGGTGCAATGTCGGCTGAAATTTGCGGACTCTTCGAAATCGATACTCTGACGACGTTTGTCATTCTGAGCCTCAGTTGCGAAGAATCTAATTTTTTTTAGAGCCAAACCCTTTGCTGGCAAGATGGATGAAATGCCTGATTCAAACGCGGAACCCGGCCTACGGCAAAGACCATCATTTGAAAATCTGATGGTGGCAATGAGGTTCCACCTTCAAAGGCGGAACCCGGCTTAAGACATGCAAAGTCCTCATAATTGGGAGGAAGCCAGCACGATTGAGGTTCACAATCCGTGCGTGGAAAATTTTGAGAACTGCGCTAAAATGGTTGTTCCATGGAAAAAGAAAAGGTTTTGAACGCCGAGAAAGAAACGATCTCTCTCATGCTTGGTTTGTACTGCCGGGATAAACACGGGCAGAAAGAGGGGCTATGTGAGGAATGCAGGCAACTGGAGGCCTACGCGCACCAGCGGCTGGAAGTCTGCCAGTTTATGCCCGACAAGCCAGTCTGTGCCAAATGTCCCGTGCACTGCTACAAGCCACATTATCGCCAGCAGATTCGTGAAGTAATGCGCCATGCCGGCCTCCGGATGCTCACGCACGCGCCTGGCGCTGCAATCCGGCACTTGTGGCAGCTGATCAAGCCTGAAAGCCCACGAGTTAAGCAAATTCGTGCACGACAAATCGAAATCGGAAAGCAGCGCTAAGACAATCCAAGGGGGATTTTTCAGCCAATCTGCCATGATCTGATTCCGAAAACATTCAACAGTCTGCTCTCCGCATTCCAGAAAAGGTCCGTTAAGGTTTCGTGGAACAGTGAAGATGTCGGATTTGGGCGCACATATGTGCAAAATACCCCGTTAATATTGTAAATAATGCACATAATTACTATATTATAGGTATGTCACCCTCTTGATGTTTTTAGTAAGGAGGAACTTTGCTTTCATCAGAAGAGGTTCTCGAGCTTAGAAAAGCGCAACGCCTGGAAATGCTGGCGGAAGTTTGCTCGCTCTATTATGAACACGGCATGACACAAGCAGAAATTGCCGAGAAATTCTTTATCTCACGCTCAAGGGTCTCAAGATTGTTGACACTGGCTCGCGACCAGGGCGTTATCTCCTTTAATATCCGACATTACGGCGAAAGATGTTTTGAGTTTGAACAAATGTTCAAGCGCAAATTTCTTCTAGATGAAGTCTTTATCCTCAATTCAACCGGTCACGACGAAGCCCAAATGCGCACCCTGATGGGTGAAATGGCCGCCAGCTACATTAATAAGCAACTCAAACCACGCCAGACCATTGGGATTTCATGGGGGAAATCAATGGAACAAACAATCACAGCACTAAAACCAGCCCCCTACCTTAATCTCGAGGTAGTCCAGGTGATTGGTGGAATTTTGGTACAAAATCCAATCATCAATATTCCAGGGCTGCTAGGTGCGATGGTGGAGAAGTTCGGTGCCACGGGCATTGCCTTAAATGCACCGCTCTTGATGGATACTCCAGAAGCCTGCCAGCTCATCAAACAGCAGCCTGCAATCGCTTTCGCGCTCGACAAAGCCCGCAAGGCTGATTTAATCCTGACCGGTGTTGGTGGCGTAAACAAAGACACCCTCAGTTATCTGTGGTCTGGCATTGACACGGATCGTGAGTTTCAGCCCTTAATAGAACGCGGAGCGGTAGGTTTCATGTGTGCCCAGGCGTTCGATATCCATGGCAATCCCTGTTTTCTCGAATTTAATCAGCGGATAGTCGGTTTAACCCTGGATGAACTTCGCCAATCCAAAAAAGTAGTTTCAGTCTCTGGTGGTGCGCGCAAAGGAGCCGCAGTGTTGGGGGCACTACGAACCGGAATCATCAACGTCCTGGTGACAGATCTGGCTTGTGTGCGTGAGATCATCCGGCTTGAGATACAAGAATCTGGCGCAAAACTGTAAGTTATTACGAGGGCTGAGAACCGCCCTTTAAACAATGGAAGCCCGCAAGGTGCTTACCAACGAAGCAATTAGCTCCCCGCAAGGGGGAACAAAAAAAGGAGAAACCTATGAGCAAAATTGATGAAGTTACACGCGAATCCTGGGTAATGAGCACTTTTCCCGAGTGGGGAACCTGGCTCAATGAGGAAATTGAAGAAGAAGTTGTGGCTCCCGGCACGGTGGCAATGTGGTGGCTGGGATGCACGGGTTTATGGGTCAAAACTCCTGGTGATGCCAACATCAGCATCGACTTCTGGCTGGGTAATGGCAAGCGTACTAAAAAGACAAAGAACATGGTTGCTGGGCATCAGATGGCAAATATGTGCGGTTGCCGCCTGCTGCAGCCCAACTTGCGCGCAAGCCCGTTTGTGATGGACCCGTTTGCGGTCAAGAAGATTGACGCGGTCCTTTCCACCCATTATCACAATGATCATATTGATGTGAACTATGCCGCAGCCATTCTGAGGAATGTGGAAGAACCCATTCCCTTCATTGGTCCGATGAAGTCCGTGGAAAGGTGGATCAGCTGGGGCGTGCCGGCAGAACGCTGCATTACTGTGCGCCCGGGCGATTCAATCAAGATCAAAGATCTTGAGATTCTTGCAGTCGATTCATTTGACCGCACCTGTCTGGTGACTACCGATGGCTACCAGGACATCCGCGGCATCTGCCCGACCGACATGGATGATAAAGCTGTCAATTACATCATCAAGACCCCTGGCGGCAATATCTACCACAGTGGCGACTCGCACTATTCGATTTACTTTGCCAAGCACGGCAAGGACTATGACATCGATGTTGCCTTCGGTTCTTACGGTGAGAACCCTGTTGGCATTGCCGACAAGATGACTTCCATCGACATCCTGCGCATGGCTGAAGCTCTGCGCTGCAAGGTTGTGATTCCGATCCACTATGATGTCTGGACGAACTTTATGGCTGACACAAAAGAAATCCTGGCACTTTATGATATGCGAAAGTATCGCCTGCAGTACACCTTTGAACCCTTCATCTGGGAAGTGGGCGGCAAGTATGTCTACCCGAACGACCTTGGCAAAAGGGAGTACCATCACCCGCGCGGATTCACGGACTGCTTCGACAACGAACCGAACACACCCTTCCGCTCGATCTTGTAAGCAATACCCTTTGTGATGTGCTTTTGCGCGGTTGGGCAGTGAGCCTACGATCTTAAGAGCTCGACCGCGCAGAAGTTCAAAATTTATTCACTAATCAAAAGGAGTCAAAAATGGAAGTCTTGAATACAGTTTGGAAATTTATCGTAGATAACATCATTACCCAACCCGCCTATTTTATTGGTCTGATCGTTTTGCTTGGTTATATCTTGCTTAAAAAGCCCTGGTATGACGTGTTAGCTGGCACGATTAAGGCAATTGTCGGGTACCTTATCCTGATTGTCGGTTCCGGCGGTCTGGTCGGCAACTTCCGCCCGGTGTTGGTGGGTCTGAAAGACCGCTTCCAACTGGACGCGATGGTAATCGACCCGTATTTTGGTCAGAACGCTGTGACTGCAGGTGTGGAAGAGGTTTTTGGTCGGACCTTTGGTCAGGTTATGATCCTCGTCCTAATTGCCTTCATTTTCAATATTGTATTGGTGGCTTTGAAGAAGTGGACCAAGTTCCGCGCGATCTTCACCACCGGTCATGTGCAGGTTCAGCAGGCTTCAACCGCTTTCTGGCTGATTCTGTTCGCCTTCCCGACCCTGGGCGAAACCCCCGTTCTTTTGATAATGGCGCTGCTGCTTGGCCTTTATTGGGCAGCCGGCACTAACCTGACAGTCGAAATCTCTCAAGACCTCACCGATGGAGCAGGCTTCAGCATCGCCCATCAGCAAATGTTCGGACTCAAGCTCTTCTCCTGGCTGTCAGAAAAAATGAGCAAATCCGGCAAGCGCCAGAGCAAACGTTTGGAGGATATGGAACTTCCTGGCTTCCTCTCGATTTTTAACGAAAATATGGTTGCCACTTCCATCCTGATGACCCTCTTCTTTGGCACAATCCTGCTGCTGCTGGGCCAGCCCTACTTGATCGAAGCCAAATTCCTGGCTGAGGGAAAATCCTTCCTGTTCTACATCCTTACCACCTGTCTGAACTTTGCCGTTTACCTGGCTATCCTCCAGTTGGGCGTTCGCACCTTCGTTGGTGAGTTAACCCAGTCCTTCCAGGGTATTTCTCAGAAACTCCTCAAGGGTGCAGTGCCAGGTGTGGACTGCGCGGTTTCCTATGGTTTTGGCTCCCCCAACGCCGTTACCATCGGCTTCCTCTTCGGCGCTCTGGGTCAGTTCCTGGCTATCGGGCTTCTGATCCTGCTCAAGAGTCCCGTGCTGGTCATCGCTGGCTTCGTTCCGGTGTTCTTTGACAATGCGACCATCGCTGTTTATGCCAACAATAAGGGCGGTCTGAGAGCTGCAATGCTCTGGCCATTTGTTGCGGGTCTGATGCAGGTATTTGGCTCAGCGTTCATTGCTGGCTGGGTTGGGATGGCTGCCTATGGCGGTTACCTCGGCATGTGGGACTGGGCAGTTGTATGGCCGGTGTTCACCGTCCTGATGAAGTACCTGAGCTACTTTGGTGTGGCACTGGTTGCGATATTCCTCTTCGCTGTTCCCCAGATCCAATACCTCAAGGACAAGAAAGGTTACTTCCTCGTGACCGAAGACTACGAGGCTTACAAGGCGCTTAAAGCTGAAAGTAAGCTTTAGTTTGACGAAAAAACCTATATAATTAGGTGAAATATCCGTCAGGGGTCGAAAGATCCCTGACGGATATACAAGCAAGACAAGAAAGGAAAAAATGGCAACGATTATTGTTTCATGCGCAAATGGCGCAGGTTCGAGCCTTCTTTTGAAGATGGCGGTTGAAAAAGTGACTAAAGATCTCAACATGGACATCACCCGCATTCATCACTGCTCCATCTCAGAAGGTAAAAGCGCAGCAATCAATTATGACATTGTGTTCTGCCCAATGACTTTTACCAACATGTTCGAGGCTGCTGCGAAGAAGGGCATCCCGGTGATCGGTCTCAAGAATGTCATGTCGGCTGATGAGGTTAGAAAGAACATCCTCGAGCTGGGTTTGGATCAGAAATTCCAGAAAAGGTAGAACACCATACCAATTAAGAGAGGAAAAGGGAAGGAATTGGAACAAACCGAATTACGAAAGCTTGGTCAAAAAGTCAGAATGATCGTCAGCGATCTGGACCAGACTTTATTGAATTCGGATGCTACCCTTTCTCCTGAGAACCTGACTGCAATCCGTGCTGCTGAGGCTAAAGGTATTTTCGTCACAGTCTGCTCAGGGCGGATTTTTTCGATGATGGAAGCCTATGCCCGCACTCTGGATATCCAGGGACCTGTCATCACGACCAACGGAGCAGCCATCGTTGATGGCAAAACCGGCAAACTGCTCTCATCGCATCCAATCCCTAAAGACGCAGCGGTAAAAATCCTTGATTATGCCAGGGAAAGAGATTACGACTATTCCGCTCTGACGGCACTAGTCAGTTATTTTTCTTGCAATAGCCTTCGGATAAAGCGATTTGAACGTTACAATGAAATTGCTGGAGCTGGTGGTTTTGAGGAAATGCGGCTGGAATACTTTGACGGGCGCAGTTATACAGGAATCGACAGTGATGTTTTAAAAATGCTTATCTACCAGATTCCCGAAGAAGACTTTGCCTCCCTCGCCGCATTTTTGGATAGCATCCCGGAAATTAGCTATACGAGTTCAGATGAGGGTTTGCTGGATATCATGGCGGCTGGCACGAATAAGGGCACAGCCGTTGCCGAAGTGCGGCGATCACTTGGTTTGGAAAAAGACCAGGTCTGTGTCTTCGGAGATTACATCAATGACCTCGCCATGTTTGACGAGGCGCGTTTGACTGTGGCAATGGGAAACGCTCATGATGAACTGAAGAGCAAGGCTCTGTTTGTGACAGACACGAATGATCGTGCTGGTGTTGCCAGGGCTCTCGAAGCCCTGATATTGTAATAAAGCTATTTAAAAAGATGCAAGACATGCAGTAAGGTGAGTCTTGTCTGCAAAGGTGAATATGTGGGTTAATCAGGAGAAAATATGCTTGAGCTATTGAAAGCTGAAGTTTT
>DJGU01000009.1:21265-22963 GCA_002432795.1 Anaerolineaceae bacterium UBA5838
GTCGTTGAAGGGAAAATGAAGCCTTCTTCCGATACCCCCACTCATCTTGAGCTCTACAAAGCCTTCGAAGGTCTGGGCGGTATCGTCCACACCCACTCGCGCTGGGCAACGATTTTTGCGCAACAAGGGCGCGGCGTGCCGGCATTTGGCACAACGCATGCCGATTATTTTTACGGTGAAATTCCTTGCACCCGCAAAATGACCCCGCAAGAGATCGCCGGAGAGTATGAAAAAGAGACAGGCAATGTGATCATCGAACGTTTTGCGGGCATGGATCCATTGGCTGTGCCGGCGGTCGTAGTTTACAGCCACGGCCCCTTCGCCTGGGGCAAGGATGCGATGGAAGCAGTCCACAACGCGGTGGTTTTGGAAGAGGTTGCCTTTATGGCCTGGCACAACCTGGCATTGAGCAATGGCGAACTTCCGGTGATGCAGCAGGAGCTGCTGGACAAGCATTATCTGCGCAAACACGGCGCCAACGCTTACTACGGACAGAAAAAGTAAGCCCATGCCGCAATATTCCCTGGGGCTGTATGAAAAGGCGATGCCAGATGGGCTGAGCTTTCGGGAAATGCTCGATCTCACCGCGCGCACTGGCTTTGACCGGCTCGAGTTGAGCGTCGACGAGAGCGATATGCGCCTGGCACGGCTCGACTGGGAGAGCGGGCAGGTGCACGATCTGAAACGCCAGATGGATGACAGCGGCGTCTTGATCCGGACCATGTGTTTGAGCGGGCACCGCAAGTACCCATTGGGTTCGCATGACCCTGCTGTCCGTGAAAGATCACTCGAGATCATGCGCAAGGCGGTAGGTCTTGCCGCAGAACTGGGCATTGCAATCATCCAATTGGCAGGCTATGACGTCTACTACGAGACTGGTGATGAAGACACCCGCGCCTGGTTTGCTGAAAACTTAGCAGTTTCTACGGAAATTGCTGCCAAAGCCGGGGTTCTACTCGGCTTTGAAACCATGGAAACCCCGTTTATGGATACAGTCGGCAAAGCGATGGCTTACGTTGACCTGGTCGGTTCCCCTTACCTGGGGGTCTATCCGGACATAGGCAACCTGAAAAATGCCTCAGTGCTGTATGGCTCCGATCTTATAGCCGATATTGAACTCGGTCGGGGTCACACCTTTGCTGCCCACCTGAAAGAAACCGTTCCAGGAGTATATCGGAACATGGTTTTCGGCACCGGACACACCCAGTACCAGGAGTGTATCCAGGTGCTTTGGAGCATGGGTGTACGCATGTTTACCGGTGAATTCTGGCATGATGGGAAGAGTGAGATTGAATCCAACCTCCTTACTTCCTCGAAATTTTTACGAAATCAAATTGAAACGGCTATTGCCGGTTAATCATAAAAAAGGAGATTAATTATGTATTCCAAACAAACCGTATTAAAGAACCGGACAGGTCTGCACGCTCGCCCAGCTTCAGAATTCGTCGCCTGTGCCAAAGCTTTTGAGTCGAAAGTGACTGTGAGGAGGCTCGATGTTGAAGATGCGCCAGAAGCCAATGCCAAATCCATTATCAAGATCCTTGCGCAGGGTCTTTCGGTGAATACGCCTATCGAGATCAGCGCTGATGGCCCGGACGAACAAGATGCCGTTGATAAGCTGGTGGAATTAGTCGACTCAAAGTTCGGCGAAGACTAAAAGCTAAACATTAGTCAATTGAAAGGACGCAGATGAGGATT
>DJGU01000009.1:23103-23225 GCA_002432795.1 Anaerolineaceae bacterium UBA5838
GCGATCGTGGCATCTCTGTCTGTAGAGTCTCCTGAAAAAGCCAAAATATTCACCGCACATATTGAAATCCTGAATGACGAAGAAGTGGCTGAAGAAGTGAAGGACATGATCTTCTCCAGTCG
>DJGU01000059.1 GCA_002432795.1 Anaerolineaceae bacterium UBA5838
CGATTAGAAATTTCGTCCACCAGTGCTCCGTCTGCATTTTATCTTATCACCAGCCTTGTCACCCGGCAATTTAGTCAATTATAGCCCACCGCGCATAGTGCAATCGCATCTGGTTGGTTTCTCATTCCCCAACTTTAAATATTAGGAGAATATGGCGAGAATGGTGCCTATACACCAGTCCGACCCCCTCCAGCGAAGCGGAGGGAGGGGGCAGGGGGGTGGATCTTTCCTGGGAAATGGAGCGATCCGTAATTGCTTTTGTATACCCGCTGGCACAAATTTACTAATAATAGTGCCTCAATCCAGGTCAAAAATTTTACCCGGGTTCAAGATATTGTTGGGGTCGAGGGCTTGCTTAAGCGTGCGCATCAGTTCCAGCTCGTGTAGGTCAACAATTTCCTGGAAGTACGCCTTACGTTTGATGCCGATGCCGTGTTCGCCGCTCAGTTTGCCGCCGAGGGACATCACCACCTCATACAAGCGCCTTACAACCTGATCCTCCAGAACGTACCACTGATCCAGCGGCATTTCGGGCGGTTTGATCAGGGTCGTATGCAGGTTACCGTCGCCGGCATGCCCGTAGGAAGGCATGGAAAGGTCAAATTCAGCCGCGATTTTTGCAATTTCCCCGGTCAGTGCTGGAATCTGCGCGATCGGGACGACGATATCTTCCAGGCTCTGGTGGGGTGAAACCACCTTAAAAGCTTCGGCGATGTTGCGCCTAACCGCCCAAACCCGTTCCTGGGTGGTGTAATTGTCCGCCACGTAGACTTCAATTGCCCGGTGTTCCATGCACAGGTCGCCGATCATCTCTGCTTCCCCATCCACCTGGTCTTGCGTGGTGCCATCGACCTCGATCAGCAGCATCGAGCCGCAGCTCTCATAGTCGAGGTGTTCGTTCAGATATTTACAGGAAGTCTCAACAGCAAGGCGGTCCATAAACTCGATGGATGTCGGGATAATCCCCAGCTGGCTGACGATCATCGGCACGATCTCAATCGCGCTCTGCACGTCCGGGAACAGCACCAGCAGGTCGGTCTTGGCTTTTGGCAGGGGTGTGAGCTTGATGGTCGCACCGGTCACGATCCCCAGCGTGCCTTCGGAGCCGATGTAGAGACGCTTGAGGTCGTATCCCGAAACGTCCTTGACGATCTTTCCGCCAATTTTGAGGATGTCACCAGCCGGTGTCACCACCTCCATGCCGGTGATGTAGCGCTCTGTCACGCCATATTTGATCGCCTTGCCGCCGCCGGCATTCTCGGCGATATTCCCGCCGATCTGGCAGGACTCGAGGCTCATGGGATAACCGGCAAAGAACAAGCCGTCATCCGCTACGACCGCGTTGATTTCGTTGGTCACAATGCCTGCCTGCACTTCGATCATCATGTTTTGCAGGTCAACATCAAGCACTTTATTCATTTTTTCGAAGGCCATCAGGATGCCGCCATGCAGCGGGATTGCTCCGCCGGAAAGCCCCGAGCCGGCTCCGCGGGGTGTGACCGGGATGAGAAGCTCGTTCGCCAGCTTCATAATTTCTGCCACCTGCTGGGTGCTGGTGGGGGTCACGATCACTTCCGGCATCGCCGAAAACTGATCCTTGGGAGTCTCGTCGTGGGAGTAGGCTTCAAGCTTTTCCTTATCCAGGATGACGTTCGCCGCTCCAACTATCTGCGCGAGTTTTGCGACAATTTCTGGCGTAATGGGGTTATAGATGGTCATGACTTTCTCTCCTCAAGCCGGGAAATTAATTCAGGCAAAACCTGGAAGGCATCCCCGACAATCCCAAAATCTGCCACCTGGAAGATAGCCGCGTTGGGGTCCGTGTTGATAGCCACGATGGTTTCTGCAGTTTTCATGCCCGCCAGGTGCTGAATGGCGCCTGAGATGCCCAAAGCGATATAGAGCTTTGGCAGCACCGTCTTGCCGCTCAAGCCAACCTGCTGCGGGTATCTCGCCCAGCCGCGGTCGACCGCGTCGCGCGAAGCGCCAACCTTGCCGCCCAATAAGCTTGCCAGATCGTGCAGGAGTTGGAAGTTGTCGCCTTTTTTCATGCCCCTGCCGCCCGACACGATCACATCGCTATCCTGCAGGTTGCTTTCATCGGCGGTTTCAGCCTCGAAGGAAAGCAGTTTCACTCTTTTGTCCACCAGCTCGGGCTTCAGTGATATTTGCTGGATGCGCCCAGCACGGGAAGGGTCTGCCGGCAGCGGTTGGGTGGAACGCGGTCTGACGGTTGCCATCTGGGGGCGGTGGTTGGGGGTCTTGATGGTGGCGAGAATGTTGCCGCCGATGGCAGGGCGGGTTTGCAGCAGGTCGCCCGTATTCAGGTCTATCTGCAAATCCGTGCAGTCTGCCGTCAAGCCGGTATGCAGGCGCATCGCCACATGCGGCATCAGCGTGCGTCCATTGTTGGTGGCACCTGCCAGGATTATATTGGGCTTCATTTGCTGAACCAAATCAATCAGCACGTTGCTGTAAGTCTCCACGATAAAGGCCATCAGGTCAGGATCCTGCACGCTGATCACCAGGTCAGCTCCATGCTGGATCAGGGTGGTTAGTTCTGCTTCGCTGACGTTCGCGCCCATCAAAACCGACACCAGCTGCTCATCGCAGGCATCTGCGAGACTTCTGCCCCTTGCCAACAACTCGTACGAAACGGACTTCAGCTTGCCGTTGGCTGCTTCAGCGATGGTCCAGACGTTAGTATTTTTTTCGCTCATATCAATTGCCTCTCTTCCAGAAATGCAATCAGGGCATCCACGGCTTCCCTCACATCTTTATCATCTTTGATCGTCATCATCTGACCATTCCTGGTCACCTTTGGCGACTTGGTGGAGACCACCCTGGTTGGAGAGCCTTTCAGACCAAGATATTCCCGGTTTAGCCCAAGGTCTTCTGCAGTCAGCACCGGGATCTCAACGGTTTTTGCTTTCTTCTTGCCGCGCAGGGTAGGCAGGCGCGGATAACTGATCTCCTTCACCACCGTTAAAAGGCAGGGCAGGGGCAGCTGGAGGGTTTCGATGCCTTCTTCCACCGAGCGCTCAACCGTGATCGTTTTGTGCTCCAGGTCCAGGTTGTTCACTTTGCGCACGTAGGTCGCCAGGGGAATGTCCAATCCAGACGCGATATTTGGACCCACCTGGCCAGTATCGCCATCGGTGGCGCGTTCACCCGCCAGGATCAGATCATAGTCCCCTATGCGCTCGATGGCGTTGAACAGGGCGTAAGCCGTTGACCAGGTGTCTGCCCCGGCAAAGGCTCGGTCGGAAAGGATGTAGCCTTCGTCACAGCCCATGGCAATCGCCTCTTTCAAAGCTTTGACCGCGTTGAGTGGACCCATCGTGAGGACAGTTACCGTTGCGCCATGCTTTTCTTTGAGCATCAGGGCGGTTTCGATGGAATAGAGATCCAGGGGGTTCACGATGCTGACCACCCCATCCCGGACCATTGTGCCGGTTTCGGGATCCATTTTGACATTCCCCGTTTCAGGCACTTGTTTGATTGGAACAATGATTTTCAACATAAACTCACTCCTCTTGAAGCTTTTCGCACGCTCTGGCAGTTATTGTAATGCAATCGAATCTTTTTAAAGGTGCAGGCGTATACCGTGAGATTAATTACAGAGGCAGACCTTTAAGAGAGCCGCAGAATAACATGCGCTTTGTGAGCCATGTAAGTGATATTACTCCTATGATTTAGACTATACCCAGAACTCATTGGGAAAACATTAAGTTTTACAAAACATTTAGTATCAATTGACCTGGAATAAATTGATGCTATAATTTTCACATAAATCCGGGGTCAAATTTCTGACCTCCATCATAAAAAAGGAGATTATCATGAAAAAAAGAGTATTGCTTGTAATCAGTATCATTGTCATCCTGATGGGCGTTATGGCGCTCATCCCCGGCATCAAACTGGGCGACGAACCCGCCTGGCATGCCGCTGTTAAGATCGTTGTCGGTTTGGTTGGTCTGTGGGTTTCCCTGCAGAAGACCGGCAAAACCAAGACCGCACTGTTGGTCATCGGTATTTTGCTGGCAGTCATGGGCTTGGTGGACGTGCTTGGTCTGCTCACATTGGGCACCGAACCCGTGTGGCACTCCGTCGTGAAGATCGTTATCGGCGCAGTTGCCATTTACCTGGGCGCGACCAACCTCAAAGACAGTTAGGGCGCGATCAACACCAGCAGCAATTTCTGTGCTGGTCATCTATGTTAGAAAAAACGGCAGCAATCAGCTGCTGTTTTTTATTCCTGCTACCCACTAAATGCATACCCAAAGCTGAAATCCTTGTATAAAACAGACTAAACCTCAACTTAGTATGCTTCGCTATTGGTCTTCCTGAGCCCCAGCGTATGTCATCCTGAGCGGCAGTGTTTGTCATCCTGAGCGCCAGCGAAGGATCTTATAGCATGAAGATCAAGATTCTTCACATCGTTCAGAATGACAAACATACCCCTCGTAGGTCGGAATGAGACCGCCAGGAGATGTTTGTTTTTCGTGGGCTTGTCGCGGGCTCACTCCGACACAGCAAAACCTGGGCATTGCTTCCTTCGGCGGAGTGCGCAAAAACAGCGCATTCCGCCCTACAACTTCGCAATTTGCCATCCTGAGCGCCAGCGAAGGATCTTATAGCATGCAGATCAAGATTCTTCACTCCGACACAATAAAACATAGGTATTGTTTGCTTTGGTGGAGTGCGCAACCCTTACTGCTTCGCAGCGAGGGCAGGCAGAAGCGCTTTCCGCCCTGCAACTTCGCAATTTGTCATCCTGAGCGCCAGCGAAGGATCTTATAGCATGCAGATCAAGATTCTTCACTTCGTTCAGAATGACAAACACACGTTTCGCAGGTCGGACGGAGTACCAGCAAAGCTGTGTAATGAGACCGCCACAACGGAGCAATGGTAGAATCAAACAAGAAGATTTCGAAGGTTAAGACCATGAAAACTGCCATCTGGTGGATCAGGCGCGACCTGCGTCTGAGTGATAATCAGGCACTGACTGAAGCACTGCGCCAGACAGACACTGTTGTGCCGGTTTTTATCCTGGATCCAAAACTGCTGGCTTCGGAGTATGCCGGTCAGGCGCGCCTGGCTTTCCTGCTTGATGGTCTGCGCGAATTGGATAATAACCTAAAGCGGCGCGGCAGCCAGCTCATTTTGCGGAGAGGTGATCCGCTTGAGGTCCTCACGGGTCTATTGCGCGAAACAGGCGCGGAAGGCATCTTTGCCGAGGAAGATTATTCCCCCTATGCCCGCCAACGCGACGAACAGATTGCGCTTTTCCTCCCTTTAAAGCTTTCACCTGGGGTAACTGTTTTCCACCCGGAGATGCTGCTCAAAGCTGACGGCACCCCCTACACGGTCTTTACCCCCTTTAGCCGCACGTGGCGCAGTTTGCCGGTAAGTGGCAGCCCCCTGCCCGCGCCAAACCACCTCAACCCCCTGCCCGCCCTTGCCAGCCTGGCAATACCCGAAAAACCCTCCCAACCGGCTGAGAGTTCGTTTAAGGCAGGTGAGCACGAGGCACAGCGCAGGCTTTCCGCCTTCACAGACTCCGCCATTGAAGACTACACCGACATGCGCAATCGCATGGACCTGGAAGGCACTTCGCAGCTTTCCCCCTACCTGCGCCTGGGCATGCTATCAGCCCGCCAGGCAGTTTGGGCTGCCCGGCAAGCCTCCCAATCAGCCACAACCACTACCGTTCAGAAAGGCGCGGAAGCCTGGCTCAACGAGCTCATCTGGCGGGAGTTTTATGCCGCCATCCTTTATCACTTTCCGCATGTGCGCCAACAGTCTTTTCGGGCTGAACTGCGGAATATCCCCTGGCGAAATGACCCGAGCGGCTTGGCTGCCTGGAAAGCAGGTCGCACTGGCTACCCGGTGGTGGATGCGGCTATGCGGCAGCTAAACGCCACCGGCTGGATGCACAACCGCGCCCGCATGATCTCCGCGTCCTTCCTGACCAAGGACTTACTAATCAACTGGCAGGAAGGTGAACGATATTTCATGCAATCTCTATTGGATGGCGATCCAGCCTCCAATAATGGCGGCTGGCAGTGGACAGCTGGCACAGGCACGGATGCCGCGCCGTATTTCAGGGTCTTTAACCCCATTCTACAAGGATTAAAGTTTGATCCCCAGGGCGATTATGTGCGCCGCTGGGTGCCAGAGCTGGATCTTGTGCCCAACAAATACATCCACACGCCGTGGGAGATGCCCTCGGAGGCGCAGAAGCAGGCGGGCTGCCAGATCGACAGCGATTATCCAGGCCCGATCGTGGACCACAAGCTGGCACGCGAGCGTGTTTTGCTTGCCTATCGCAGTGGGTCGGACCAAGGTGGCTGATTTTATATCCATAATTATGAGAGTAACGAACAGGCGTTTACATGACTTTTCCTATAGTTAACGGTTCAAATTTGCTCAGGGAGAAACTGACTCTCCCCCAGGATTTCGCGGGCAAGTACAATCTGCTGTTCATCGCTTTCCAACAATGGCACCAGGAGGAAGTCAATTCCTGGATACCTCTGGCCAAGTCCTGTGAAGCCCGGTTCGCGGGACTTGTTTACTACGAATTGCCCACCATCCGCGCCCTAAATGCTTTCTTAAAGTTTTCATCAATGAGGGCATGCGGGCGGGCATCCCAAACCCAAAATCGCGCGAACGCACGATTACGCTTTACCTCGAAAAAGATGATTTCAGGGCAGCCCTGGACCTGGGAGATGAAGAGCACATTTTCGCCCTGCTGATCGACCGGCAGGGTGAGGAATTGTGGCGCGCCCGGGGTGTCCACAGCCAGAGCAGTGAAGCAGAGCTGCTTGAAGTGCTCGGTCGTCAAAAACAAGAAGCTGACGCCTAACCCAAAGACCTTTTATGAATTGAATTGCCAATTGTGGGGGTTCCAATTAAATGGTTGTTAATTATTTCCGGATTCTGTTAAATATTTGGGATTTTGACTACACTATCCTATACTCAAGCCATGGGAAAGGATTTTCTTAGAATTGACGACCGCTTGATTCACGGGCAGATTGTTATGGCCTGGTGCAAGGCGCTGGGTATCAAGGAAATTATTGGCATCGACGATAAGCTGGTAGCCAACAAAACCCTGCAGTCCATCATGATGATGGGAATTCCAGCCCAATATAAAAAAGCGTTTGTCTCTTCTGAAGATGCCCGCGAAATATTGGCTGAAAAGAAGGACCACAACAGGCTTTTTGTGACCAGATGGCCGCAGGATCTGCTGAAGTTCTCGGAAGAGCTCCTTTCTCTTGACACGGTTTACATTGGTAATGCAGCCAAAACCCCAACCTCAAAATACAGTTTTTCCCGTGAAGGCGGCAGCGTCTTCTATGCCAGCGACGAAGATATCCAACTCTTCAACGAACTTTCAACGCAAGGCGTGAAGCTGATCGTTCAGACTGTGCCTAACGCCCCCACAAAAACCTGGATTGAGGCAAAGACCACATTGCGACCCATTTAGCAGTACAAGAAGGAGTGATTTTACTTCTTCTTTTTTTATCCAAATTCAATTCATTCTTCAAGGAGGTATTCGTATGTCAGTTTTGCAAATGATCCTTATTGCGCTGTTTATTTACCTTGGCGCAATTGGATCCATCGTGGGGAACACGATTGGTTGGTACTGTCTTGGCCGACCGCTCGTTGCTTCCTTCATTGTGGGTCTTATCATGGGTGACGTGCAAACCGCGATGCTTGTTGGGGTTCCCCTTCAAATCGCGTATTTAGCCAATGTCACCCCCGGCGGCGCTGTTGCATGGGATCTTTCCTACGCCACCTACATAGGCACGGCGACAGCCCTCGCACTCAAAGGTACCGTCGCTTCCACCCCTGCCCTGATCGGTCTCGCCTTTACAGGTGCCGGTTTGGGTGGCGTGGTCGGCGGCACCATGTGGGGTATTCACTACTCTTTGGATGTCTTCCTCAACCGCTGGGCAGAACGCCTTGCTGAGCAGGGAGA
This sequence comes from Anaerolineaceae bacterium UBA5838, assembly GCA_002432795.1. Taxonomy (GTDB): domain Bacteria; phylum Chloroflexota; class Anaerolineae; order Anaerolineales; family Anaerolineaceae; genus Mesolinea. Next base: position 7,982 of record DJGU01000059.1, read on the forward strand.
GACCCGCAAGATGTGGATGCCGAATGTTCTGGGCGGTCAGGCGATTGGCTTCCTGGCTCGTTTCGTGCCCGCTCTCGCAATCCTGGCTGCCATTAACGCAGCAGGTTCATCCAGTGGCTTGAACATCCCCGGTTGGTTCATCACCGGTATTTCAACCTTTGGCAGCATGATGGCTGCCCTTGGTATGGGTATCATTCTGAGCTTCCTGGTCAAGAAGAATATCCACTGGGCTATTTTCCTGGCTGGCTTTGTGTTGGTCACTTACTTTGGCCTGAACACCATGGCCGTTGCAGTCGTCGGTATTATCGTCGCGTTCATTGTCTATGCGGCTGATAACCGACAGGAGGCGTTTTAACAATGGCTAAGACAGTAAGCGCAAGAACCCTTCGCAATTCCTTTAATCAGTGGTTCTTCTGGAATGGCTGTTCACAACAGGCTGAAACCATGCTGGGTATGGCTTTCGGGCAAAGTATGTCGCCAGTTATTGAAGAGCTCTATGATTCAAAGGAAGACAGAGCCGCCGCACTGAAACGGCACATCACCCTGTTCAACACCGAATCGCAGGTCGGTTCAGTTTGTAATGGCATTGCTATTGGTATGGAAGAACAGCTTGCCAACGGCATCGGTACCCCCGAATCTATTCAGGAAGCAAAAGTTGCCCTGATCGGACCTACCTCCGCCATTGGTGACTCCCTCTGGGTTGCCACTATCATCCCTCTCCTGCTTACCATAAGTTTGACTCTTTCCCAGTCGCTGACAAACGCCCCCTGGATTGGACCAGTGCTCTATATGCTGGTTTACCCCCTGGGCACTTATCTCCTCAGCTGGAAGATCTTCCGCACTGGTTACAAAGCTGGTTTGGAAGGCGTGCAGCAGTTCATGGCAACTGGTCAGCTTGACAAGGTCATGGAAGCTGTCACAATCCTTGGTCTGATCGTTGTAGGCGGTCTTACGGCCACGTTTGTGAATGCCAGCCTCAATCTCGATATCAAAACCACAGCTCAGGTGTTTGACGCGGCAACTGAAACCTATACAGATGCCGTGATTTCAGTCTTCAATCTGGACAATTTGCTCAATAACGTTTTCCCCAAGATTGTTCCTCTTGCCCTGACTTTGCTGGTTTACTATCTCTATTCAAAGAAGAACTGGAAGCCCATCGCTATCATGGGACTGATCCTCGTCCTGGCTGTAATCGTGACCATTATTGGCTACATCCCGGGCATCGGAGCCTTCAGTTAATAAAATTTTAGGAGTAAATACAATATGATCGAATTAGAGTACATCACAAAACTCAAGCAGGTAATCGAGAAGATTTCTGATGAACAGTCAGACCAGATTCGTGCCGCAGCCGACATTTGCGCGGATGTTATCAACTCTGGCAAACTCGTCCACCTTTTTGGCAGCGGGCATAGTGTTCTTCCGGTTCAGGACGTTTTCCCGCGCTACGGCGGTGTGGTCGGTTGGCACCCTGTCATGGATCCACGACTGATGTGGAATAACGTGATCGGTCCAGGCGGCGCTCGTGAACTGCTCTGGATTGAACGACAAGAAGGCTATGTTCAGAACTTCCTGCAAAGCTACAACTTCCAGGAGGGCGAGGCAATGATCGTCTTTTCGCATGGTGGTCTAAACTCGGCTCCGATTGAAGCTGCGATGTATGCCAAAGCGAGAGGTTTGAAGGTCATCACCATCACCAGCGGCGAGAATTACAAAGTAGCCGAGGCAAACCATTCCTCGGGGAATAAACTTGGCGATCTGGCGGATGTACTCATCGATAATTGCAGTCCGCTTGAAGATGCCCTGGTGGTTATTCCTGGCTATTACCAGAAGGTTGGAGCTTCTTCAACCATCTCAGCCATATGCATTGCCCAGACTATCGCTTCCGAAACGGCACTACGCCTGCAGAAACTGGGACACAAGATGAACATCTTTGTCTCCCCCAACGTTACCGAAGTTCCCAAGGAATACATGCACGAAGTGTATGCAGACTATACGGAAACGGTATTACGCAACCACAATATGTAACCTGGTGTTACGAAACGGGAGCTTGTTTTTGCAAGCTCCCGTTTTCCTCCAAAGAAACCCCGATCATGGATTTAAACTCTCTCACCGCCTTTTTTGACACTTACAAGCTTGCAATCATCAGCTTTGTTGTGATGGTGCTGTTGGCTTTTGTGTCTATCCGCCTCACCCTTTCATTGCGCGCTTCCGCCGAAAAGGAACTGGCACAATTGCAGTATACAAACCCGTCCCTATACACCGAGCGGCTGCAAAATAACCGCAGGCTGCCCTGGGTTTTCCGAAAAAATGAGATTCTGCTCATGCAGCTTGAAGGCCAGATGCGCCTTGGGCAGGACGAAGAAATCCAGCGATTGATAGAAACTCTGGATAGCAAACGTTTGGTGCCTCGTGAAAAAGTGGACTACTTGCAAAAACGCATGTCATTCTTCGCTTCCGTCGGTGATGTGGAGGATGCCAAAGTCAGTTTTGAAATGCTGGAGACTTACTTGCGGTCGGTCAAGGCAGACGAGGTGGAGAGGTATCGACTCATGCTCGAAGAAGGGGAGGAAATTATCCGGGTTTACCTGGATAAAAACCCAGACTATCGCAGCATTCTCCAATCCAAACTCGCCGCCACCACAAATCCGGTTCAAAGAGGCATACGTCTCTACAGGCTTGCCAAACTCTCATGGTTTGCCCAGGATGAAAGCTCGGCTCGCAGCTACCTGGCGCAGGCAAAACCACTTCTGCAGGGCAGTGATTATGCCCCAATCATCGAGCAAGCCGCGATAGATTTAAGGTTATTGGCAATAAAATAGCGCATAGGTTATGATTCATTACGGTGTGCCTTATCGGACGGCATGCCGGGAGATTGAGGTTTTGCTATGAATCTGCTGACCAAGATGCGCGAGGTCAAAGACCTGACCCCCTCTGAAAAACACATTGTCGAGTACATCTTTGCCAATCTGAACGAAATTGTTAACATTGGCATTGTCGAACTGGCTGAACTCACATGCACATCCACTGCAACGGTGATGCGGCTTTGCAAGAAGGTCGGCAAGGAGAGCTATATCGACTTCAGGTTGGAACTATCCTACGAACTTATGCGCTACAACCAGAATTCGATCCTCAAAACCGCGCAAACCCCGGTTGACCAATATGACTCCCTGGATGACATTGTGACAAAAGTAGCCAATCAGAATGCCAAATCCATCCTGGATACCATCAGCACGAACACTTCAGAGAACGTGGCGGCAGTTGTGGCTGCCATGGTAAACGCAAAACGCATTGACTTTTACGGAATGGGTCCCTCGCACATCGTCGCACTGGATGCCCAGATCAAGTGTATGCGCCTCGGCATCCCCAGCAGCGCTTTTAGCGACCGCATCTCCATGATGATGAATGCCAAAGCTTACACAGAGGATACGCTGGCATTCATCATCTCTTACACTGGTAAGACCACTGAAATGCTTGAAGTAGCAAGAGAGCTTGTGAGGGTGGGCAGCAGTACCGTCTCTATAACCTCGGTCAAACCAAATGACCTGGTTGAGCTCTGTACCTATAATCTTTTTGTTGATTCAACTGAATCTTGGAATCGCTTGGGGGGAATGTCGAGCCGGATCTCGACCCTTAACCTGATCGATATTCTTTTCACTGCCCTGATTAACTCAGATTATCCGAAGTTTACCCGGAATATGAGTAAAAATATGGTCAACAATGTCTCCCGATCGAATTGATTGACCTGGCTTGGTTGCTTACAAGCAATTTGCAGCTATTTCTTTTTCTTTTCATTGAGCAATTTCTTATTGCGTCGATTCCATAGGGTGATAAAGACGGAGAACAAGACACCCGCAATTGCCAGGGCGACATACATGATTCCACCCCAAAGATTGCCAAGCTGGAATTGTTTATAAGCTTCGATGACGGCAACCACCAAAATTACCAAACTGGCAATATAGCACGAAAGAACAACCGTATCAGATACGGTTCGAATGCGTGGCGGATCTTTTTGCTTTTGCTTCCCCGTCGATAATTTCATTTTTGCCATTTTTCACCTCGTGGGATAAGAACATAGTGTTGTATACCATGAAATGCCCCGAATTGGTAAAAATAACTGACAGGGCTCGCACAGGTGAAAGCCTTGATGAAGATCAGAGACTATGCAGGTCGAATCCAATTTCGCTTTTGATACTTCTGCATACGCTTCCATGAACTCATACCGTTTGGCATGCGTCAGCGT
>DJGU01000036.1:0-1489 GCA_002432795.1 Anaerolineaceae bacterium UBA5838
CGCAGCATTTCCGGCCAGCAGCGGTCATCTTCGGCGATGGATTTGGCGCCTTCGTGCAGGCGGAATGCCGCCCAGAGCTCAGGCACATAGAGCAGCGGGGCATGGCTTGCCAGGCGCGTCCAAAGGTCGTAATCCATGGCAAAGTAGAAACTATCATCCAGCGGAGCCACTTTGCGCCAGAGATCCGCACGGAAGAAAGCGGTCTGCTGCGGGATGTGCACATAGCCGCGGCGCAGCTTTTTGAGGTCGGTCTGGGCAGCCGGGAAATTGCCGATGATTTCGCCTTCCGCGTTGATCCAGTGGCAGTCGGCGTAGACCATGCCTACTTCGGGGTGTTCCTGGAGCTGCCGCACAGCTGCACTGACGGCACCGGGGTAGAGGATATCATCAGAGTTGAGCCATGCCAGGATCTTGCCAGTGGCACGCGCGAAGCCCTGGTTGATGGCATCGGTTTGCCCTTTGTCTTTCTGGCTCTGCCAATATGCCAGGCGATCGGCGTATTTTTGGATGATTTCCAGGCTGCCGTCGCTGGAACCGCCGTCGATGACAATGTATTCAATGTTCGGGTAATCCTGGTCGAGCACGCTGCGCATGGTCTGCTCAAGGAAGCGCGCCTGGTTGAAGGAGGGGGTGATGATGGAAACGAGTGGCTGCGTAGACATGGGTTTATTATAGATCAAGTGTTGTACCAGTGATACCCATCCCGATTAACTCCATCTCCTCGTAGTTGTAGGTCGAATTGCGTTTTTTAATCCGAAAATTCCTGTCATTCTGAGCCTGTTTTGCGAAGAATCTACGTACTAGAAATCAGATCCTTCACTGCGTTCAGGATGACAAGACTCACCGGATTGTCGGTTGCAACTGCGGAACCCGGCCTACAACTGAGTTAATTTATTCGAAGAGCCGTAGGGTGGGTTGGCGTCATACAACCTTTACCTTCCAGAGCTTTTCTATAGGCAACCCACCATGCACAGCTGTGTTGACGCGGCGTACTATGGCTCATTGTGAGACAGTAATAGGACTACTTTGCCCATATTGTGGTGGGTTTGCTATCACTAGGAGTTTTTTTGCAGATACTATGAGACGCCAACCCACCCTACATTTTTTATTTGTCCTGGCGCTTTTGATAGTGTTTCAAGCGCCAGTTTGCGTAACTCTGCCTCAGGTTCTGCGCGCCGAGAGCTCCAAGGAGAGCATAGCCCATGCGTTTGAGCGTGCCCTTTGAGGTAGAAGGCGACAGGCGCAACATTTTCGCGTACGACCGCAAGGCGGGCTTGAACTGACCGGATTCCACCAGGTAGAAGGCGTTCAGGCGATGTGCTCCCGCCCAGATTTTGTTGAACAGTTGGCCGGAAAGTGGGTAAAAGCGTTTATCCTCACACAGCCACTTGGCCAGCCGGAATGCTTCCGCGCCAAAATCCTGGGCATGGGCGATATTCTTGGCGTCTGAGTGGATGCGTGCAGCCGCCCAAACGGCTCCGGGCACGTA
>DJGU01000036.1:1552-39330 GCA_002432795.1 Anaerolineaceae bacterium UBA5838
TCGAGCACCGCGCGGCGCATGAAAACCCCGGGCTGACCAATAATGTGAAAGGTCATGAGGTCTGGCAGCTTCCAATCGCCATAGCGCATCAGGTTGAAGGCTTTGCCGTGTTCGTCGATCGACTCAACGTCGCTGAAAACGAAAGAAGCTTCAGGGTGCTGGCGGAAGGCTTCCACCGCGCCGGCGATCGCGCCTGGGTAATAGAGGTCATCCGAATTGAGCCAGCCGATGATCTCACCCGTGGCTTTGGCAAACCCCTTGTTAACACCGTCTGCCTGCCCCTTGTCCTTTTCGGAAACCCAGCCAGAGAGTTTCGGCGCGTATTGCTTGATGATCTCGACACTGTTATCGGTCGAACCGCCATCGATGACCCAGTATTCAATGTTGGGATAATCCTGTTCCAGGACAGAGCGAATTGTCTGCTCAAGAAAGGCAGCCTGGTTGAAGGAGGGGGTGATAATGGAGACGAGTGGCTGAGTGGACATGTGCTAATTATAGATCAAGTGCCGTAATAGACAAACCCACCACCTTGCCCCCGTCTCCTTTTCGCTGTGCTCAAAGGCTCTTTGACCTGCGCCAAAAGAGGGCTGGAGGGGGTGAGAGGAAACAGAATTTCATGGTCGCTGAAGATCTTTCGTTACACTCAGGATGACAAATAGTCGTAGGGCGGAATGGCGTTCTCCTGCCCTCGTAGCGTAGCTGCAAGGGTTCGCCACTCCGCCAATTCAACACCAACGTAGGGCGGAATGCGCCTCATTTGCGCAATCCGCCATTCACAGTCAGCGGATGGAGCAAGCCCCATCCGTACGAAAGTGTTCAGTTACCAGCCGCGCGATTCAGACCTTCCAGATTTAATGGAAAGGATTATTTTTGTCGGAGTGAGTCCGCAATACGCGTTGGCTTTTTCATTATCTTCTGGCGGTCTCATTCCGACCTACAGTTACTATGTTCGACCTGCGCATTATGTTTGTCATCTGAACGAAGTGAAGAATCTGCTTTATTGTCTGAATTACCCAAACAGGCTCTTGTAATCAACCTTATCAAAGATATCCAGCTTGCCGCCGATGGTCGCGTCCAGAACGCGCCGGCCGGCTTTCTCGTAAGCATGGCGCGCCATGCGGTAGCCCATTTCGGAGGTCTCCAGGTCTGGCAGCTGCCAGCGGAAGCCCTTGCCGAAGTAAGCCGCCGAGAAATGGTTGGGGTCATCGCCCTCGGATTGCACCGTGGTGTTGGGTTTGCCCTTAGTGGCGAAGCTATGGTCCACGCCAATCAAAACTACCTCGCTGAAACCCATGTGATAGGCAAGCTGCAGGCAGACGTTGGTTACCGTGGCGCCTTCCCAGACCCGGTTGCGCACATCAGTGGAGAACCTGGGAGTGGTGTAGGTGGTGTAGATAAAGTGCATCCAGTCGTCCATCTGCAGCCACTTGCTGGCGCGCCACGAGAAAAACTTGGGCATTTGCAGGGCGTTGAATTCCGGCACGGACTGTTCCACCACCAGGTCGTTGACGCAAACCAGGCAGTTGGGGGTAAAGCCAAGCTCCTCAGAAGCCAGGAAGACCCGATTCATGCCGATGGCGAACTCGTTATTGAGACGGCTGAGGTCGGTATTCTTCAAAGAAGGTCCATTGCCGACGATGAAACAGCGTTCTCCTTTGTGGCTATCCTTCAACTGAGCCAATCTGCGGCGGGATTCGCGCCGCCAGGGGTGCAGGTAAGCCGCAGGCAGCTCTGGAATACGTTTGAGGAAGTCATAGCCATTGCGGGCAAGGCGGCCCAGCGCAGAAACTTCGGGAATTGGATTTGTTTGGCTCATGCTCACTCAGTGCTCAGCCGGCAGGTTGCCCCGCCATCAGCCAGCAACCCCTGCCCGGTAATAAAGCTGGACTGGGTGCTATCTGCCAGGAAATAGATCACCGAAGCGATTTCTTCGGGCAGCGCAACGCGCCCGTTGACAGTTTTGGCTGCCAGGGCGGCCAGTTGGCTCTCTTCGGTTGCTTCGTTATCACGCCCGCGGTGGAAGCCGGCGCGCAGCATGGGCGTATCAACCGCTCCGGGCAGGACGGCGTTCACGCGGATATTATCCGGCGCGAACTCAATCGCCATGGCACGGGTCAGCGCAAGCAATCCGCCTTTGCTGGCGGCATAGGCAGCGATATTAGCACTGGTAGCCACGGCGTGTACCGACGAAACGTTCACAATCGCGCCGCCGCCTTCCGCTTTTAGCAGCGGATAAGCCAGCTTGGCGCCCAGGAAGACCGAGCGCAGGTTAGAAGCCATCACCATATCCCATTCCTCAACCGTCGTCTCAACCAGGGGTTTGGTCACCTGGAAGCCGGCATTGTTCACCAGCACATCCAGCGTCGGTGAGAATTCAGTTGCCTGGATGAAGATTTTCTCGAGGTTCTCTGGCACGGAGATGTCTGCCTGGATGAACATGCCATCGGCAGGGAATTCAGGATAGCTTTTCTGACGGTCAACCCCGATCACGCGGTAACCACGTTCGTGGAAATGCCTAACGGTCGCCCGCCCCACGCCCCCAGCGGCGCCGGTGATCAGGATGGTTTTCTTTGATTCGCTCATGGCATCTCCTCTTCTGTCAGAATTATGCGCGTTTTTCGAGCGCTTTGAGGCTGGCGATATCGCCCACGGGTATATCAAGCCCGATCAGCAAATTGCGCAGGGTGTTCCAGTGGACCCGTTCCCAATAGAACGGGCTGCTGTTGGTGTTGTGAGGCGAAAGCAGGACGTTATCCATCTGCAAAAGCAGACTGTCCTGCGGGAGAGGCTCCTGCTCGAACACGTCCAGCGCCGCGCCGCGCAGACGACCTTGCTGGAGAGCCTCGACCAGAGCGACTTCATGCACTACCGGTCCGCGCGAGGTGTTGATCAGCACCGCGTTGGGTTTGACCAGGCGTAGGGGTTCGGCGTTGATCAGATGATAGGCGGAAGGGGTCAGGGTGGTGTTGAGGCTGATGTAGTCCGCGCGCTGCAGCAGATCCTCCAGGGTGGTCATTTCCACGCCGTTTTCCACCAGGAAGTCCGGCGCGATCTCGACAATGTCGTTTCCCAAAAGCTTCATACCAAAGGCGCGCGCCCTTCTCAGGACAGCCTTGCCGCAGTTGCCCACGCCGATAACGCCAAGGGTTGATTCGCTCAGGGTGTGGCCGGGGATTTTATCCCAAACGCCATTCTTCATGGCGCGGTCCATCCAGGGTTGCAAACGGGCAAAGTTGAGCATGCTGTTTATGACGCTTTCAGAGACAGGCACTGTGAAGGCGTTGGGAGTGTTCATGACCCGCACACCCATGGATTCTGCCGCTTGCTTGTCGATCGAGTCGATACCGGTACCCCACTTGGAAATAACCTTCAGGGCGGGCAAGCAGGCTTTGATGACGTCGGCGTTGTAGCGGTCATCACCGCAAATAGCGCCCTCGAACTGATCAGCATAGCGCAGGATTTCCTCCGCTTCAAGGCGTTCATGGACTTCCGGGATGATGGGATGGATGCCGAAATGTTCCAGGACGGGAGTAAAGCGATCCATGAAAGGCAGCATGTATGGGGCAGAAACTAAGACGTTCTTCATTCGAACAACCTCATTGTATATTTTGGTGAGTCATCAGCGTCTCGGCGATGACAAAATCCAGCTCCACGTCAATATCCGTGGCTTCGCGAGCATCGATCTCAAACATCATGGGTCTCTCACCCAGCCGGTTGCGCCTCGAAATCAGGGTCTCGCGGGTGAAGAGGTAGATGCAGGAATTTTCCTCATAGATTGGAGGAAGATCCTGTGTGCGCAAGAGAACCGCTGGATTGTGATTTACCGCACGCCCAAGTTCATCCCAAAGACGGGTCTGCAAGCGGGTAACGCCAAAAAGGGAATCGTATTCCGGGTAGGACTGGCGCAGTTGGTCAATGGCGCGCCGGATCGTTTCAGCCTTGAGCAAGGGATTGGTGCTGTGCGTTTGCAGGTAGAGATCTGCGGGCACCTGGGCGGTATCGTGAATCAGGATCTCATTGGTGGGAGTGGTGTCGGCGCGCAATTCTTCCGGGCGCAGCAGCACCTTCACCTGCGGGTAATCCCGCGAGAGCCCTTCAATCACTGGCTGTGAGTCTGTGTCCACCACCACCTGGCTGATTGCTTCAACGCTCAGGAGGGTCTCGATGATGTGCGCGTAAAGCGGCTTGCCGCACATAAGGCGGAAATTTTTTCCGGGCACGCGTTTGGAGTCGTGGCGCATGGGCACCAGGGCAACGATCTTTTCGAGTTTCATTGGGGGTCCTCCTTGAGCATAAAATCCCCGCCGTGCAGGATGCCGTCATGGATCGTCTGCAGCGTAACTGAGTTTTCGGGCAGAAGTGCCTGCCAGGGAAATTCTTTGAGAGTTACGTAACCCGCCCAGACGCCATCCGGCTTTAAAAAGTCTTCGAAGCTGAGCGAGGAGCGGTAAAGCTGCCAGTAGAGGAAGCGGCGGGCGTTGTGCTTGAAGTGTGCCGGCACCTCAACCGTTTCCGCGCCCAAAAGGGAGTCGAGTTTAGCTTGGTAGGCAACTTTGGTTTCCGGTAACCATGCAACCTCGGAGGCGGTGAAACGCGCTTTGCCAGCCGAGAGCACCGCAGCGCCGAGGATAGAGGCTTCCAGCCCGATGGTGGAATTGTAGATCAGGACGAACTTTGCCATGCGGATCAGGTCGTAAGAGTTGACGTATTCCTTGGGCGGGATGAAGTGCAGATTGGGGATTTTCCTCAGACCGCGTGCTTCCGCCCACTCTGCCACCGATTCTTCGCTGGCTTTGCCAACACGGGCTTCGTCCGGGTGGGCACGGATCACAAACAGAGTTTCGGGATGCGCCCTGGCGGTAATCAGCAGAGAATCGAGCCAGGTGAACATGTCTTCAAATACCACATTGGCGTGCGGTTGGCTGGTGTCGAAGATGACGTTGGTGAAGATTGGCACCACCTGCTTGAATTTAGCCGCTTTTTGCTGGAAATCCGGGCGCAGCTCGCTCATTTCCGGCCAGAACTTGACCCCTGCCATGTGGAAATCCCCTTTGAAGCGCTTGCTCAGATAGTCGTCCAGGCGTTGATTTTGAGCTTCGTTCAGTTGGAAATCGGTTGGGATGTCGAGGTCGTAGGCAGTTGCATCCCCTTCGGTGAAGTAGGCGCTGAAGGGGCGGATGCCAACTTCGTGGCTGATGACGCGGATGCCGTATTTGCGTGCCACCCAACGGGCGGTGGCTTCGGGGTATTGCATGCCGTTGAAGACTACCACCGTCTGAGGTTGCGTCTCTTGAATCAGCGCTTCAAACTGCAGTGCCAGCGAATAGGCTGAGCGAATGTACTTCATGAACAATGAGCGTGTCAGTTCGTTGTCGGCTAAGTGATGCCTGCGCAGGATCCAGCGCATTGAAGGCAGCGCCAACTCACCAAGAGGCAGATCAGCATAAGTGAAACGGCTAAGCTGATTGAGGTCAAGCGGCTCAAGTAAACCCTGGGGCAGTGCCTCGGCATCAAACCCGAAAGAAACGACCTCTGACTGACCGAAAAGGGCTTCAGATTGCCGCATGCATGCTCTGCAGGGAGGATGGTGATGCATGGCGTTGCGTTTTGTGCCGAAAACACAGGGAGCCAAGCCCTGCTGGCAGACAAAATGGATCACACGCACGCCCTTGAGCTCTAGCGACCAGGCACTAAGGGCGGCAAAAGCCGCGTTCAGGCTGGTGCCAGTTAAACGCGTGGAGACGTCAAAGAATATTACAGGAGCCCCGGTCTTTTCTGGGGTTGCTTCAGCTACCTGGCTTGAGAGGACGGCAAAGCGGCGATCGTTGGCACGATGTACCGCCTCAAGCTTCAGGCGCAGGTTTGCGCGCTCAATAAACTTTGGGGTTTTCATCTTACTGGCTAAACCGCCTTAATTTGCTCAAGGAAGACAGCTCGCTGTCATAAACGCGCTTAACGCCATCACCCAGCGAACGCTCCGTGACGCGGATGTACTTAACCAGGCTGGCAAGCCCTTGCGGCTCCACCGAGGCGCTTTGGTCTGAACCCCACATGGCGCGGTCAAGCGTGATGTGGCGCTCAACCAGGCAGGCTCCCAGTGCCACAGCCACTGCCGAGGGCACCAAGCCCACTTCATGCCCGGAATATCCAATAGGGCAAAGGCTGGTCATGTCGCGCAGGGTTTGGATCATGCGCAGGTTGAGCTCCTCTGGCGGGCAGGGATAGCTGCTGGTGGTGTGGCAGAGGATCAGGTTCTCTTCGCCGATGATTTCCAGGGCGGACTTAATTTCGTTGAGAGTGGACATCCCGGTTGAGACGATCAGAGGTTTGCCCGTGGCGCGGTAAGCACGCAAGAGCTCCAAATCCGTCAGCAGGGCGGATGGAAGTTTGTGGGCAGGCGGATTGAAGCGCTCAATGAATTCAAGCGACGGGATATCCCAGGAGGACGCAAACCAATCGATGCCGAGCTCTTTGGCAAAACGATCGATTTCTGTGTAAGCTTCGTCATCGAATTCCACCTTGTAGCGATAATCAAGGTAAGTGATGTAGCCCCAGGGGGTATCGCGCATCTGGCTGCGCTGATGTTCGGGCACACAAAGTTCGGGTGTGCGTTTCTGGAATTTGACCGCGTCCGCGCCGGACCTTTTAGCGACCTCCATCAATTTTTTCGCGACGTCAATGTCGCCGTTGTGGTTGATACCAATTTCGCCAATAATGTAAGCGGGATGTCCGTCACCGATCTTGCGGTTACCAATACTTACTTCACGATTCATGTTCGCTCCTAAGGATAGTTTCAATCAATTCGCGGATAGCGCCGCGACCGCCGGGTTTGCTCAGCACCAGGTCTGCACGCTGGATAACTTCAGCCTGCGCGTCCTGCGGACAAGCAAAATATCCCACAAAAGGCAACACAGGCAGATCATTCAGGTCGTTACCTATGTAAATGACCTCAGCCGGGCTTAATTTGCGGTCCTTAATGAGCTGCTGGATAGCCTGCGCCTTGTCTTGCACGCCCTGATAGACTTCAAGTTTCAGTTTGCGTGCCCGGGCACTGACCACCGGGTTTTCTTCCCGGGAGAGGATCATGGCATGCACTTTTCCGTGCTGACGCAGCATATCCAGGCCAAAGCCATCTGAGCGGCTGCAGATCACACTTTCGCGCTCATCCTGGTCGGTGATAACGGTATCGTCAGTGAAGACGCCGTCAAAATCCATTACCAACAATTTCGGCTGAGCCGGGAATTGCCTGCGGCTCTTAAGAGGATCCACTGGCATAAGCTTGTAATCCTGCATCAGCCGCGCATAGCGCGCCATGTCAGCAGGTGTGTCGATATCCACCGTATAGCGCGGGTCAATCAGCACCGGCAAAATAACGTCGCCAGTCAGAGACCCCTTTTCAAGGATGGTGCTGGTGCGGATAACATCCACGTGCCCTGTCTGCCAGTAAGTTTTTGGCAGCTCCTGGCGCGGCGCGTTGTAGGGTTCCTTGAGGTTTGGCAGGCTTAAAAGTGGCCGCAACTGGTGCGAATCCGGCTCAATCCGCCACATCTTGAAGGGATTTTGTCCGCTGGGCACCACGCCGCGCACGCAATCTGCCTGGGGGTTGGTGAGCATCAGCTCAATAGCTTCATCGATTAAGCCAGCAGGTCGCACGGGCGAGGTTGGGCGCAATTGCACCACGAAATCCGGGTGATAGTTCTCATGTTCAGCCAGCCAGCCGAGAGCCTGTTGGAAAACTGGCAAATCGGTGGTGTCGTCCTGGGCGAGTTCTGCAGGTCGCAGAAAAGGCACTTCAGCGCCCCACTCGCGCGCCACAGCGGCAATTTCTTCATCGTCGGTCGAGACGATCACACGCGTCACATGCTGCGATTGCAAGCCTGCGGCGATGCTGTAGGCAATCAACGGCGCGCCGGCAAAATTGCAGATGTTCTTGCGTGGGATGCCCTTTGAGCCGCCCCTTGCCGGGATCAATGCCAACACTTCGGGTTTGCCTACCATGCCGTCCAACCTCCATCGACCACCAGGTTGCTGCCGGTCATATAGCTGCTGGCGTCAGAACACAGGAAGAGCATGGCAGCACTCATCTCATCGATGTTTGCCATGCGCCCCAGGATGGTGCGGGAAGAATATTGAGCGGTGAAGACTTCATCGTGCCCGTTGTAAACCCCACCAGGGGTCAGGGCGTTGACGCGGATGTTCTTGCCGGCATAATAGGCTGCCAGGTAGCGTGTGAAGCCCAGCACGCCGGCTTTGGTGACGGAGTAGTAAGCCGGTTTGAAAGAACGGCTGCCATCCGGGCGCTCGTAAAGGCGCTGATCCGGACCAGCCAGTCCGTAGGTGGAGCAGATATTGATGATCACGCCCTTGCCTGCCGCCAGCATGGGCTGCACGGCAGCCTGCGAGGCGAGGAACATGCCCGTCAGGTTGACATCCAGCGCCTGGCGCCAGGAGTCAAGCGAATAGCTCTCAAAGGCATTGGCGCCTTGCGAGTCGGCATTGGCAGGGTCAAACTTGGGGTCAATTGCGGCGCTGTTGACTAAAATGTCGAGGCTGCCAAAAATCTCCTGGGCGGCTTGTGCCATCCCATGGGTGGAATTAGGGTCAGTGACGTCCACGCCGATGCCTTCAGCCCGCAAGCCCTGCTCGCGCAGGGTGACGGCGTAGGATTCAGCAGCTGCTTGTGCCAGATCTGCCACCAGTATGTTCGCGCCTGCCTGGGCCAGAGCCAGCGAGAACTGCCGCCCCAAAAGGCCAGCTCCGCCGGTGACGACGGCTGTTCTGCCGTGGAGGTCAAATTTTTCAAGGATATTACTCATGGTTTCCTCGTGTTGATATCGTTTGAATTCTACCATCAGGCAAGCCTGACCATGCAGCCGTCTTGAGCGGCAGACTGTTTGATCGCCAGCACAAGCTCCTGAGCCCGGATGCCGTCCGCGAGTGTGCAGTGCGGCAGCGTTTCACCCTGGCACAAGCGCACAAAAGTCGCCATTTCGTCAAGAAACATCTGGTTGCGCTCAAGACCTTCCGGAGGCACCATAAGGTCGGTTGCGCCGCTTTGGGCATGGAAGACGCGGGCTTCGCCGCTGGCGTTATCCCAGCAGATTCGACCACCCTCGCAGGTGATCTCAAGCGTGTGGGAAGGCGGGCGTTGGTAGTAGTCCAAATGCACGCTGGCTGCCTCTCCTGCAGAAAAGCGCAGGAGGATGTCGGCGTGATCTTCCACGTCCAGCTCAAGTTCGCTCAGTTTGCCAGTCCAGGCGCTGACGCTTTCGACTTCTCCCAGCAGCCAGCGCAAATAGTCCAAAGGGTGTGAAAGCGTGTTCACCACGCCCCCGCCAAGGTCGGCGCGGGCAGCATAGGAGCGGCGGTAATCCTCCCAGGGGTGCCAGTCCGGCAGGTACTCGCCCCAGTGGGCGCGAGCCGAGAGCGGCTTGCCGAGCTGACCACTTTCCAGCAGGGCTTTTACCTGGTTCAACACCGGGTGAAAGCGGAAATGGAAGCCCACCATAGCCGGCTTGCCGCTCTGTTTGAGTGCAGATTGGAGTTCACCAAGCCCCGCAAGACCGTCGGATATCGGCTTTTCAATCAGCAGTGCCGCGCCAGCCTTAGCGGCAGCAATTGCGACATCCAGATGCAGAGCGGTAGGGTTGGCGATGATGACGCCATCTGGTTTTTCGTCAAGCGCAAGGCTTAGCTCTGTGAAAGTTGGCAAATCGCCAAGCTCCGCGTCTGGCAGGGTGGCTTGATGGGTGCGGTAGAGGCCTACGTCTTCCTGCCCAAGCGCGCGCAGATTGCGCAAGTGGCGCCTGCCGATGGAACCTAAGCCTGCAATCAAGAATTTCATCTATCTCTCCATAACCCGGGGGGAAGCTATTCTTCTCTCCAGTAGATTTTGAAGATCCAATCATAAAGACGCATCAAAGGCCACTTGATGACGCGCAGGTTCTTCAACTGGAAGCCGTTTTTCTTTTCCGGCACCTTGCTGGCAGCCTTTTGAGTCTCTTGCTTGGCCCAATCCGGAACCTGGTTGCTCATATTCTGCATGTAGGGCGCGGCAGTCATCAGGCGCAGATAGCCGGCATCGTTGACCTTTCCGTCCAGGCGCTGCACCTGACCCATGGGACGATCCATATCAAATGGCAGGAACTGCTGCAAAACGCGTTTGTATGCCAGGAATTGATAATGGATGGCTCCCAGGTAGGCAGGCACGCCCTTGTACGAAAGCGTAGCATCCTCAAGCCCAGCATAACGCTGCCGGGCGTCTTCCTTGGTAACACCGAGACTGGAGACAAAAGACTGAAAATCATCCCATTTCAGAAACTTGCCGAACTGGATTTCTGCTTCGGGTTCGCTCTGCGCCCAGGCAACCGTGCTTGTGTTGTAAGCGTTGTCATTGGCAATCGGACGGGAGGTGACCATGCCCACGTTGGGGTAGGTTTCGAGCACTTTGAGCGAGTTGGAAAGCCAGCCCGGGAAAAAGTAGCAGTCATTATCCGTGTAGGCGATAATCTCTCCCGGAGCGGCAGCCAGCATGATGTTCCAGGCGCCGCCCTTGCCCAGGTTGGTGTCCGAAAGGATCAGGAACTGGATCTTGCCCTCTTGCTGCTTCTCGACGAGGTATTGGCGCACCTCCGGGCAGGAGGCATTATCAAATACCAGCAGGTCATAGGGCAGATCGCTGTTTTCCCA
This sequence comes from Anaerolineaceae bacterium UBA5838, assembly GCA_002432795.1. Lineage (GTDB taxonomy): Bacteria > Chloroflexota > Anaerolineae > Anaerolineales > Anaerolineaceae > Mesolinea. The sequence continues at coordinate 12,242 of DJGU01000036.1, forward strand.
GATGCTGCCAAGGCTAAGCTTGAGCACGTCGAAGGTCTCCGCGAAGAAACCGCTCATGAAGGGGATATAGTTCAGCACAGCAACCGTGATCCGCTTCGGTTTTGCCACTTCTTTGACTGTTTTTGCAGGATTTTGCCCAACTCGCATAAGTTATTCCTCTACTTCGATGTCAATTCCTGGGAGGGTTGCATAATTTTTTGCATCTCCCGGTTCTTCCAAAACTCAACCCAGGCCCGCTTCGGCTGAAACAGGCTGAAGAGTAGCTGGGTGAGCACAAAATTATTATTTTTGAGCATTGGGCGGTTCTGGAACTCGCGCAGTTTGCCCTTCCAGTCGCGCGGCATGGCTTCGATGTCGCCGTGGACCAGGCGATGCGAAGCATCGTTGAGATCAAAAATTGTGCGCCGTCCGCCTGCCAGGCGGATATTCTCACCTGTTTCCGGCAGACGATAGTGCGGCTGTCCGTCAGGCAGGTGGCTGTAGTCGTGATTTTGGTGGATGATGTCGAAATCGGAGGTGCAGTCCACCACTGGCCAGTTTTCCTGCCGGGCTTTGAAGATCATCCAGTTGTCCCAGCCCGCACGCCCAACCGTGAAATCCGGGATGTGCTGGAAACACGCGCGAGGGAAGACGAAATAATCGCTCCCAGCCCGCTCGTGCAGTTTGCCATCCCGCCAGGTGCGCCGGCGCAGAGGTTCAACCCAATCGCCCTCGAAGGTTAAGGGTTCGGTGATTTCCAAATCCCAGCGCTGCCCCACCAGCAGAAACTTTGGCAATTTTGCCGCAACTTGCTGAGCAACCTCCAAAAAATTTGGGAAAAGGATGATGTCAGTATTGACGTATGCCAGCAGCGGGCTTTTGTTCGCCTCACGACCGAGCTTAAAGATGCCGCTGATCAGGGGTGTGCCAAGTGAATTGACGGGCACATCCGGCAAATGCCGGAAGCCGAACTCAGCAGCAGCTCCGGCGATCCCTTCTTCGGAACCAATCAACACAATTTCGACCGACTCTCCCAGTGCCTGCCAGCTTTTGAGCGCGTTGCGCTGGATCAGGGCAATATGCGGGTTGGTAAAGGGCTTGGGAGCGGTGAACAGGGTCAGGACGGGCAGCATCAGGCTTTGTCCTCCAAGGGCAGCCAGGTTTTGCCTGGCATTATTTTAGACAGCACATTCCGCTTGAGCGTGCCCAGAGTGCGTTTCAGGGCAACGTTCCGTTCGGGGATTATGGCTGTATTCTCATCTGGCTCATTCTGCGGACGGGCAAGAACGGTCAGGTAGAGGTCGAGCTTCTCCGAGCGCGGATAGCCATGCTTGCGCGTGTGCATGATCTTGTAACCAGCTTGCTTTAGCATTTCACTCAGGGTATGTTCGGTAAAGCAGCTCAAATGTGCCAGCTCATAAGAATCGTGTGCGTAAAAGTTGGGCACTTCCAGCAGCAAAAAGCCATGATCGTTCAATAAATGGGTTCTGATTTCTCTGAGTGTTCCCAGTGGATCTTCGAGATGCTCGAGTACGTGCATCATGGTGACCAGGTCAAATTTAGCCGTTTCACTGGCTTGTAGCTGCTCAAGCGAGGGGTAAAGCTTGAAGCCCTTCTCTTCCGCCAACTTGCGGTAGGCATTGCCCGGTTCCACGCCGATCATTTCTGCTCCGTAAGCTTCGTGGATGGTTTGCATCAAGGTACCGGAGGATGCGCCAATATCCAGCGCGCGCCACAACCGGCAGACGCCGTGCTGCTGCATTAGATTGAGCTGGTATTCCGCGCGCAAGCGCTGCTGGCGCAGGTCTTTGGCGGTGGGTTCTTCGGTTGCCTGGTAAAGCTTGCGATAGGTTTCTTCGTAAAAGGCAGGGTCCGCGGCGGCGCTCTCGCCCGGGTTTTGGTAAACAAAACCGCAAGTCTGGCAGAGGTAATATCGGACCTTGAAGCCGAATGAGTCCATCTCGGAAATGACTGTGGCTTTTGATTTTCCGCAAAGCGGACAATGTAGTTCGGATGCGGGTTTATTCATCGTCATGAGGAGGCTCATCTCTTTCTGCTGTTTGCCCCTGATTCAGCTCTTTTGCGCGGTGATCGACCTCAAAAAGATCTTTGTGCTTCACTCCAGCCAATTGGGCTTGCCATTCAGGATGGCGCGCGTTGGCAACTAGCAGATCTTGCAGGGTGAAATCGTCATGGTCATCGAAAGCCGCATAAACCTGGTTGGCAACCTCGAGATCTTCAGGCGTATCGACGGTGAAACGTAAATGGCTGAGGTTCTCATCCCAATCAGCAACGCTGATCTTGAAACGACCGGGCATGTCGTAGAAGTAGGGCATGACATGCTCGCGTTCAAAAGGTTCAGCAGCTTCCTGCCAGGCGCGTTCAAGCGCGGCAAATGAGACCACCTCTGTATCCATGCCTATGGCGCTTGTGCGTCTGAAAGGTGGAGGCAGGCGGTTTGCGGTGAAGTCTGCACAGGTCAGATGGAAATGGGTAATGGTCCGATCGATCTCTTCCGGGTCGATGAATGGGCAATCCGCGGTCAGTCTCACCACCACACCCGCGCCGCTAAGTTTGGCAGCCTGGTAATAACGGTCCAACACGTCGTAGAGGTCACCCCTGAAGCAGGTAATCCCTGCTTTTTCGCAGAATTCGGCAATCGGCTCATCGCTGGGATCAGTGGTGGTTGCCACCATGACCTCGTCCACCAGGCTGGCGCGGCTGGCGCGTGCGAGCACGCGAGCCAGCATCGGCTGGCTTCCCACCAGGCGCAGAACTTTGCCTGGCAGGCGCGAGGAGCTCATACGGGCCTGGATGATCGCAACAGTCTTTTGTTCGCTCACATTGCTCCGTTAGGGTGTCGGCTGAATGGCGTCGATCATGATCGAGCCCACGCTGAGCTCAAAAGTATCCATCTCAGCGGCCATGTTGGCTGGCGTGGTGAGGTAAAGCGCCATCCAGAGGTAATCCGCTTCATTGAACAGGTAGGCTACCCAGGCGCTTGAGTCCTTGGAATAGCTCAATCGTGTGATGTTGCGACCGCCAAGTTTGACCGAGTCGCTGTCCACCATGGCAGCATCACCGCCAAGGACTTGCTCGAGCCCCATAGTGATCATACTGACTGGCAATTTTGAGAAGGCCTTGTTGCGCAGGATGATCAGGCGGGTGGGATAGACCGCGGCAGTGCCGCCATCATAGCCATACCAACCGATATTGCCTTCGATGCTGTCCACCAGTCCTGAAAGCGGGCCAGATTCGCCGCCCACAAAATCCTTGACTGTGGCAATGATCGTTGGCAAGGCGCTGTCGATATCTTCGGATATATAAGATTTGGGCAGCATGATCTGCATTCCGGTGCCGTAGTAAAGCTGCATGCCGGTGTCGGGGGTGGAAGTTGGTGTTGGTTGAGCCGGCGTATCTTTTGTGCCAAAGGAAGGCAGACTGCATGCCATGGTCACAATCGTCAGGACCAAGAGGATGAGTGGGATTCTAATTTTCATTGAGACGCTCCTTTTGAAGAGGTCAGGGCTTGTTCCCAGCACAGTAACAGCAATTGTTTATTTCGCTGCCAATCAGCGCGTTTTTCGGCGACTTTGCGCGCGCGCTTTCCAACTGAGGGTAAATCGAACGAAGCGGCTTTCTGTAGCAGCTCTGCCAGGGCGTGATGATCTCCATCGGCGAATAACCAGCCGGTTTGCCCTTCGGCGATCCACTCAGCGTTGGCAGGGATGTCTGACGCGATGGTGGGCAGAGCGCATGCCATGGCTTCCATCAGGGAAACCGATGAGCCATCCACATGGCTGGGAGTAACGTAAATATCTGCCGCTCCATAATAGGTGATCAGGTCCTGGTTGGGCACGCGCCCACCCAAAAAGACCTTGTCGTTTACTTTTCCTTCTTCCAGGATGGAGAGCAATTGTTCGCGCTGGCTGCCATCTCCGAGCAGGATCAAGCGCAGACCGTCGTCTTTTTGGGCAGCTTCAACGAAAGCCTGGAGCAAAACATCCACCCCATAGTTGGGTTCCCAACTGCGCAGGCAGAGCAGCACGCGCTTATCACCCCAGCCTTGCCTTTCGCGCCAGACCGTGCCGCGGACGCGGGCTGCAGCCGGTGTGAAGTGAGCCAGGTCTACCCCCCAGGGAAATATGCAAATTTTCTCGGGGTCAAAGCCCAGGTTCACCGCCTGTGCGGCGGAGCATTGGGCATCTGTAATCAGGCGCGCGGAGTGCCCGAGGGCAAAACGTGCTTTTTCGGCGGCATCCGGGCTTGCCAACACATCGTGCATCAGGTCAAATCCCCAACTCATGCTCAACAGCGGTTTGAAACCGGTCCTTGCGACCAGAAACGCCAGGTCCTGCAGCGGTCCGGCATGCACCAGGTCCGGTTGAACTGCCTTAAGTAGTTCACTGAGCTCCTGGGTGAGGCGGGGGATATCGTTTTCAGTCAACTGGTTTTGGGTGCCGCTCCACTCCAGCGTTTTGATGCCGCTGGGCGTGGGGTACTCCCCGGGGAGGAGGCGCAGCACAAAACCCTCATGCCCGCTTTCCGCCAGGGCTGCCATAAAGCGTTGATCGTGCACAGAATCGGCACGCGTGAAGTACAAAATGCGCATCAGTTCCTATCCAAGCTGCGTCCAGCGCAGTTCCTGCCCGGCGGGAATATCCTTGCGGGCGGCGCGCCCAACAACCTGTTCGATATCATAAGGCATAATGGCGCCGGGCGTGGCAGGGCGTAAAACGTCGATCATCTCGCGTGTCAGCGTCTGCCCAGCTTTGATATCCTGCGCGGCACGCAGGCATCGGCGTTGTACAACGACCGTGTCATGCTCGTTTTCGGCGATGGTCTTGTTAGCCGAGCCCAGCGCGCGTTCCAGCTGGCGGGTGGCAGTGACCATCTCTGCCCAACTGGTGGGGTTCATAGCAAAGGCGTGGTCAGGACCTTCGCGGTTGTTGTCATCGGTGAAGTGTTTTTCAACCACGCGCGCGCCCAAAGCAACAGCTCCGAGAACAGTAGCATACCCGTGGGTATGATCGCTAAGCCCCAGGATCAGGTCCGGCCACATCTGGTGGTAGGTTTTGAGCACATTGAGGTGAATATTGTCGAAGTTGCCGTCGGCGGCGGTGTAGTTGGTGTTGCACTGCATCAGCACCAGTTGCGGGTTCACTGCCAGGATGGCATCCACCGCGCGTTGAACGTCGCCAATGGTGGAAGCGCCTGTGGCGAGCAGGACGGGTTTACCCTTGCGCGCCATGTGCAAACAGGCTTCGATCCAGGTGATGTCGCCGGAGCCAATTTTGTAAGCAGGCACAAAGGGGTCGAGCATGTCCACAGCGTCAAAGTCGTAGGGGGAGGAGAAGTAAGTGATGCCCACTTTGTCGCATTCTTCCTTGAGGATTGGCGTCCAGTCGAAAGGCACGGAGGCTTCGTTGTATACCTGGGTGACGGTTTTCTTCCATTTTGCCTGGTGTGAAACCTGCGAGTTCATATGGCTGAAGCCATAATCCGAAACGATTTCAGGACCGCGAAAGTTCTGGAACTTGGCGGCATCCGCGCCAGCTTCGGCGGCGAGATGAATGAGACGCAGAGCGCGCTCAAGGCTGCCGTCGTGGTTGGCGGCGATGTCGGCGATGAACCAGGTGGGGTGATTGTCTCCAATCAGGGTGTTAGCAATTTTGAGTTCCATGTGACCTCTCCTTAGTGGGTAAATGAAAGTAATTTCTGGCGCAGACCAGAATCAAGGTCAGCGTGCAAGGCGCGTAAGCCTTCGGTTTGGCTTGGCAGCGGTTTGCCGAGGGCAGCCTGGAGTTTATCGGTGTTCATGCTCAGGTTGAGCGAACGACGGGTGGGCAGGTCAGAGTCCAGGGCGGAAATCGGACGGATCAGGCTTGCGTCCAATCCGAATTCCTGCGCCAGGCGCACGCCAAAATCATACTTGCTGAGGCTTTCAGGCGCATAGACGTGGTAGATACCGCTGAGGCGTTTTTGAAGCATCTCCAAAAGCGCTTCTGCCAGGTGCGCGGCGTAAAGCGGCGAGAAAAACATATCCGTAAAGCCGTTCACTGGCTTGCCGGCTGTGAGGTTGTTATAGAAAAATTCAGCCAGGCTGCGCGTGCCCGTCAGAGACCAGCCGTAGAAAACCACGCGGGCAATAGCTGCCTCGGGGTTTGCTTGCGCCACGGCATGTTCGCCCGCCAGCTTACTTTGGGCGTAGGTGTTGAGCGGGTTGGGGGTGTCAGTTTCTTTGTAATCGCCCTTCGTCCCATCGAACACGGCATCGGTTGAAATATGGATCATTGGCACGCTGGCTGAGCCGGCCAGCTTTGCCAGTTCACCGGCAGCCTCGGCGTTGACGCGAAAAGCGTGCTCAGGCTGCTTTTCGGCCGCGTCCACGTTTGCCTGCGCGGCGCAGTTGATCAGCGCGTCCGGCTCGGCGGCTTCGAAAGCTAGCGCCAGGTCTTGCGGGTTGCCGAAGTCCACCGCGCGGGTGGTAAAAGGCGCGTCAACCAGGGGGCGGGAGTTCGTCCAGCCAAGGACCTCATAGCCCAAATTTTGGGCAAGGAGGGCAAGGTTTGCGCCCAGTAAGCCGCTGGCGCCGGTGACAAGAAGGCGGGTCATTATTTTTTCACTTCCGCTGCCAGTTCCGCTTCAATCGGTTTGAGGATGGCGTTGATGCCATCCACATCCAGCCACTCGGTGTTGTTGGCGCTGGTATAGGTGAAGCCATCAGGCAGAGCGCGACCTTTCTCAGTCCAGGCGTGACCAAACCAGAGCGGTTCGCCAGCTGGCTGGACCACAAACATATCATCCAACTCCACGGTGGTGCGGGCTTCGTCTTCGGAGATCAGGGATTCGTGCAGTTTCTCGCCCGGACGAATGCCGATGATGCGAATCTCCGCTTCAGGCGCCATTGCCTTGGCAAGATCCGTCATTTTCATGCTGGGGATCTTTGGCACAAAGAGTTCACCGCCCTGCATCTGCTCGATGCAGCGGATCACAAAGCGCGCGCCTTGCTCCAGGGAGATCCAGAAGCGCGTCATGCGGTCGTCAGTGATGGTCAGGACGCCGCTTGGGCGCTGTTTGATGAACAGGGGGACGACGGAACCGCGCGAGCCGACCACGTTACCATAACGTGTGCAGGAAATGCGCGTGTTGCGTCCGCCGGCATAGGCGTTGCTCTGGACCATCAATTTCTCGGCAGCCAGCTTGGTGGCTCCGTAGAGGTTGACTGGGTTGACGGCTTTGTCGGTGGAAAGCGCCATCACCTTGCTGACGCCGTTCTCGATTGCCGCTTCAATCACGTTGCTGGAACCGAGAATGTTGGTCTTGATGGCTTCCATCGGGTTGTACTCGCAGGCCGGCACCTGCTTGAGCGCGGCAGTGTGCACCACGATATCCACGCCGTAAAAGGCGCGCGAAAGGCGCTCGCGGTCGCGCACGTCGCCGATGAAGTAACGGATCGAGGGGTGGTCAAAGCCGCCGGTGGTGCGCATTTCATGCTGTTTCAACTCATCCCGGCTGAAAACGATGATCTTCGATGGATGATACTCGTCCAGCATCAGGCGGATGAATTTCTTTCCAAAAGATCCGGTGCCGCCGGTAACCAGGACAACTTTATTCTGCCAATCCATAATTTCTCCTTGACGCTTTAGCGCGTTTTTACTTTTTAATGATTATCAGCGGATACTGCCCTTTTTCGCCGAAGTAATGAGGAAACCACTCTTCAAGCCGGTACAGTACTCTAAGCCAGAATCGCCCGCCCCATTCAGGTTGGATCACTGAACGCAAGAATTTTACCGATACACTGCGCCAGACGCGAATCTCGTAGGGTAGTTGGTCTTTCATAACGCTGTGGAACCATTTCGCGCTGGTTTTGAGCACAAAAGTGCCCGTTGGGAGCTTAACGGCTTCACCATTTTGACCGTTTGTCTTCACATCCGGGGGCATCTTGGGGGCTTCCTTGCCCGTCCAGCGGCGCAAGCGGTTGGCAATGCGCATAAAGAAGCTCATCGCCTTCCCCAAAGGAACTTCAGCCCAGCCGTCCACGGTTACCATGCTGCGCCCGGGTTTGAGGACCCGCTGCAGCCCCTTGTAGACCCCAACCTTTTCCTCGATTGGTACATGGTGGATGGTGTGCAGTGAGACAATCCCGTCAAATGTGTCGTCTTTGAAAGGCAGGTTAGCAATATCAGCGTTGACGTAGACGCCCTTATCGCCCAGGCGCTTGCGGGCTTCCTGCAGGGCAACCACCGAAAGGTCCATACAGACCCGGTAGCGATAATCCTGAGAATAGGTCAGGTATTCGTCATATTGCACCGGACCAGAGCCGGCATCCAGCAGGAAGTCTCCTGTTGGCGCAAGGTGGCGTTTGACGCGCATGTGGCAGTTGTGAATGTATTCGGAAGAAACCGGGCGCAGGTCCTCATAGCGGGCATTTTGATAGATGCCTTCGCCTTCCAGCTGCCAACCGATCTGGTCGTAGAACTGACCGATTTCTTTTTTGACGGAATCCGGACTCATTAGGGAGTCTCCTCTTGTTCTGAAAGTGAAGGTAGTCTTGCCAATCCGCGGGCTGCCCAGTCCAACGGCTCGCCCAACAAGTAGCCAAAGGTCTGAGCGTAGCGCTGCTGCCCCTTGGGCGAGAGCACAAAACGCATTGGGCGGGCTTGAAAGTCCTCGTGCAGCCACAGCAGATGCCACGGGAAGGGCAGCGAGAACTCGAAGAAGAACAAATAAGCATAAAGCCAGGCTTGCTCCACCTGTTTTTCGCTCAGGCGCATGGCGGTGGGGTTAGCCGCGAGCTTGGAGAGCATCGCTTCGTAATCCTGCCAGCTGGCTGGGTCAAACGTGAAACCTTTTTCGGCGTAGTGAGTCTTGCCGGTGACCACCACCGGTAGCCCGGTCATCGCCATTTCGAGCCCGACGGTGGTGGTGTAGACGATGCCAAAGTCGGTCGTCTCCACCAGGTCGTAGGTGTTGGTTTCGTCCCCGGGGCGCACCACGTGGATGTGTTCGGGCAGTTTGGGGAAGTTCTTTTCAATCACGTCCACCATCGAGGTGCCGTGCGTCTTGAGCTCGCCAGGATGCACGCGGATCACCAGCTGCACTTCCGGGTGATCCAGGAACCAGCGGATGGTGCCCACGATCATCTCTGCCATGGTGCCCGAGATGCGCTGGCGGCCGAGTGTGAGGCTGTCGCCAAGCACGTTGGTAGCCAGCAGCGCCACTGGGCGCTCATCCAGCCCCAGAGCCTGGCGCACTTCAGAGCCGCCGCGGGCGGGAGTTTGCTGCCACTGGCGGGCGAAGTCGCCCCACAGTTTTGCGCTTTTGCGCGCAAAAGTGAGGTCTCCCACAGCCTTTCGAGCAGCTTCGGGGAGCGGCTGCCCGCCCAGACCCTGCCAGAGCTCATCCGTGTGGTGGCTCATGATCTCGTCGTCCTGCGCCAGCCAGATGCGTTCGCGCTGATCGGCAAACTCAAAGGTGATCGTCTTGATGCCGAGCAGTTGGGCGATCTGATAAGCCACACCCATTTCAAGGATCGTGCCATTGGGCAGGATCAACACATCCGGTTGGGATGCCGCCAGCCAGTCATACAGCGCCATGGCTGCCTGGGTGTTGCGCTTGAGGCGCAGCTTGTAGAGCTTGCTTTTTGTGTCGGTTTCTTCCACCTGCAGGGTGTACTGCGTGTCATAGTCCGAGACCTGCCGCACAATTTCTTTCAGCTCAGGAGGATAATCCGATAACTTAACTTTTTCGTCGGAATCGTTGAGATAAGATGGAAAATCCATCAGGGGAACAACGCCCATCACATCACTAACAGCTAAAAGAACCTGCTGACTGTAGAGGTGCTGCATGCGCAAATCAAAACTGGAGATGGGTTTGTCCCACTCAGCATAGGGCAGATAGGAAAGTTCCACCTGGTGCCCCTGCCCGCTTAGCGCGAGCGCCACCAGGCCAGCCTGCTCGATCCAGTAGTGTAGCGTAGCGAAAATACAGACCCTTTCTGGCGGGTCAGCATTAAGCCCAAATTGTTTTACTTCTGCCACAGCTTGCGGCAGGACTTCCTGCAGCCCGGCAAGCTGATAATGGGCATTCCAGGGCTTTTTGGAGCCCTCGAACATCCAATAGGCTTCTGGGGCAAAGGGCAATTTACCAAGCAGATTCTTCAGGAGCTTTTTCATCATGTGCTGCCTTTCTGTTCAATTTCCCAACCGAGCACAGGACGCACAGGACCTGGACGGGGTTCGGGCCAGTGGGTACCCGGGGCGCCGGAGGCGTCCACGGAGAAGGAAAGCGCCTGGTCGTCCTGGAAGTAGCGCCGGATGCCATAGGAGCTGGCGTTGATCCCCAGCAGGAAGCGCCCTTCGTTGAGCGTATCGGGCGGGATAGTGCAGCGGCTGGTATAGATGCCTTTTGGACGGGCAGTGTATTCCTTGAAGAGCTCTTCTGAATCGATGTCAAAGCTGGTGAAAACGGGTTCACCGCGGGTGGTGAAAAGATAATAGCCAACGCGCAAACCAGTCACATCCTCAGTGAGTTCATAATCAATTTCGATGCGGATCGGCTCAACACTGCGCACCGAGTCCGAAACCTGGCCGGTTTTATCGAGGATGCGGATGGCCAAAGGTCGGAAAGGCACACTGGAAACCGGCACCTCATCCTCCTCCCAGAAGCGTTCACCCAGTTTGGAAAGCCCGCGGTTGAGGTAAAAATCGACCGCCTCGGAGGATGGCGCGCGCAGGAGTACTTTGCCCTTGTCGAGCACGATCGAGTCCTGGGTGAGGCGCAGGATGGCAGACATGTTGTGACTGACGAATAAGACTGTACGCCCGGAGTTGGCGACATCGCCCATCTTTCCCAGGCACTTGCGCTGGAAGTCGGCATCACCGACCGCAAGCACTTCATCCACCACCAAAATTTCCGGCTCCAGGTGGGCTGCCACGGCGAATGCCAGGCGCAGGTACATGCCGGACGAGTAGCGTTTGACGGGCGTGTCGATAAACTTTTCCACTTCTGAAAAAGCCACGATTTCATCGAAACGGGCTTCGATTTCTTTTTTATGCATGCCGAGAATCGCGCCGTTGAGGAGGATATTCTCGCGCCCGGTCAGTTCCGGGTGAAAACCGGTGCCCACCTCCAGCAGCGAGCCAACGCGACCTCGCAATTCGCCGTAGCCTTCGGTTGGGTCGGTCACGCGCGAGAGCACCTTGAGCAAAGTGCTCTTGCCGGCGCCGTTGCGTCCGATGATGCCCAGGGCTTGCCCGCGTTTGACCTCAAAATTGACGTCCCGCAGAGCCCAGATATGATCCGCTTCATCCGAACGGTGGTTTTTGCCGCGCAGGCTGCTGCCGATGCGCGCCGCCTGGGCGGTGATCAAGTCGCGCAGGGTGTCAGTACGCTGCTGGGTAGCGCCGATCTTATAGCGTTTGCCAATGCCGCGAACTAAAATGGATAAGTCGCTGTCCATCATCACACCACATCCGCAAAAGTTTTTTCCATGCGCCGGAAAAAGAACAAGCCGGAAACCAGTAAAACCAATACTGCCAGGCTGGAAATCAGCAAGGTCATGTCCGGCGGAGAGCCGCCAAAGAATGCCCACCGGAAGCCCTGCACCACCCCCACCATCGGGTTGAGGCTGTAGATATACCGGAACGTGCCCTCGGGGATGGTGGTGATGGGGTAGACAATTGGCGTGGCGTACATCCAGATTTGGATCAAAAAGGGCACCATCTGCTGCACGTCGCGGTACTGCACGTTGAGCGCTGAAAGCCATAATCCTACTGCCAGAGCAGCCAGGACACTCAGCAGGGTCAGCGGGATGACCCACAACACACTCCAGGTCAGGGGGATCTTGTAGATCGCCATGGTAATGAAGAGCAAAACCAGCGAAATGAAAAAGTCCACCAGGGCTGCCAGCACTGAGCTAAGCGGAATGATCACCCGCGGAAAGTAGACCTTGGTGAGCAGGTTGGCATTCCCCACCAGGCTGATGCTGCTTTTTTGCAGAGAGAGTTGGAAGAGATGCCAGGGTAAGAGCGCCGAGAGCGCAAACACCGGGTAGGGCAAACCGTCTGACTCAACCTTAAGCAGTATGCCAAAGACGACCGTCATGATGGCGGTGGTGAGCACGGGCTGCAGCACCGACCAGGCGATGCCGAGCACGGCTTGCTTGTAGCGCACTTTGATGTCGCGCCAGGTTAAAAAGTAAATCAGCTCACGGTAGTGCCAGAGCTCTTTCAGGTCGATCCCCAGCCAGCCTTTGGTAGGCTTGAGGGTCACCACCTGGGCTGCAGAGTTCAAATTAGCCTCTGCCATTCGCCCTCTCGTTGGCATACCAGGCAATCGTGCGCTTGAGGCCCTCTTCGAAGTCGGTTTTGGCTTCGAAGCCGAATGCCTCGCGGGCACGGGTGGTGTCGAGTTTACGGCGGGGCTGACCGTTGGGTTTGGTCGTGTCCCAGCGGATAGTACCATTGAAACCGGTCAGACGCGCGATGGTTTCAGTCAGGTCTTTAATCGAGATCTCGAAACTCGAGCCAATGTTGACTGGTTCGGAGCTGTTGTATTTCTCGGTCGCGAGGGTGATGCCCTCAGCCGCATCTTCCACGTAGATAAATTCGCGGGTTGGAGTGCCATCGCCCCAGGCGACGATCTCAGACGATCCCTGCCCTTTGGCTTCGAGGTATTTGCGGATCAGCGCCGGAATAACATGCGAAGTGGCAGGATTGAAGTTGTCACCGGGACCATACAGGTTGACAGGCAGCAGGAAGATCGAGTTGTAGCCATACTGCTCGCGGTAAGCCTGAGATTGCACCAGGAGCATCTTCTTTGCCAGACCGTAAGGGGCATTGGTTTCTTCGGGGTAGCCGTTCCAGAGGTCTTCTTCTTTAAAAGGAATGGGAGTGAACTTGGGATAGGCGCAGATAGTACCGATCGCCACGAACTTTTCGACGCCCTTTAGCCAGGCTTGGTGGATGAGCTGCACGCCCATCATCAGGTTGTCGTAGAAGAATTCGCCAGGCTTCTCGCGGTTGGCGCCGATTCCGCCGACTTTGGCTGCCAGGTGGATGATGATATCCGGCTTGGCAGTGTCGATCATGCGGATGATGTCCGCTTCGCGAACCAGATCGTATTCGGGATATTGCGGCACGAAAATCTCGCGCGCGCCGTGCTCCTTGAGCCTGCGAATAAGGTGCGTGCCTAAAAAGCCGGCTCCGCCAGTGACACAAATACGTTTAGTGGCAAGGTCCAAAGCCTTATCCATGTTCGCCTCCAGATTGGGTTGAGTGTGAAGGCGTGGGGTCAGGCACACCTTCGGGTAATATCAGTGCAAGTTTTAGACCGTCAATACTGATTTTAGGCGCATTTGTCGACTCGGTCAACGCAATGCCGTGTTCAAGGCAAGTCAGGCCAATCACCTCGGCAATCTCGCCCTCACCGAGGATCTTGACTTCCTCGTAGCCGGCAGCTTTGAGCTGCTCGAGGCACAGGTTGGTACGTTCGCGCACGCGGCGGTAGAGGTCAAAAGAGGTCTTGATGTAGTCGACGGTCAGGTTGGCACGCAGGGCGATGCCTTCGGGGGTGATGATGTAGCGCAGCTTCTTGCGCTGGGCACGCTTGACCTTGACATAGCCCTTGGCTATGAGGCGTTTAAGGTACCAGTTAATCGTCCCCACGGCAACGCCAAGCTCATCCGCAAGAGTCACCTGTGAGATATCCGGGTTGGCTTCGATGTGGGTGAGCATCTCCAGCGCGCGTGTGTTTTCTTGTTCTGTCAGTTGCGTGTCCATATAATTCAGTGATTGAATTATAAACGCATTGGTACTGATGTCAAATCAGGGAGCAAGCCTACTTAAGTCAACTCGCCCATAAGGCTAAAGTCAAAAACTTATCAAGATCTACGTTTTTATATATCCAGAAGGATTCACGTCGACAACAATTTGATTGTAAAGAAAATAGCCCCCTATTTCAGGGGGCTTAGTTTGTTATGCTCGTCTTATCTGCGACGAGTGGCTACTTCCATTTTGTAAGTAATAATCTCTAGCAGAAGATCTTGCACACGATGCCAAGCATCTAGATTCAAGCTTTCAGACTCTTTGTGTTCATCTGAGTAACCAACTGATAGATTGACACTAGGAATGCCAAGTTGTGACCAAACAATCAGGTCCGACCTGCCACCTTCTACAGCCTTGTAGTGAAAACCTTCATTGTGCCAAAGCTGCTTGGAAAGGTATGAAATGAATCCTGCTTCAGTCTCTTGACAGTATTCAATGTCATTGGTGCGAACTACAATGTCAGTCTCCCCTCTGCGGTCCAGAGAAACTGCAAAAGTTACACCCTCAAAGAATGATTCATCGATCTGTTCCGCGCCTCTCATGCCCACTTCCTCAAGAACCGTAAAAGCGACTTTTAAATTGCAGGCAATTCTATACTGATTTAACATATCAAGTGTGTTAATAATCGCAGCAATACCGGCTCTGTCGTCTGCTCCTAAAATTCCCCCTTCTCTCCGCAGAATGTTTTCCACCCTTAGCATTTCCTTTCCTTCACCAGAGGAATCTTTAACATCCATATGTGCTGAAAGTAACAGGGTAGGCGCATCACCACGTCCTCCAGGAATAGTTAATGTACCTAAAACGTTTCCAGCTTCATCCATCCAAAGCGTATCTAAGCGGTTTTTCAAAATTGTCATAAGATGTTCTCCAACCTCCTGCTCATTTCCGCTCACACCAGGGATGTCCAGAAACCCGATCAGGCGACGTTCCCGCTTTTCGAGCAACGGTTTGCGATAATGATAGGCATCAGGAATTCCGTTGAGCCACAATCCAAGATCCAGGATCCCATCAGTTCCTTCGTTGATAAACAAGCGTTTATAAGGGTCAAGTTCACAACAGTACCCCCCGGATTTGAGCATTGTTTCTGCGATGAAAGCCCCACGCCAGGTTAAAAACTTGACATAAGCCCCTCTATAACGAGTGGGTCCGGCTTGTTGGTGGCGATTGTGAAAGCCCTTACAGCTTTCCACAGTTTCTATATTTAAGCGTTTCAATTGCATTACAACCGCATTGAGTGGAAATTCAATATCACGCGCGTGGACGTTTGAGCCACTTTCCATCCCACCCACTAGTTCAGAGACGCCCTTAAACCATACGCTTGCCGTTGGAGGAGTAGAACTAAACGCATAAAAGCCCCTGTCTTTTTTAAACTCAGCCTTGGTTCTCTCTAACAGCGAATCCAAAAAGTCGGTATCATCACTGTTATGTAGAAACAGCGTAGTGCCCCCCATGTAGTCTTTGTGAGGCATAAAGCCGGTTAAGACTAATAAATCATACCAATCGTAGTGTGTTTTCATTTCTCAATTCTCCTTCAGTTTTGTATTTTCGCTTGAGTATAGAATACGGCGATGACACCCTGTCACCAACTTGGGAGAATTGAATTTCCGTGTTTCTAATCGAGCAAAGATTTAAAATAATGAACGGTTAAATCACATCTGGCCAAGAGATTTCCCCCATCTGCCCGAGAATAATTAATCTCCACCCACTTTTCAACTCCGATTTCCTTCAAATCCTCGTTAACCCTACGTACATTCTGGGTTATCGTATTCCGCTTAACTGAACTTGGTTCCCAATCTTCTAACCCCATTGCTTTTAGCAAGTAATTTAACTTACCACTACCTGGTGTATCGTATGCGTACGATTTTTGATTATCTAGAAATTTCAGTAGGGGAATCTGATTATATCTATCGACAACAAGTGCCTTAGGGTCTTTCTTGAATTCTCTAATACGGTCGTCATACTCAAAGCTGTCAATGGTCTTAGTTGTTATCGATCTTTCAACCTTAGTCGAATATACCACGTGACTATAAATCGTCTCTCTGAGCAAGTTTTGTAATGTAGCAATTTGCTCCGGCTCGAAAGTAAACTCATAGTAAAATTCGAAATGAGCAGATAATTTTTGCAGCAAAGCTATTGACTGCCCGCGGGCATTCTCAATTTGCGCGGGACTCAATTTTAAATCTTCCTGGAAATCAGTTTGTTTACTTGCGAGTTCAAGAGCTTTTGAGAAATATCCAATAGCCTCTCCAAATTTCTCCCGGCTCTTCATTAAATGACCTAAGCGATAACATGCTTTTGGATTCTCTGGGATGAACCGTAGAGCTCGTGTAAACAAACTGCTCGCGTCCTGGCGCAGCGTCTTGCTTTTCGGAGAGCCTCTCTTAATTTCCCAACCGCTCTCCATTAATGCACTAACAAGTGGTCCCTTGTAAGGGTTGGGGGTATTTCTGTCTGTTTTTAGCCGGCAATAAACTCGGTTCGCTGTTTCAAGTAATGCTAACTCCCTCCTTGGAGTGGGTTCGTCCCCAAGTTTCTCAAGCTCTTGCTCATACCACGCTTTGAGTTCATCATCATTAGAAATTTCATCTGGAATCTTAAACTGTCTGTTCGTTGTCATATCTAGATTATATTGTTTTTTGGAGAATTGGTTTGGATTTTTATGGATAGATAAATGATTTACCATCAGATTGAGTAGGAGCTGTGTGTGAGAAATCCTGTATGAGGAAATCGCGCAAAGCAGGAGTAACGTCCCTACTCTGGCGGTCACCCATGGCCTACAAGCCGGTCAGATATTCGTATTAACCTTTGATATTATTCAGGAGGGCGAAGACTCGGGCATGTATGTGTTTTTCTTGTTTAGTCAGTTGTGTTTCCATATAATTCAGTAATTGAATTATAAACGCATTGGTGCGATTGTCAAATAGCGTAGATATTTGCCGTTTTTTCAATTTTTCCTTAATCTTGCTTCCCTACCGTGATAAGATAAAAGCACCATGAACGATAAAGAAAGAACTGCAATCATTCGTAGGTACCTGGGGGAAGTCGCTGCCAAGTTTAAAACAAATCAAGCCCAGGAACACGCTTATCGACCAGCCTTCGAAAGGCTCATGGAAAGTTTCCCGGATACACGTGCCATTAATGAGCCCAAACGCTCTGAGCATGGCGCTCCCGATTTCGTCTTCCAAAAAATTTCCAGTCCCCGAATACTCAAAGGCTATGCTGAAGCTAAAGACCTCAATGGCGATCTGGACAAAGAAGAAAAGACCAACCAAATGCAGCGTTATCGAGGCTATTCGAACCTTATCCTGACCAATTACCTTGAATTTCGTTTCTTCCGCAATGGTGAAAAGTACCGAACCATCAGCCTTGGCAAGTTAAAGGACGGCAAATTGCAAACCACCCCAGAAGAGGGCGATAACCTGATGCGTGAATTGGAAGCCTTTCTCGCCCAAACCCCCGAAGCCATCACCAACGGTCTGAGACTTGCCCAGATCATGGGTGGGCGTGCCCGCCGTTTGCGCGACAACATCATTGAATACCTCAAGAATGACACCGACAAGAACAAGGAGTTGCTGCGAATCTACCAGATGATGAAGGAGTTGCTCGTTCATGACCTGGAACCTGACAAATTCGCGGATATGTATGCCCAGACACTCGTCTATGGCTTGTTCGTAGCCCGCTACAATGACTCAACAACTCAAACTTTCTCCCGCAGTGAAGCCCGCGATCTCGTCCCTAAAAGTAATCCCTTCCTCTTGCAGTTCTTCGATCACATTGTCGGTCCAAATTTCGATACCCGTCTGGCATATATTGTTGACGAACTCTGTGAGATTTTTAGGGTTAGCAATGTGCAGGAAATTGTCCATAAACACCTGCGCGTCCAGGAAGAATCTGTTGACGAACGTGACCCCATCATTCACTTTTACGAAGACTTCCTTCAAGCCTATGATCCCAATGAACGCAAGAAGATGGGTGCCTACTACACCCCTGTTCCGGTCGTCCGCTACATCATCCGCCAGGTTGACCGAATCCTGAAAGAAGATTTCGGCATCGCCAAAGGCATTGCCAGCGACGAAATGACGACCATGACCCGGACAGTTCAACCGTACCGCAGACCTGGAGATAGAAAAGACCGCACCACAGAAGAGATCTCTGTTCCCCGTGTGCAGATCCTGGACCCTGCTGTCGGCACTGCCACCTTCCTGAACGAAACCATCAAGTATATCTACCAGGGCTTCAAAGGGCAGGAAGGTCGCTGGGAGTCTTATGTCAATCAAAACCTGCTCAAACGGCTCTATGGCTTTGAGTTGATGATGGCGCCTTATACCATTGCCCACATGAAACTGGGGATGACCCTTAAGGAAACAGGTGTTGAAGAACTCACCGACCGTCTCGGTGTCTATCTAACTAATACCCTTGAAGAGGGGATACCGCTACAGCAAACCTTGTTCAGTTTCGGTTTAGCGGAAGCAGTCAGCGAGGAGAGTCGTCTCGCCGCGCAAGTGAAAAGCCAGCGACCGGTAATGGTTGTCATGGGTAATCCGCCATATTCTATAAGCAGTACGAATAAAAGTAAATGGATACTTGACCTTATAGCTGATTACAAGGTCGGTTTAAATGAACGGAAAATCAATCTTGACGACGATTACATCAAATTCATTCGTTTTGCGGAATACATGATCGAAAAGAATGGCGGCGGTATTGTCGCCATGATTACCAATAACAGCTACATTGACGGTATCACTCACCGTCAGATGCGCAAACACTTGCTAGAAACTTTTGACAATATTTACATTCTGGATTTACATGGGAGTGCAATGAAAAGGGAAATTGCACCAGATGGAAGCAAAGATGAAAATGTGTTTGATATTATGCAAGGCGTTTCAATTTTGCTGATGATTAGGAGTCGAGTTAAAGACGTCACAATAGGTTCGGTTTCTCATGCTGAACTTTTTGGTTTACGAAAAGATAAATTTGAGCAACTATGCTGTCATGCCCTCGAATTTACCGAACTAACACCTATACCACCATACTACTTTTTTGTCCCAAAAGATCTGACGCTTGCTGATGATTATGAATGTGGTATCAAAGTAAATGATCTATTCATTTCAGTTAACTCAGGTATTGTCACAGATAGAGACAAGCTTTTTCTAGATTTTGATCCCCATGTCCTTGCAAAACGTATCCAGAAACTGTTATCAGGAAATCTTGACACTGATTTTATTTCTGAATTTAGAGTAAAGGATTCTAGTAGTTACAAAATAACTGATGTTATCAAATCAATCCAATTTGATGTTGATAATATTGAAATCGAACAATATCGGCCTTTCGATTATAGGCCTGTTTATTATGATAGAGCCATCATTTCTCGACCTGGACACCTTGTCATGGCCCATCGAAACGTAAACAATCCGATGTTGGTAATTACAAGACAATTAAGCACCTTCGATTTTCAGCATGTCCTTGTTAGTACCTCAATTATCGACAAATGTACGCTTTCTTCACAAACTAAAGAAACAGCGTATGCTTTACCACTGTACCTCTATCATGAAGATGGGTCACGAACACTTAACATGAAAAATACTGCCCATAACAGGTTGCTTGAAAGACTTGAGGAAGATGCAACACCTGAACAGCTGTTAGATTATATTTATTCTATCCTTTATAGCCCTTCTTACCGCGCAAAGTATAAAGAGTTTCTGAAAATCGACTTCCCCCGTATTCCCATTCCTACGCAAGAGGAATTTGACCGACTTGTCCCTCTGGGGACACAGTTGCGAAAGTTGCACTTGATGAAATCACCGGTTATGGATGAGTATGAAACCACATTCCCAGTGCCTGGTAATTGTCTGGTTGAAAGAATTAGCTATACCAATGGCAAGGTTTGGATCAACAAAACGCAATACTTCGGCAACGTACCCGAACTTGCCTGGAACTTCTACATCGGCGGCTATCAGCCCGCCCAAAAATGGCTCAAAGACCGCAAAGGTCGCCAACTTAGCGATCAAGACCTGGTCCACTACCAGCGCATCATCAAAATCCTGCTCGAAACCGATCGGTTGATGAAGGAGATAGGTTAGCAATACAGCAATCCACTGGAGTCACAAGGAGTTTAAATAAATCATCATCGGAGGGACCAGAATGAAACATGTAAAACTTGAGACGATATCCATCAAAAATTCACCCGACATCAACGAAGCCTGGGTGCAAAAAGTGATCTTCGATGATCCGACGATCGTTGGTTTAGGAGAAGTTATCACCCGGGATATGGAAAGGCGACAACCGTATGCTGGTAGATTAGACCTCCTCTTGCAGGATACAGAGACTGACAAACGTTATGAAGTTGAAATCCAGTTGGGTGCCACCGACGAGAACCATATCATCCGAACAATAGAATACTGGGATCTTGAACGAAAGCGTTATCCGCAATATGAGCATTGCGCGGTTATCATCGCTGAGGATATCACCAGCAGATTTTTAAACATCATTTCGCTTTTTAATGGTTTCATCCCAATTATCGCAATCCAGATGACGGCAATAAGACAGCAAGATGGCATTGGCTTGTTTTTTACAACGGTTCTGAGTGAAGTAAGCCTTGGGCTGGTTGGCGAGGACGAAGAAGTAAATATTCCAGCAACGAGAGATTATTGGCTTAAGCGTGGTACCAAACAAACGGTAGAATTGACTGATAATTTATTTAAGATAGTGCAGGACATAGCTCCGGGTTATAAACTTAAATACAATAAGTATTACATTGGTTTAGAAAAGGGCGGAGTCGTGAATAATTTCGTAAATTTCAAACCAAAAAAGCAATTTGTGAAAATCGAATCGCGAATGATTGAAACTAAGGAGTTAACTACTGAAATGGAAGACGCAGGATTGGATGTCGAATACATTCCAAAATGGAATCTGTATAGTATCCGTTTGCGTGAAGATGATTTCGAAGAAAACAAAGAACTGTTAGAGAAATTCATTCGCACAGCATATGAATTGAATCAAGCATAAATTACTTTACTTGGTGTGGACGACAAGTGTGTAGGGTGGGTTCCGGTTCTGAACCCACCATCAGGCGTAAAGCGGATAGGGTTCAACCTAACGTAAAGTGCGCCGAACCATTTTTTTAAACCTTAGGGCGCGAAACGAGTCGAGTTGCGGTCACGCAGCTCCCTTGCGATGACGTAATTTGTAGAGCAATTTGCACTTGAAAAATTGAATTACATATAGGATAATAGACATAAAGTGTTGATTATCCTATATGAAAACGAAAAACCTTGACTCACTTGACCGAATGCCATACTTCACCATTGAAGCCGTAAAGCAGCTCCTGGAGGAAACCTCCCCGGACGATGGCAGTATTCGGACAACCATCTACCGCTGGGCAAAGGCGGGTCACATTATACGATTAAAGAAAGGCGTTTACATGACACGCCGTTTCTTTGAAGCTCATCGGAGCGATGAAGAATTTGCTTCCATGGTGAGCGCGATTCTGATCCCACAATCCTATTTATCGCTGGAATACATCCTTCAGCGCAATAACATTCTCACAGATATCACTTATCCTATAACCGCGGTGACGCTGAAGCAGACGCGCGTTTTTGAAAACAAACTGGGCACATTTTCCTACCGAAATATCAAACCCGCTCTTTATCACGGCTTTACTTTCTCAGAATACTCCGGGATTCCAATTGCTCAAGCACCTTTAGCGAAAGCCCTTTTTGATTACCTGTATTTGCGCAAATTGCCGATATACAGTGCTAATGCAGGGGATAATCTCGCAGAGAAATTGCGCCTAAATCTGGATGATCTCGCTGCTGAAGACCGATCGGCTTTTGCAGGTTTTGTTGAGCATAGCCAGAGCGAGAAGATGAAACGGGTTCTGAAAAATCTGAAGGAGACCGTATGGCAAGCTTAATCCAGGTGGCACGTAACGTCCTCTCCCAAAAAGACCCATTGTTGCCTAATGAAACCAAGCGCATCGTTTTGAAAGAATTCTTACAGGCATACACCCTGGATTTTCTTTATAACCATCCCGAGTATCGAAGGCTGAATTTCTATGGCGGAACATGTCTGCACATAATTTACGGACTTAATCGACTGTCAGAGGATATTGACCTGGATAACAGCAACATGGTTGACCTGAGCATGTTGGAAAGCGACTTGCTCACTTATTTCCAGTCGTATATTGGATATCCGGAAGTCACGGCAAAAACCCAGATTGGCGAATGGGGGATTCAGCGCACCACTCTCAAGTTCCCAATTCTTTATGAACTTGGATTAAGCGCTCACACGGGGGAAGCCCTGCACTTGAAGGTGGAAGTAAGCCAACACAAACAGGTGTCTATTGTCCAAAAAACACCGGTTCTCCAATTTGGCAGAAGTTACGTGGCAAGTCATTTCACATTGGAAACAATGATGGCTGGCAAACTAATTGCTTGCCTTGAGCGTGATTTCCATAAAGGTGAGTCAACGGTCAAAGGTCGGGATTATTACGACATTTTGTGGTTCATGCAACAAAAAATCTGGCCGCTTGAAGAAAAGCTCGCCAAAGATGGACAACAGCCTTACACAACGCAAAGTGCACTGGCTTTACTTTACGAGAAAGTTCAGAAAATCAGTATCAACGAATTGGCGGAGGATTTGCTGCCACTGTTTGAGAAGAGGACGTTCATAGAGGGTTGGTTGGAGAGTTTCAAGGAAAACTTTTCGGCATACTATCAAACTTATTTGAACTCCCGTTTGCCGTAGATGTTTTTGTTCCTACGTCTCCTTGGCTCCATGTGCTGAATACAGATGAAGTAGGAGGCTCAAACAGTAAAAGCCAGGCGCGGTTGCTGCCGCGCCCGGGAAAAGAAACAATACATCAGGCCACTTGATTACCATTGGCAAGAAAAGAAGGGAGTGATGAATTTCAAAGTCGATGCCAGCCACCCGGTTTGCAGAGGTGATGACCACGGGGTCTGGGTTGCCATCGTGATCAGGGTCATAGAGTGAAAAGACATCTTCAGGGTCTGGCGGTCCGCCTGAACCATCGAAATCGATCACCGCAGCGATGTAGTAAGTGCCATCTTCAAGTCCCCTAAGAGAGTAAAGTTCTCCACCAAAGCGGTAATCATTGGATTCTGGCGGTCCGACGAGATTGATATGAGCCCCAATTTCAATGAGTGGGCTATCGCCGGAGCCCGTGTAGGTGACAGTACCTTCAATCACACCAGCTGAGGAATAATACGCCCAGATTTTCCCAGCGCGATAGAGAGGATTGGCGCTGTCTTCATAGTACAGGTGGGATGAGACAGCAATATCGTCCACACCATCCCCGTTGATATCCCCTGCCGAACCCGCCTGCCGCGCAAAGATGGCGTTATACAATCCAGGAATGTTTGGTTGGCTCACATGCCAATCCCAATTAGCTAAATCACCATTCACTCCTTCATTAGGACCTGATTCGGAACCGTAATAGACATAAATGCCTGGTGTCCCCAACTGACACCCGACGATCACGTCGTCATAGCCATCATGGTTGATATCTCCTGGGATGCCGGTTACGGTGCCGAATGCGTAACCCCAGTTATTGCTTTCTGCCAGCCAATCAGCGTTACCAGGATTGCCTGTTATGCCTTCATTAATTCCGTCCTCTGAGCCATACCACAGGAACATAGCACCTTCATCAAATGTGGGGTTGTCGTACTCCCAGGATGATATGAGCACGTCGTCATACCCGTCATCGTTCACATCGCCGGCACTGCCCAGAAAATAGGAAAAGGAGCGGGTGCTTTGGTTACTCTCCGCCATCCAGTCCGCATTGGCGGGGTTGCCAGAATCTCCAAACCCATCTTCCGAACCATACCAGGCAAAGGCAGCGCCTTCATCGGTGGTGCCGTTGTCATACTTGTCAGCGCCAACGATCAGGTCGTTGTAACCGTCGCCGTTCACATCACCAAGGCTGCTCAGAGATGCGCCGAAATTGCTTAAGGTCTGGTCTGACTCTGCAGTCCAATCGGGTGTAACGGCTGGACCAGTAGAAGAACCATAGAAAACAGATACCAGACCCGAATCTGTCACCGCCCCATCCCAACCCCTGGAGCCTACGGCGATATCTTCAAAGCCGTCCCCATTAACATCGCCCAGACCAGCTACTTTTTCACCAACAGCCTGACCAGTTTGGCTGCCTGTATAGGTCCATGCAGGTGTATTTTGAAGCGAACCGTCGGATCCGAGGTAAAGATAGACTTTACCAACGTTTACAGTTTCAGGTTCAGTGAGATCATAGCCGTGACTGCCGACCAGCACATCGTCATAGCCATCTCCGTTGACGTCCCCCGCGCCAGCTACGCTGTAGCCAAAGTATGCGTCTGTCATCCCCCCGTCCACCACCCAATCCGGTGTGGCATCCAGCCCAGTGAAGTTACCATAAAAAAGGTATACCCGCCCTGCGTTTGTTATGGTTGGTGTGTCAAACCCGTATGCCCCGACGATCAGGTCATCATATCGATCTCCGTTCACATCTCCGACCGGCATCCAAGATTGACCCAGATAGTTTGCACTTTGCTCACCGGTGAAGGTCCAGCCAGGAGTTGTGGCAGGCGGGGCGTTGAGGAAGAGATCGGTCTTTGCCTGAGGATAATTGTTGCCTAAAGGCAGAAAGAGTAGTGCCGTTATCAGAAAAGCTGTTAATAACTTGTATTTATACATGGATAACCTCCTTCGTGAGACTGTCATTTGAGTGGTGTAAACGGGAATCCCCTGGTGTAGAGAGGATCCGCCTGCATGAGCCTACCAAAAAGGTGGCGTCAATTTTGCAGCTGCAGCCAGTATTTGATTGTTATAAGTGGGTTGGGTCGAAAGCGCGGGTTTAAGCAAGGTCAAATCATGCACCCGGATGTTTATATTATAGAGAATGGAGTGCCAAAATTCAATAGGGAATCCACGGATCAGCAAAAGGAAAAACCGTTTTGCATTGACCCTAATGGAATTATGGCGAAGAATCTGGAATGGGCTGTGAAAGCGCTTGCAGGTCCTCGAGGGGAATGGTGCAGATCATGCCCTGGGCGTCCTGACTGCCAAAATCCCTCACCAGACCAAGAATCAACTTATCATCCCTGACCTGCGGGAACTGCGGCATAAGTTCCTGCCTTTCTGTGTTTACTGTAATTTTGTGTCCGTCATCGAGGGACATCAAAAACACAGCCGGGAAAGCGCTGGTTGGTTCAGTCGGATCGATCCAAACCAGGTATTTCTTGCTGAGATCAAAATTGGAAGGCTGCTCGCCCTGAATCAATAGCGGCCAGGAAAGTCCACTGTCGAAATCGAATACCTTGAAAGTTTCCGGTAGTTGGTTTGGACCCTGCTCAGACCAGGCGGCGAGGGGCCAGTCCATCAGAGGATGTGACCCTGAAATTTCCATCAATTCTTCGAGTTGCTTGCTTTCGAAGCTGTAAAAGAGGATTGGAAAAACCGCATCCGGGGCTTTGCCGCTGACGCTTTGGCTGATCATCAGGTACTTTTCAGAGACCGCCAGCTGGTTGTAAATCAGATCGGATTCCAGACTCAGGAGAATATCCTGAGTGCCTTCAGCAAGGTTGAAGGCGTGGATGGTGGAAATCTGCCTGGAGTCATCCTCCGTCACGGTGTGGGTGAGAAAGTAGAGCACATCCCCTTGCAGTTCCATGTCGAGATAGACGATATTCTCGTTGGCTTCGATGTTGTCTGTCAGGCGCTGTTGGACGTTCGTCTCCAAATTGAGCACTTCCACGCGCCATCCCTGCACATGCATGGGGTGGTCAAATATCAGCATCACCAACCACTTCTCATTGACCCGCAGCGACTCGATGAACTTGCCGTCCTCCGCCAGGGTTTCGGCGATTTTTTCTCTGTCGGTCTCATCTGGCAGAAAGCGCCAGACACTTTGCGAGTCGCCACTTTGGACACTGTAATAAGCGCCAGAGGTGGAGATCAGGCTGGTGAAGCGGCCAGGGTTGCCAGAGGTGCAGTATTCTTCACTGAGCTCATCGGACCATTCCAGAAGGGAGCCCTGCAGAACGACTGCGAACGTGGGCTGTGGTTGGGGGCTTGGTTCGGTTGTGGGTTGCGGAAGATTTTCGGAAGTTGGAACTGCTGGCAGGCTGATGGGCAGCCCGCTGCAGGAGGAAAGCAGCAATACTATCAATACAACCAGAAGGAAGGTTGTGCTTCGAAGGAATGATTTCATGTCAACTCCTTTCTTGCCCTGTGTTGACGTGACAGGGTGCAGTCAAAGAGACAATCTAATTGTAACCAATAATTCAAAACATCAGAAATCAGCTGTTAAACGGGTATGCGTTTCAAAAGTCCGCAGTCAAAAAAAGAGGAAGGAGATGAAGGATTAGTTTCAAGAAAGCGCGGAAAACCAAGCAACCACCGAATGGATATTGAGATAGGGGATAAGGTAAGGGAATTCATCAAGCGGCCGATCATGAAAGGGTTTGGGCCAACCATGATGGCAGAGAAGTTGGAAATGCAAAAGGGGATATGTTTGAGTAAAGAGACTGTGCGAAGGATGGTGATTGCAGAGGATATCCGGGAAGCAAAGAGCAAGAAGAAGGAGGAACCACACCTGAGCCGAGCACGGAGAAATAAGCGTGGAGAACTGGTGCAGATTGATGGATCAAGTCAAAGCTGTGTTTCACCCAGGTTGCTCCATCGCCGCCAACCACCAGGTAGTTGGTTTGGCTGAGATCAAAATGGCGATCGGCCAACTCGCGTAATTTGATCTGCCATTCCTCGTTGGACCCGCCCAGTTGGGTCATCACAACCTTGTTTTCACAGCAAAATCGATCGCGGCCGATCCTCCTCTTGCCCGAATACAACAAGCCTACTTTCACCTCAGCCCGCTTGGTTTTGGCTTGTTGCAAATGCAGCCATACCCCATCGCTCTCGGCATAGAGGATGGGTGCCTTGATCTTCCCTGCTGGCTCCGCTTGACGCCAATCTGCCTCACAGGCTGAGATGTAGGCCCCAAAACGCTTTACCATACGCTGTAAACTGCTTGGACTGATGACTGTTTTCAGGAGATAACTCAGCATCTCTGAAGCGTTGCGATAGCTGCTCCGGCTGGCCAGCAAACAGCCCATTTCTTGCACCTTGCGGCTGTTTCGTGCATAAGCCTCCACCCCCAAAAGCAGGTCCAGAGGCTTCCAGATTTGACCGTGTTCATCGCGGTAGATGCGCCTTTTATAAATGGTATATCCGCTTTCAAAGGTTACCTTCCGAGCCACTCGTCCAACATTCTTCCAGGTCTTGGGGATC
>DJGU01000036.1:39423-39555 GCA_002432795.1 Anaerolineaceae bacterium UBA5838
TCTTGCCCTACCACTACCGTTATAATTACTTGGACAGCTTGGTCTGTCATGTGAGAGTTCCTCCTTTTTTTGTATCAAACTAATTATGGATGGAACTCTCCTTTTTGTGTGCTTTTTCCTGCTATAGTCAAA
>DJGU01000132.1:0-177 GCA_002432795.1 Anaerolineaceae bacterium UBA5838
GAGGCTCAGAATGACAATTACTACATTCGGTGGGTTGGCTATCGCAAGGTTTGCAAAGCTCAAGGATCTATGACGCCATACTCTTCGAGCACGATGACCCACCCTTCAAACTGCATTTAGATACCGTGCTCGGTCTGGAGACCAGCCCGCTCAACTGAGTTTCTCATTTTCCGATAT
>DJGU01000132.1:253-18260 GCA_002432795.1 Anaerolineaceae bacterium UBA5838
TAAAATGAGAAACTCCGGTTCTAATTATTTTCTGCTTTCCAGAGTATGCATTCCGCCAATTTTGTATGCCAATAGATTATACTTAGCCCGTTAGTCACATTCCTAAACAATGAGGAGAGACATGACGGAACAAACTGATTATGAGAACTGGCAGGAAAAGGTCTATATACCTGCCATTAAGAAATTCCCTGAAAGGAAAGCAGAATTTTTTACTGATTCAGGAATTCCCCTCAGCCCTGTTATTCCACCATCAGAAATCCCTGCTAATCGGGAAGCCAGCCTGGGTTATCCAGGTGAGTATCCCTTCACCCGAGGCGTTCAGCCCTCGATGTATCGTGGGCGGTTTTGGACCATGCGACAGTACGCCGGTTATTCCAGTGCGGAAGAATCAAACAGGCGATATCGCTTTTTGCTTGAACAGGGTCAAACCGGGCTCTCAGTAGCGTTTGATCTGCCTACTCAAATCGGCTTTGACGCGGATGACCCGATCGCGTTGGGTGAGGTGGGTAAGGTTGGGGTGTCGATTTCTTCGATTGAAGATATGGAGACTTTGTTCACGGAAATCCCGCTGGATAAGGTATCCACGAGCATGACCATCAACGCTCCTGCGGCGGTGCTGCTGGCCATGTATATAGCGGTGGCCAGGAAACAAGGGGTGTCTCCGGCAGCATTGCGTGGAACCATTCAGAATGACATCCTCAAGGAATACATCGCTCGCGGCACTTATATTTTCCCTCCAACCCCAAGCATGCGCTTGATCACGGACATTTTCCAATACTGTCAGAAAGAAGTGCCTAACTGGAATACGATCAGCATTTCCGGGTATCACATCCGCGAAGCCGGTTCCACCGCAGTTCAGGAAGTGGCTTTCACGTTGGCGAATGCCATTGCCTACATCGAAGCAGCCATCAAAACCGGCATGGACGTGGACAAATTTGCCTCGCAGCTTTCTTTCTTCTTCAATTCCCACAACAATTTCCTGGAAGAAGTTGCCAAATTCCGCGCCGCTCGAAGGCTTTACGCAAAGATCATGAAGGAGCGCTTTGGCGCCAAGCTTGCTAATTCGCAGAAACTGCGTTTTCACACGCAGACTGCCGGGTCTACTCTGACAGCAAAACAGCCGGAAAACAATGTTGTGCGTGTTACTTTGCAGGCACTGGCAGCAGTTTTGGGTGGCACGCAGTCACTGCACACCAACAGCATGGATGAAGCCCTCTGGCTGCCTACGGAAAAATCTGTGCAGGTGGCGTTACGTACCCAACAGATCATCGGTTACGAGTCGGGCGTCGCAGATGTGATTGACCCTCTGGCAGGGTCCTACATGGTTGAGTACCTGACCGATGAGATTGAAAAAAAAGCAGTCGAATACCTGCAAAAAATTGACGAGATGGGCGGTGCCTTGAAGGCGATTGAAAACGGCTACATCCAGGGTGAAATCCAGAACGCTGCGTTTGCAGCCCAGCGGCGACTTGAGAACCGCGAGGATATTGTGGTTGGTGTGAATAAATTCACCGTGGATGAAAAGATCGAGCTCGAATCCCTGAAGATTGATCCAAAAATCGAGTCCGAACAGCGTGAACGCCTGGCTGGCTTACGGGCAGACAGGGATCAGGTTTTAGTGGACGCGCTGCTGGAAAGGCTGGAGAATGCAGCCCAGGGTGATGAGAACCTGATGCCCATCATCATTGAATGTGTGGAGAACAAACTGACATTAGGCGAGATTTGCGGCAGATTGCGAAAAGTCTGGGGTGAATATCGCGCGCCAACCTTCATTTAAGGAGAATTGATGAGCCAAATCAAGAAAATCAACCATGTAGCGATCGTTGTACGTGACATTGAAGAGTCGCTCAAGTTCTGGGAATTTGCCCTGGGGCTTGAGCTGCACCACGTGGAGGACGTACCTTCACAGGCTTCAAAAGTAGCCTTCATCCCGATTGGCGATAGTGAAATTGAGCTGGTGCAGCCCACCACGGAGGATTCTGGCATAGCTGCCTACCTGGAAAAGAGGGGGGAAGGCATGCATCATTTGTGTATCGAAGTGGATGATATCGAAGCAAAAATCAAGGAACTTAAGGATGCGGGCGTGCGATTGATCAATGAGACAGCGCAAGTACTTCCCGGACGGAAAATGGCTTTTATCCATCCGAAATCTGCCAGCGGGGTTCTGGTGGAACTTTATGAGATCACTGCTGAGGAATAATTTCTGCTGAACGAGGCGGTTTTAATCTCAATAGGAAAAAGGAGAGTCAATGATCATCACGAGCGGAAAGATTGTTACCTGGGGCGACCCAAATGAGATTTTGGAGGACCAAGCTCTTCTACTCCAGGATGGTTTAATTCAGGAAATTGGAAGCGAAGCTGAACTGAAAAATTCTTATCCAGAGGAAGAAATCCTGGATGCACAGGGGCAAATCGTGATGCCCGGCTTGATCTGTGCCCACACGCATTTTTACGGTGCATTCTCACGAGGAATGGCGGTGCCGGGAAAACCGTCACGCAACTTCCAGGAGATACTGGCAAATTTGTGGTGGAAGCTCGATAAGGGGCTTGATGAAGAAGGCGTAAAGTATTCAGCACTGGCGCTGTTGGCAGACGCTACCAGGTATGGCTGCACGACCCTCTTCGATCACCACGCCTCGCCAAATTGCATTGATGGCTCCCTTGACATTGAAGCAGATGCGGTGACGGAATCTGGTTTAAGAGCCTCGCTTTGCTACGAGGTTACCGATCGCGATGGTGAAGAGAAAGCCCTGGCTGGGATACGGGAGAACGGACGTTTTATCAGTGGGGTGGAGGCCGGGAATTACAGCCCAATGCTGAAGGCCCATTTTGGTTTACATGCCAGCCTGACGGTCAGCGATGAGACGCTTGAAAAATGTATTGCTGAAAATAATGGTCGGGTTGGATTTCACAGCCACGCGGCTGAAGGGATCGTAGACCAGGAAGATTCTCTGACCAAGTACGGCAGGCGGGTGGTCGAGCGTTTTGCAGATAGTGGCATACTGGGCGAAAAAACAATTCTGGCGCACGGCGTGCATATTACTCCTCACGAGATTGACCTCCTGGCGCAAAGCGGCACCTGGCTCTCCCACCAGCCACGGTCTAACATGAATAACGCGGTGGGAGTTGCCCCGGTTGAGGAGATGCTTAAGCAGGGCGTGAAGGTTTGCCTGGGTAATGACGGCTTTTCGAATGCCATGTGGCAGGAATGGTTTTTTGCATACTTGATTCAAAAAGACCAGCAGGCTGATCCTAGAGCAATGAATGGCTACGATGTGATCAAGATAGCCGTTGAAAATAATTCAAGGCTTGCAAGCCAAACTTGGGGCGGCTTGCGCATAGGTATGATAGAAAAAGGTGCCGCGGCGGACTTGATTTTGGTGGATTATCACCCAATCACCCCTATGCATGCTGGCAACTTGCCCTGGCATATCCTGTTTGGCTTCCGTGATGGAATGGTGACCAGCACGATTGCCGGCGGCAAGCTCCTGATGAAGGATCGCAAGCTGCTCTTGCTGGATGAGGCTGAAATTGCCGCAAAAGCACGCGAAGCAGCAATTCGAAGCTGGGATAGAGTAAATTCGTACTAAAGGAGAGAATCGTGGCTTATACAATAGGAATTATCGGGGGGACCGGACGCGAGGGCAGTGGATTGGGCTATCGCTGGGCAAGAGCCGGACATAAGATCATTATTGGATCGCGGAGCGAGGCAAAAGCGTTGGCAGCGGCGGAAGAGTTGAAAGAAAGGCTACATGGTGAAGGCGATGTCAGCGGAACCACCAACGACAAAGCTGTAATGGCGTGTGATATTGCCGTCCTGACCGTTCCTTTTTCAGCGCATCGCTTAACCCTGGAGGGCTTGAAAGAAGAGCTGCAGGGGAAGATACTGATCGATGTTGTAGTGCCGCTTATGCCTCCAAAGGTTACGCGTGTGCAAATGCCCGAGGAAGGCAGCGCAGCTCAGCAAGCTCAAGCGATCCTGGGTGAGGACGTAAAGGTGGTGGCAGCCTTCCAGACAATTTCATTTGAGCACTTACTTTCTGATGAAGAAATTGAATGTGATGTTTTGGTGGCTGGCGGCAACAAAGCCGCGCGTGAAGTTGTGATTGGATTGTCAGAAGATATTGGGCTCAAAGCCTGGGATGCAGGCGTCATTCAGAATGCGGTCGTAGTGGAAGGCTTGACCTCCATCCTGATTGGCTTAAACATCAAGCACAAGGTTCCTTCTTCCGGCATACGCATCACAGGCATCCATGAAGAGACCTAAACAACTGACATATTTCGCCCTGCAGGGGATTCCTCAAATTCGGGCTGGAGATAACCTGGCGGAAATTATTACTGCAGCTATTGGAGAAAATGGGCTCTTCCCGCAGGATGGGGATATCCTGATCCTTGCGCAAAAAATTGTTTCAAAAGCAGAAGGCAGGCTGGTGAATCTTACGACCGTGCAGCCATCTGCCAAAGCAATTGAACTGGCAGAGTACCTCGGTAAACGACCTGAATTGGTTGAGTTGATCCTGCAGGAAAGCAACGAAGTCGTGCGTACCCGACCTGGAACGATCATCGTGGAGCACAAATCCGGTTTTATCTGTGCCAATGCCGGGATCGATCACTCGAATGTCAAGGGCAGTTGGGGGAACGACGAGGATTGGGTTTTGCTCCTGCCGGAAGATTCTGATCTCTCGGCTGCAATGATCCGCGCGGAATTGGAAGTCTTGAATGGAACAAGATTGGGTGTGATCATCATTGATTCACACGGACGGGCCTGGCGTAATGGTGTGCTTGGCACGACGATAGGTGCCTCCGGCTTGCCTGCACTGCTCGATATGCGGGGAGAGGAAGATATGTACCACTACAAACTTCGGGTTACAACGATTGCGACAGCGGATGAATTGGCAGCAGGAGGTTCGCTGATGATGGGACAGGCAGGTGAAGGCACTCCGGTTGTGCTGGCGAGGGGCTTTCCCTATCCGCTCAGGGAGGGCAACGCCCAGGAATTGATCCGAAAGAAGGAGAACGATCTCTTCCGATGATCCCTGAGTTTATGGAAGCCTCCAAGTATCTCAAAGTAACGGCATTGGCAGGCGGTGTGGGTGGGGCTAAGCTGCTGGTAGGCCTGGATAAGGTGCTGCAACCTGGACATTTGAGCGCGGTGGTTAACACAGGCGATGACTTTTCCCATTTTGGGCTGCATATATCCCCTGATCTTGATTCGGTTTGTTATGCGCTGGCAGGGCTGGCGGATTCAGTGCATGGATGGGGGCGCAAAGATGAAAGCTGGCAGGTGCTGGAGGAAATACGCAGGTTCGGTGCTCCGGATTGGTTTGCGCTGGGAGACAGAGATCTTGCATGGCACCTGGAGCGTCAGCGTTTGTTGAGCGAGGGTAAAACCCTCACCGAGGTAACGGCTCATTTTTGTGAGGTTTTTGGCATTCAGTCGCGGGTGTTGCCCATGTGCGATGAGCCAGCCCCAACACTGATCAAAACCAAAGAGGGGGAGTGGCTGGCTTTCCAGGATTATTTTG
Source organism: Anaerolineaceae bacterium UBA5838 (assembly GCA_002432795.1). Taxonomy (GTDB): domain Bacteria; phylum Chloroflexota; class Anaerolineae; order Anaerolineales; family Anaerolineaceae; genus Mesolinea. The sequence goes on from DJGU01000132.1 coordinate 5,779, forward strand.
TAAGATTGAAATGCCAGCCAGAAATCGCCGACATTGCACTTTTAGGCAACAGAGAGATTGCTGCAAGTGATTTGGTGATTGAGGCAATGCTTGAAGCAGATTTGATCGTTTTGGCGCCTTCAAATCCCTGGGTGAGCATCGATCCGATCCTGGCTTTGCGAGGTGTGCGAAACAGCTTGCAGGGCAAGCCGGTAGTGGCAGTATCGCCAATTATCCAGGGCAGCGCGCTAAAAGGTCCGGCAGCCAAAATGTTCGCTGACCTGGGGATCCATCCTTCGTCGGAAGCTGTAAGGCAGCATTATGAGGAGCTTCTGGATGGATTCATTTTCGATGATCTCGACCTGCCAGATGCTGAAAACTGGCAGTCCTCGGCTATAATTAATCAATCGTTTCAAACAATTATGAAGAATGATGAGGACAAGATTGCGCTGGCAGAAGCTGTGATATCCCTCGGAGCGAGGATTCTTCAAGGCAGATGATTACTTGGGCAATCTTACCTGTGAAGAAGTATCACGTTGGAAAATCGAGGCTGCGGCATTTGTTTTCAGATGCTGAATTGGCAGAACTCAACCAAAAATTGTTTGAAAGCACCTTTACAAAACTACAAGAAATACCAGAGATCGACAGGATCTTGGTCGTTTCCAGGGAAGATCATGCCCTGAACTGGTGCGAGACGCATGGAGGTGTGGCTCTGATGGAAGATGAGCATAGCAGTCTCAACCTGGCGATCTCAAAAGCTCAAGCACACGCCTGCCAGGCAGGGGTGGAACGCATCATGGTGCTGCCAAGCGATTTGCCATTAATGACCTCAAAAGATCTAAACAGTTTGATCTGCCTGGCAGAGGGTACTCGCAAACTGGTTATCGTTCCTGATCACTACCAATCAGGCACGAACGCATTAGTGATGAATGATCCGGATTTGATCCAGCCCAGATTTGGTTCTGGTTCTTTCCGCAAACATATAAAACAGGCGATGGATAAAAATGCAGAACTTGTTGTCTACCTGAATGATAATATCCAGTGGGATCTTGATACTTCACTGGAGTTATCTCGTATTATTAACACACAATCCGAACTCACAATAATGAGCCAATTAAGAAAGGAAATCTCACTATGACACAAAAATACGCTCTCTATTTGCAGGACGCGCATGACTTGCGCGATGGACTGGACATTGTCCGGTATGCTGAAGAAAAGGGGATTGATGCCATTTGGCAAGCTGAAAGCCGCCTGGTGCGCGACGCAATCGTGCCAATGGCCGCTTACGCAGCTGTCTCAGAGCGCATCAAGATCGGCTCGGCTGTCATCAACAACTGGACGCGCAACATAGGATTGCTGGCATCAACCTTCCTGACTCTGGATGACCTGGCTCCAAATCGTATTATTTGCGGTATCGGCGCCTGGTGGGATCCATTGGCGAAGAATGTTGGTATCGATCGCACAAAACCCCTTAAGGCGATGGAAGAAACCGTGATCGTCTTACGCCGCCTGCTCAACATGGAACGCGTCAGTTTTGAAGGCGAATTCCACCGGGTACATGAGATTGAGTTGGATGTGGTGCACGGACGGCGTGAGCCCCGCAATGTCCCGATTTATATCGGAGCAACCGGTGGAAAAATGATCGAAATGACAGGTCGGATCGCGGATGGGATTGTTATGAATTACTGTGTTCCCGTTGAGTATAACGACATGGCAATCGAAGAACTGGAAAAGGGTTTGAAGATTTCAGGACGCAAGCTGGAAGATTTTGACCGGCCTCAATTAATTGTTTGCTCGGTGGACGAGGACCATGATGTTGCAATTGACAGCACGCGTGAATTGCTCACTCAGTATCTGGCACAGCAGCCCCATATTGCAAAGGCGTCAGGCGTTTCGATGGATGTCGTGGAAAAAATCCAGGCAATTCTTGGCTGGCCTGCCACCCACGAACAAATCCAGGCTGCGAAGCATTTGGTGCCAGAGGATCTGATTTATCGCATCACAGCCAGCGGCACACCATCTGAAGCAAAGCAGAAAGTTCAGGAATACATCGATCACGGCTGCACCACTCCGATTTTGTACGGCGTAGGCGGCAACACCAAGCTGCTGATCGATACTTTCGCTGCAGAGGCATGATGCAGCAGTTGCCAAGCAGTCGAAGTTGCTATGTTTGCGGTCGGGAAAACCCGGTATCGTTGCGCATGACGTTTTTCCTGCAGGACAATGGTGAAGTTACCTCGGAAGTTGTTGTTCCGGAGGAGTATGCCGGCTATCCTGGGATGGTTCATGGGGGCAATATTGTGGCAATGATGGACGAAGCTGCAGGCCGGGCTGCAACGGCGGATGATCCAAACCGCTTTGCGGTAACCAGCCAATTGACGGTCAAGTACCGGCAGCCGGTGCCTACGAACCAACGATTAAAAATTACCGGCAGACTGCTGAAGAAACGCGGAAAAGTTTCCCAGGCATATGGCGAAATACGCAACCAGGATGGGGAACTTCTGGCAGAAGCTGAGGCTCTTTTCGTGGAAATTGGCGAGGATTTTACTCAAGGCACAGACCCGGCTTTGATGGGTTGGAAGGTGTATGACGATGACTAAACTTGAACTTACTTATGCCCGTCCGGTTACCTGGGACGAGCTCGAAGGTCTGCAAAAGGAATTTGAAGGTCAGATCATGTATCTGGCTGGCGGTGACTATCACCCAAAAGCCAAAGATTCTGCATCAATTCTGATTGACCTGCAGGAGCTTGATCTGGACCAGGTCGGATTTGCTGAGGACGCGATTTATATCGGGGGATTGATCAATTTGCAGCAACTTGGTGATGCATTGGAATCTGCAGACCTCAAGGAGGCAATTTCGATTGAAGCAGGTGTCAACCTGCGCAACAGTCTGAGCCTGACCAATTATGTTAAATCCAGTAATGGTCGGTCTGTAGTGCAAATTTGCCTTAACGCAATGGAAGCAGAGTACCGGCTTTCGGGGGAAGAAGATGGTCAGGCTCACTCAGAGGCTCTCAAAGCCAAGCTTGCCGAAGACTTCATCGAGGAGCTATGGATCCCCAAACCCATCTCGCTGGCATTTGCCTCAGTGGGACGAAGCCCGAAGGATCAGCCTGTGGTGGCTGTGGCAGCCTCAAAACGATCTGACGACCGAATTCACATTGCTTGTGGAGGTTCGGAAGCGATGTGGGCTGAGTTCGACCTATATCATGCCGAAGGTGACGGCGAAAACAAAATCCGGGAATTTTATAAAGATATCAATGATCAATGGGCAGGGGCAGAATACCGGCAGGAAGTTGCCGCAGTTCTGCTTTCACGGTGCCTGCAGAAGCTTACTCAAGACTCTAACACAAAGGAGGAATCATGAAACTCTACCTCCTGATCAACGACAGGACTTATGAAACTGAATGCCGACCAAGTGAAAGCCTGCTGGAAGTATTGAGACGTTTGGGCTTTTTGAGCGTGAAATCCGGCGGATGTGTGCGTGGGGAATGTGGGGCATGCACGGTATTGATGGATGGAGAACCCATAAATTCCTGTATGTTCCTGGCAGTGCAGGCACAAGGGCACAGCCTCGAGACGCTTGAGCAATTTGGTCAGCATCCGGAGCAAGGTTGGAAAAAGACTGAGGGTTATGACCCGATCCAGAAAGCTTTCATTGAAAGCGGCTCGATCCAATGCGGTTACTGTACGCCTGCCATGATTTTGGCTGCCAAGGCTTTGCTGCGCCAGAATCCGGACCCCACTGAAGCAGAGGTGAGGGAGGCTTTGTCGGGAGTGCTATGCCGTTGTACTGCGTATGTTAAACCAGTCCAGGCCGTGCTGCAGGCAGCTGCGGATATCAGGCAGAGTGAACAGCACTCGTCTGACGATGAGGCGGTAGAACAGGTTTACGAACCGGAAATCTTTGCAGTTGATGCAATCCCTGAGACTGAAACTATCGGTAAATCTGAGATCAAGGTTGACGCGGCAAAGCTCGCGCAGGGAAAGCCGGCATTCACAGCAGATTTGCAGCTTCCGGGTACGCTTGTTGCGAAAGTTCTCAGATCGCCTTATGCCCATGCGAGGATCATCAGCATTGATGCCAGCAAGGCTAAAGAATTGCCGGGTGTGGCGGCTGTATTGACCTGGGAGGATCTGCCGCGTGTGGCTTACTCCACAGCAGGGCAGTCTGACCCAATTCCTGGTCCGCTGGATATGTTCTCGCTGGATAACAAAGTACGGTTTGTGGGAGACAGGGTTGCTTTTGTAGCGGCTGAGACGGCGGAAATTGCTGAAAAGGCGCTGGAATTAATTGATGTGACTTATGAACCTTTGCCAGTGATTGTGGACCCAAGGGACGCCATGAAAGAAGGCGCAGTCCGCATTCATGACGAAGACGATTATGTCAATTTTGGAGACTCAGATCCAGCCATCAACCTTGCAGCGAAAATTCGCATCGACATCGGAGATGTTGAGAAGGGTTTTGCCGAAGCTGATCGAATTTTTGAGCAGGAATATGTGGTTCCTAAAGTGCAGCAGGTACACATTGAACCGCATGTTACCCTTACCTATTGGGATGAAGATGACCGCCTCGTGATCCGCACGAGCACCCAGGTGCCATTCCATGTCAGGCGTCAGATGGCGCCTGTGCTTGGGCTGCCGGTGAAACGTATCCGCGTCATCAAGCCGCGCATTGGCGGAGGCTTCGGCAATAAGCAAGAAGTGCTGATTGAAGACGTTGCCGCTCATCTGACGATCGTGACAGGGAGACCTGTTCTCTATGAAATGAGCAGGGAAGAGGAATTTATTGCTTCCCGTGCACGCCATCCGATGCGCATTCGCATGAAAACCGGCGTCAAGCTGGATGGTACCATGACCGCTAACGAGATGACCGCCCTTTCGGACACCGGCGCTTATGGCTGCCATGCTTTGACTGTTACCGGAAACACGGGTCAGAAGACCATGGGTTTATATGTTGGAGATGGGGAATACCGAAAGCATCCTAACATTCGCTTTTACGCGGATATCGTTTACACAAATACGACCCCAGCAGGCGCATACCGCGGCTACGGCGTGCCGCAGGGCTATTGGCCGCTCGACCGTCATCTGGAAAATATTGCACGGGCGCTTGGCTTGGATCCGATCGCGTTTCGCCTGAAGAACGCTCTGCGACCAGGAGAGGTTCAGCCATTCAGCACTGCCTGGAATGAGGGGCGCGAACCAGTGCCAGAAATTATAATGACTGTGGGTCTTGAACAAGCAACCGCAGAAGGACGCAAGGCAATTGGCTGGGATGACAAATTCGGGAATGAAGCCTGGCATACGGTTCCGGGTAAGCCCCATCTGAGGCGCGGTATAGGCATCGCAACGGTGATGCAAGGGACAGCAATTCCCAACCTGGATATGGGCGGCGCCAGCATCAAGATCAATGAGGATGGCAGTTTTAACCTGTTGGTAGGGGCAACAGACCTCGGAACCGGAAGTGATACAGTCCTGGGTCAGATTGCCGCGGAAACACTGGGCGTGGGACTGGAAGACATCATTGTGACCTCCTCCGACACCGACACAACCCCATTTGATGTCGGTGCATATGCTTCTTCGACAACTTATATCTCCGGAACGGCGGTTCTGAAAGCTGCCAAAGATGTAGCGCAAAGAATCAAACAACGCGCGGCTCAGCTTTTTGAAGATAAAGGGGAGGTGGTAGAGCCGGCAGATTTGATTTTGAAAGACCGGCATGCAGTTTCGCCATCAGGTTCCAAAATCAGCATGGCTGAAATCGCGCTGGATTCACTACACTGGCGCAACCAGGAACAGATCATGGCGACGGCCTCCTATGTGTCGCCAAACTCACCGCCGCCCTTTGCCGCGCAGTTTGCGACCGTTTTGGTGGATATCGAGACCGGACAGGTCACGGTGGAAGATCTCATCATGGCTGTGGATTCGGGAGTCATCATCAACCCAATCGCCGCGTCTGGTCAGATCGAAGGCGGTGTTGCTCAGGCTCTGGGCTATGGTGTCAGTGAGGAGATGCGCTACGATGCAGAGGGACAGCCGCGCGAGCGCGACCTGGTCGATTATCACATCTTCAGGGCTGACGAGATGCCTGCAATCCGCTCAATTTTTGTCCAGACCTATGAAGAAACCGGGCCTTATGGCGCAAAGGCTGTTGCTGAAATTCCCTTGGATGGCGCAGCGCCAGCCATCGGAAATGCAGTTCTGGATGCCTGTGGAGCCGACGTGTTTGAAAATCCACTAACTCCAGAACGGATCTGGCGAGCCTTAAAATTTAACTCAGAAAGCAAAACCGATGGATAAAAACAGCGTTTTTGGACGAAAATCCGATACGATCTATGTAACAGGACACATCAACCCTGATACCGACTCGATTGCCGCTGCGACAGGATACGCCTGGCTTTTAGGTGAACGTGATGGATCAAACGCGGTCGCAAGCAGGGCGGGCTCCATCAATCCGCAGACTGCTTATGTTCTAAAATGGCTTGAGATTGATCCGCCTCTCCTGGTTACGGATGCATCACCACGCTTTGAATCGGTGATGCGCCGGCTGGACGCAGTCTCGCCTGATCGTTCATTGAATGAAGCCTGGACGATCCTTTCGCGCACAGGTGGGATTGCCCCGGTTGTCAATTTGGACGGGACACCTTACGGCATGGTGACCGGAAAGAGCATGTTTGATTTCTTGCGAAAAATTATTGGTCCCCATGCAAAATTGCGGGAAATGACGATTGCTGAGCTAATGGACATTCCATGTCGGGAAGCAGCAAACACGGATATCCCCAGGTTCCTGCCCCAAACGCGCATTAAAGATGTGATCAATCGTTTGCTCAGGCAGGAGGCTAACGAGTACTGGGTCGTGGACGAGAACAAACGCTACCTTGGTGTGGTTCGTCAGCAGGATTTGCTAAGTCCGCCCAGGATCAAGGTTGTGTTGGTGGACCACAATGAACCTCAACAGTCCATTGCTAACCTTGAAGAAAGCGAGTTGCTCGAGATCCTTGATCATCACCGGCTTGGAAACCAATCTACCCATAATCCAATCAAATTCACCGTTGACATCGTTGGTAGTACCTCTACTTTGGTAACGGAGCAGATCACGGAGGTGGGCTTGAGCGCACCTCCAAGAATTGCTGGCTTGCTGTTGGCTGGGCTGCTTTCGGACACGTTAATTTTCAGTTCACCAACAACAACCCCGCGGGATAAAACTGCTGCCGAGGTGCTGGCAAGATGGGCTTTTGTGCCCGGCTCGCCCCTGGAGGATGAAACCATTGAAAGTTATGGCGAAAAAATCATTAAGGCTGGCTCTGGTCTCCTGACGCAGGAACCGGAAGCAGTTGTAAAAACAGATATGAAGATGTATGAAGCTGCTGGAATCAAGTTCGCGATTGCTCAAGCTGAGACAACCGACGTTTACGAGATTGGGGATTACATGAGCAAGCTCAAAGTTGCCCTGGAGGAACTAAAAACGCAAAATGGACTGGATTTTGCGGGTTTGATGATCACCGATGTCGTAAAAGGCTCCAGCCGGTTGATATTTGTGGATGCCCCCCTGACGCTGGACGAATTGCCATATACACCGCTAGGGGATGGAAGTCTGCTGGCTGAAGGCGTGGTTTCACGCAAGAAGCAATTGCTTCCTATCATTCTCTCTTTGTTGGAGGTTTAGAATTGGATTTTCTCGATAGATTGCATGCAGCAAAAAGGGACGGCAAGGCTGTCGCATTGTGCATAGTGATAGAGACAAAAGGGGCAGTACCGCGCCATGCCGGCAGTAAGATGCTGGTTTATGCAGATGGACAAACAGAAGGTACCGTGGGCGGGGGAGAATTGGAATCAAGGACCGTGGACGCGGCTGTTGAATCTTTAAAAAATGGGAGATCAAAACTTTTGGAATATTCACTCTCGGCTGAAAACCCGGAATCGGCAGGTGTGTGTGGTGGAGAGGTAAAAGTTTATATTGAACCGCAGGTTACCTTGCCGGTTTTATTGATCCTCGGCGCAGGTCACGTGGGGCAGGCCGTCGCACGGTTCGGACAGATGCTCGATTTTCGTGTGATCGTTTCCGACGATCGCAAAGAACTTTGCAACACCGATTTGTTCCCGGGCAAGGTTGAGTTATTGCCCTTATCAATCACTGAGATACCTGATCATCTGACCATTGATGAGCGGGTTTATGTTGTTGGAGTGACGCGCGGCAGTGAAGTGGATGTTGAAGGTCTGGAAGTTATTCTCCAGGGCTCACCTGCTTATATCGGATTAATTGGCTCAAAAAATCGTTGGGCTGCCACAAGGCAGGGTTTGATCGAGCGCGGTGTCAGCCCCGAAAAAATCGCACAGGTCAAGTCACCAATTGGATTGAGTATCAAAGCAGAGACCCCAAACGAGATCGCCATCAGCATCCTGGCCGAGGTTATTGAAAGATTGAAAAAATAAAAATATTTGGAGCGAATATGTGGAAAAACTACCTAATGCCTGAAAGCATCGAAGCCCTAAAGCATGCCTTGGAAGGGGCGGATCAACAGACCAAGATCATTGCCGGCGGTACCGACCTGATGGTTGAGATCAAGAATGGCAAATGGCCTGACTTGGATACCGTCATCGATATCTCGCGATTGCCAGGTTTGGACAAGATATGGAAAGATGAGCAGGGTGTGATCCACGTCGAAGCAATGGTGACTCATAATGATGTGCTGCAGTCTCCAATGCTAAGAGAATTCGCCAATCCTCTGATTCAGGCTTGTCATCGTGTGGCTTCTCCGCAATTGCGCAATCGCGCGACCGTGGTTGGTAATCTAGTGACCGCCTCACCGGCGAATGATACGATTACGCCCCTGATGGCGATGGATGCTGCGCTAGTGTTGGTTTCGAGCCGCGGGGAACGCTCGGTTGCACTGAAGGATTTCTATCTTGGAGTGCGAAAAACGGGGTTGGCTTCCGATGAATTTGTTAAAGAAGTCAACTTCCCTGCATTGAAACCCAATCAGAAGGGCAGTTTTATGAAGCAGGCGCTTCGCCGCACACAGGCGATTGCAGTCTTGAACTGCTGTGTTTTGCTGGATATGCAAGATGAGACTATCCAAAAAGCCGTGATTACCATGGGATCGGTAGCTCCAACAATTGTCCACGCAGAAGATGCCGAAGCTTTTCTGAAAGGAAAAGGGCTTGAAGACGCAGTCATACAAGAGGCAAGTCGGCTTGCGGCAGAAGCAACAAAACCAATTAGCGACGTTCGTTCATCAGACGAATATCGCGAATACATGATGCAGGTCCTGGTAGAAGGCGGATTGAAGGAGCTTCGAAGTGGTGTTCAGTCAGCAAAAGTGCCCGCAAAGCCGATTGCTTTGGACACAAAAGAAGGATACCACCAGATTGCTGCAGGTGAGTGGGATGGAGAAACAATTGAAACAACCATCAACGGGCAATCCTACATAATTGACGGCGCGAAAGATATGACCTTGCTAAATATGGTGCGAGAGCGCGTAGGTTTTACGGGAACAAAGGTGGGATGTGAAGAAGGGGAGTGCGGCGCGTGTACTTTATTCCTGGATGGCAAAGCAGTTGTAAGTTGCCTTATACCTGCGCCGCGAGCACACCTGGCAAAAATTACAACCATCGAAGGGATTGCTGAGGGTGAAGAGCTTCATCCAATTCAGCAAGCCTTTGTGGATCATGGAGCCGTACAGTGTGGCTACTGCACGCCAGGATTTGTGATGGCTTCAGTAAAACTGCTCCAGGAAAACCCAAATCCAAACCAGGAGATGATCAAAGAAGGGATTTCAGGCAATTTATGCCGTTGTACAGGATATTACAAGATTGTTGAGGCAATTGAATCAGCCAAGGACAAGATGAGGAGCTAAAATGAACACAGTCGGAAATTCTATTACTCGTCTTGATGTTGTCGCGAAAGTGACCGGTAAGGCTAAGTACCCGGGTGATTTTCAGTTCTCTGATCAGCTTGTGATGAAAGTGCTGTTTGCCCATCAGGCGCATGCCCGGGTACTCGAAGTCGATGCAGCGCAGGCAGAAACACTTGATGGTGTTGTGATGGTGCTTACAGCAAAAGATGTGCCAGTCAATGAGTATGGGCTCGGCGTGAATGACCAACCCGTCTTGTGTGGACCCGGATCCGGCATCGAGGGCGCTGATGTCGTGCGCTTTGAAGGAGACCAGGTTGCTCTAGTGATCGCTGAAAGTGAGGAAATTGCAACGGAGGCGCTCAAGCGGATAGTCGTAAGCTTCGAAGACTTGCCGGTTGTGAAAACCATCGGTGAGGCCTTAAAGAAAGACGCGCCAATCCTCCACTCTCGTTTAGACAGCAACATTTTCCATCACAATGTGGTTCGCAGTGGGTCGACGGATGAAGCTTTCAAGAATTGCGCTGTAATAGTGGAGGGAGAATATCAAACTCCAGTTCAGGAACATGCCTATTTGCAACCGGAGTCAGGCGTCAGTTTCATGGACGAAAAAGGCAGAGTTACGATAATTACTGCTGGTCAGTGGGCTCACGAAGATCAGGAACAAGTTGCGCATGCACTTGGATTGCCTCTTGACGCTATCCGCATTATTTATCCTGCCATTGGTGGGGCGTTTGGCGGCAGAGAAGACATGTCAGTTCAGATCATTCTTGGACTGGCGGCACTGAAACTAAGCGAACGCGGGATTGACCGACCTGTGAGGATTGTCTGGTCGCGCGAAGAGTCGATCATTGGGCATTGTAAGCGGCATGCCTATACGATGAAGGCAAAGTGGGGAGCAGACGCGGAAGGAAAAATCCTGGCTGCTGAATGCCAGATCTGGGCGAATGGCGGTGCTTACGTTTACACTTCGCCAAAGGTGCTCGGCAACGCGACTCTGCTTGCCACCGGACCTTATGAGGTGCCCAATGTCAGCACAGATGCATATGCCGTTTACACGAATGACATACCTGGCGGGGCTTTCCGTGGTTTTGGCGGACCGCAAGCAGCCTTCATGGCAGAGATGCAAGTGGATAAACTGGCAGAAGCACTGTGTATGGATCCGGTTGAATTTCGTATGCGAAATCTCTTCAAGGAAGGGTCCAAAATATCCATGGGTTCGCAGCTTCCCGCTGGAGTTACAATCCGTGAGGTGCTTCAAAAATGCGCTGAAGAAGCAGGTTGGACGCATGGTCCGGATGGCTGGAAAAAGCCTGAGCTCGCTCCATCAGAAGATCCAAACATCAGACGGGGGCTTGGCATAGCTTGCGGTTACAAAAACATTGGTTTCTCTTACGGTGCGCCCGAAAATTGCGGCGCTACGATTATCCTTGAGGGAGACGAGAAAATTGAAAAAGCGAAGTTGTTCCACGCAGGAGCGGAAGTTGGCCAGGGATCGCACAGCGCTTTTGCACAGTTTGCTGCCGAAGCGCTGGATTTGCCATTGGAGAAACTTGAATGCCATTACTCTGATACCTCAAATACGCTCAACTCAGGCAGTGTTTCAGCTTCGCGCATGACACACATGGCAGGTAATTCCATCATTGGCGCGGCAAAATTGGCTTTGGAAAATTGGCAGGCAGGCGAGCGACCTGCTGTCGGTTCTTATGTCTATCGTCCCCCAGCTACCAGCCCGATGGATAAAACTGACGGTCATTGCAAGCCTAATTTTACTTATGGCTATGCCGCGCAGGCGGTTTTTGCTGATGTCAACATTCAGACAGGCGAAGTTCGTCTGCGGGATGTGATCAGTGTGGATGATGTTGGAAAAGCAATTAACCCGATGCAAGTTGAAGGGCAGATAGAGGGTTGTGTGGTTCAGGCTGCTGGTTATGTAGTCCTTGAAAACTGGAAAAAAAGGAATGCCAGGGCGCTGACAAAAGAACTTTCAACCTATCTTATTCCCACTGTTCTTGATATTCCTGATCGGACGCGCTCGGTTATCCTGGAATATCCTGATCCGATTGGCCCTTATGGTGCCAGGGGGATGGGCGAGATGCCGTTTTTACCTTTCGCGCCAGCGGTGATAGACGCGGTTCACCATGCTACAGGAATCTGGTTCCACAGCTTCCCTTTGACTGCCGAAAGAGTTCTCAGGAGACTGGGCAAGCTCACGCCAGAGACGAGCGGATTCTGGGACTATGAGTAAACAGGTCGCTGGAATAATCCTGGCGGCTGGTGATTCGAGCCGGTTTGGGTCGCCAAAACAATTACTTCCCTGGCGAGAAACGACTGTATTGAACAGTGTCGTCAAAACAGCGATTGAAGTAAGACTATCGCCAGTTGTGGTTGTATTGGGGGCAAATGCGGACTTGATCAAGCCTGGGTTGCCAGAGGGTTGTGTTGTAGTGACCAATGCCGAGTGGTCTGAAGGGCAAAGTTCCTCAATAAGGATTGGATTATCACAACTGCCGCAGGAAATTGACGGTGTTTTAATCCTGCTGGGTGATCAGCCCCAGGTCAATCCGAACTTCTGCGAAGGCATCGTTCAGAGGGGACTTGAAAACGGGAAAATAACGATTCCTTACGTGAATGATCGGCGTGCAAA